>CAKZGI010000094.1 GCA_936914905.1 uncultured Trichormus sp. | reverse complement strand
CAAAATTCCCTTCTACCATTTTTTTGACACCAAGTTAATTTTCCTGACAGGTCTATTATACAGATGCCCTCAAAGCCCTGAAAAAAGGCAAGGGCAAAGGCCGAATATATTTTAATACAATTGGCGGTTTATTTTTTATTCTTGCCTTGTTAAAAGATGTTTCAGTGCAACCCCTGTGCGAAGCAGAAGATTACACCACTTTAATGTCTCGTCAATGAGATCATTTTCTAGGGTTTATTTATGCCAGACTGAAAATGATACTGCAAGTCCAGCAAGGTTATATCACCCAAAAAGAATTTATAGTCAGCCCCAACATTTCATCTGTGGAAGAAGAAAATAGTTTTGAAACATTATTTTGTTCTTTGTGCCTTTACTGGATGAATGCTGAAAGTGCCAAAAAACCCTTACCTAACTTATTACAACAATTGTATCGGAGAGTGATCGCATCCGGTCATCACTGACTGGCAATGGAAACCACAGAACTCTTATCCCGACTCAAACCCAGTAGTAACTACAAGCAACAAGCAGAGGCACTCCGAGAAGATAGCAATATTCAAACCATCGTAGACCTTATGCAGCCCCAGGAAGCCTGGAAAGTGTGCCTCAATGCCCTGGTAAATCTCCACAAAGAACCACAAACACGAGGAAAGGCCGAGTCGGAACTGCGTTTAGCATGGTTCATTACCGGAGCAACGCGATTTTGTGAGGTGGGGCAAAAAGTGTGCGATCACTAAACCCAAAACAGGGATCGATAAAAATAATTTACCGTACAATTAAAATATTCTATACATATAGAAGATTAAATCAAATTACTAGATAAATTTATCAGATTAGAGAACTTGAGACAGACTGGTATTGTGGTCAGAAAAAAAGGTAGGATTTCCAAGGAAAAAACAGGGAAAGCCTACCATTAATGACAAAAAATATATATTCAAGTCTTGATTCTACTAAATGTTTGAAAGATTTCCAAGAGCAAGTTACGAAACTTTTAGGAATTAATAACATTCCCGAATGGAATAGACAAACTTTTAACGCCCATCAAGAAAAGATTAGAGAAGCTGCATCAATATGGATGAATTTATTTCTTCAGCAGTAGGAGAGCATGATAAAACTCTGGTTCAAGAAAGAAATTATCTTTTACGTCCCTATCGGGAAGAATGTTTGAATTATGCTGAAGTTTTAGCGAGTAAATTACCTATTGGTAGTGGAGCTATCGAAAGTTTAATCCGCCAAGTTGTCAATTTAAGAATGAAAGGAAACAGTAAATTTTGGTTAAAAGAAAATGCGGAAATTATGTTACATCTTCGTTGTCAATGGATAGCTGGAAGTTGGCATAATTTCTGTAATTCCATTTTTACCTCTTTTATCCATCTTCAAACCGTCTAATATTTTAGACCTACAACTCCTATTTAACAGAATTTTCTATGGTAATTAATACCTGCTTATTTGATTACTGGCCTAAGCAGCTTATTCCCACTAACCACAAATTATTGAATGCAAGTCTTCTTAGGATGTTTTCAGAAAATACTTTGTCTTGCAATTTTATTTGTTTGATGTGATTTATTTTACTTTAATTCCAGAAAAATAAATATTTTAGCGATATCTGTGGTTAGCGTAGCTAAAAGCACACTTTTTACCCTACATCACAAAGTTGCGTTGCTCCCATCTGTAGTTGTATTGAAGCATATAATGATGGTTATTATTACGGCAAAGTTGACTATCGCTTCAGTGAAATAGCCATCTTGGCATTAATTGGACGTCCATTTAGTGTATTGGAAAGATACGCCTAATATCCGTGTAGAAATCGTGAAGGGAGAACCAGAACTGCTGGTTAAAAAAGAAAAACAAGGCCGTCTCACCTTGGAATTTTCCCCCAAAATCACAGAATCACAGAATATTCTGAATATCAAAGAAACTCCCACCCGCATCAAAGTCATTGAAATTACACCCGAACACCGACGCATAGCTGAGATTCTGGGTATGGACAATAAATTAAACGTACCCATAATTGCCTAAAAACAGGTTTTAGCAGCCATTAATGCCGTCTCTGGCATCGTCACCGTCCATTCCTGACATTGGTAGCGGTTCAGAAGGTGCAGAAGAAGTACCCGCCCAAACGATACCCCATATTCACCTCTTACCTGCCAATACCAGATTAAAAATCACCCTATTATCCCGTCCCTTTGCCCAAGGTGACTTACCATTAAACTAGCCAACAACACCGATAAAGTGCAAATAATTACCGCCAATAAACCCAACGGCGCAATAATTAGCACAGTCCAGGTAATTCCCCCATTCACAACCGCCACCAACCAACTACAGTAATGCACCAACCTCTTAGCTACAGACAGAGACATAATGAACCTGCCTTTTCAAATTCAACAGGTTCATTATGTCACCCTATGGAAGAGGCATATTCCAATTTTGATATCCATGTTCAATAGACCTTTCTTTAAAAGAAAGTTTGTGGGGAAATAAACAGAAATGTATATCAATAATGAATGACAAGTCCCCTAGGGGGAATAATTCTATTCCCCCAGGAATCAAAAAGATTAATTGGGATTAAGTATGAAGACTTTATCACATTGGTAGCATTAGCAGAAAAAAGGCATCTAGAGAAACAAGCAGAAATTGAAGAAGAAAAATTAGGTTAATAGCGTCTGGAGGAGGATGTAAAACAGAAATAACCCCAAATGAGGGAGTATGTCTATGCCTAGTAGACCTGAAACAGAAGCCAAGATTTGAAATTCTAGGATTATTGTTTGATGTATCGAGAACAAAAGCAAATAACACATTTAACTATTGGGTAGAAATTGTGAGGGGAATTTTACCTGTCTCCCAAATAGAATAAGCAAAGAAATACGAGCAAAAATATCAATAATTATGTGAAGGACTGAGTGAGTATAAATTAATTATATAGATGGTGCAGAACAAGCTATAGAAAGACCAGGTGACTATCAGGGGCAGAAAAAATATTATTCAGGCAAGAAGAAAATACACACTCTATAAAATCAGTTTATAGTATTCCCAGGAGGTGAACATATAGTTGATATTTCTATTAGAAAATTAGGTAAGATAAGCGATCTTACACTATTTATAAGTAATCGCCAAAACCTAGATGCCAAACAAAGATTTTTGGGACACAAAGCTTATATGAGACAAGAATTTATTACTACACCTTATAAGAAGCCCAAGACAGCTGAACTTTCAGAGATTCAAAAAGAAGAAAATAAGAAAATATCCTCAAGAATAATTGGTGTTGAACATCTCATATGTAGATTCAAAACTTTTCGACTAGCTAGTGATAGATGTCGTTTAGCTCGACATCATTATAATCAGGTGATAATGGCAGTATGTGGATTAGTTAGGTTAGATCTAAATGATTCATTTATACTAAGCCATGATATTTGAATCATCGGCCTTTAGATTATTTTTTTCAAAAAGCTATGTTTCTCAAAACTTTTAATAATTTTGATATTTTCATCCCCAAACCCTTATTTTTGCGTTCAGCCATAATTAGTGTTTCATCCCAATTATAGTTCGTGTAACGCTTTCACAGTAAGCTTTTTATCTTTTGTGGATAAGTCTAATGTACTTGAGTTATTCCCTCTCAAATTTTGCCGTATAGTTGAATCTATTCTCCATGTCTTACACTCCCCCAGGTCATCCAATTTTGGATTGATTCTACAGATATAGGACTTACGCAAGTGTCACAATCAAGTTTCTTGTAGGGTGCATCAGACCTAACATCCTCTAAATGAGTCAAAACAACTCTTCCCAGTTCGTCTGTTTACATAATTGAGGTTAAAACTGTGATTTTGGTCTTGAGTACAATTAAAAGGGTAAGTTAACATATAAGGGTATTAACTACAGAGGTTGGATATAAATGACATCACCTGATTAAGATAATAGAGAACTGCAACGTAAAGTTGAAATGTGACTTCGGGAAATGGAAGATAGAATCCATGCGACTGATACGCCTTTGTATGAAACTGAGAAACATCAACCAGAAAATTCTCAAAATCTGGGATGAAAAAATTGATTCTTGGTGCAAAACTTTTTGGTCTCTCAAGTTGTTTATGATGCAGTCAAAGAATGTTTTGATCCTTATGAAGAAGAAGTCAGTCAACGCATTAATAATGATATCAATTCTCGTAAATCGGAGTTAGATAATCTCCTCAAACAAAAAACTACACACGAAATTAATCGTGAAGCTGAATTCAATCGTTTGAAGACTTTGCACGAAGGTATTATTGAGCAACTACAAAAAATTGAATCTGCATACAGCAACTTATTAGCTTACTATAGCTAACTAAATTTAGAGACCCACAACAAGATCCCCAACTTCTTGAACAAATAGGGGATCTGAATACCAATTATTAAATCAAGGGAATATGCACCAAAAATATCAAAATTATAGTCAACTAATAGATTCTATTAAATCTGCTTGTAAATTAATGGATTTGAATCTAGAATCAACTCTATATAAAGATGTAATTGCTGTCTGCAATCGTTTCAATAATCCTAATTTTCAGATTGCGGTATTCGGTCTTTTTAATCATGGTAAATTAACTTTGTTAAATGCGATGTTGGGAAATCGCATTTAACAAAGTTGATTTAATAGCGACTACTGGTGCTGCAACTACTGTTAAATATAGTTCAACTCTCCGCACACGCATTATGTTTGTAGATGGGACAGAAATCTATCGCACTGGAACAGAAGTTTTACAACACTTTGCGGTTTTACATGGAAATAGATAGATGAGAAAAGATGTTGCATGTGTTGAGGTTTTTTGTCCTGATTCCTTTTTAGAAAGGGGTGTGGAATTTGTAGATTTACTGGGAACTAATGACAGAGAAGCACAGGATAACTTAGTGCGCGATAGCCTACTAGAAACAGATTTATTTATACAATTATTAGATGCTCGTAAATTGATGACTCTAGGTGAACGGGAAAACTGAAGAGATTGGTTATTAGAACGGGGGATTAAAACCGTTAATTTTGTTGCTAATTTCTAAAATCTACTCGAACCAGAAGAATAAAAACAAGTTTATAATCTTTTGTTATTTGTTGCATAAAGTTTCCGTATTGAACTAACAGTGGGTTTTAGTAACTTGTATAGAGTTGATGCTCTACCTGCTTTAGGAGCTACATCACCTTGTGATCTAGCAGCAGCGAATAGTAGCAGTCTAGTAGCTTTTGAAACAGCTTTACAGAATATAGTTGAAATTTTACAACATCTAATATTTTAGATAATTAAAATGGCTAAATATTTACCAAATTTTACCCATGTTCAAAACAAATCCTGGTAAAATACTTTCACAACTGACAGTATCAGGATTTTCTAAACATTTCTCTGTTTGTCCAGGACGATAAAGATAAACTCGGCGATTTTGTCGGTCGATTAATTAAGCCTAATTGTATTCCTAGTTCCTGGATATATTCTGTCATTTTATCTTTTAAAGGTTGCAGGTTATAAGAAGGCGATCACAATTCAATGACAAAATCAGGACAAATAGGTGCAAACTTCTTTTCTTGTTCTGGTGTGAGGGTCTTCCATCTGTCTAATTTTATCCAGGAAACATCAGGAGAAAGTTCTGCACCTGTGGAAAGTTTAAACTCTCTGCTGGAAGAAAAAGGAATACCTGTACCATCTTTTTCTGACCATACCCACAATTGTCCAAGGATGTTAATTTCTCGATTTCCTGTTTCTTAACCTGCTGGTGACATAATTGATATTTCTCCAAATCTATTTATTTCAATGGGTAAGTCGCGGTTTAGGTGACAGAATTCAAAAAATTGTTCGTCTGTCATTGACATTGACGGTGAAAACTGAAAAACTAAAGGGGATGAAAGCATGGTTAGTTTCTCCTACTTTGCTGACCCAACTAATTTTATTTTATCGTTACAGTTGTGAATATATATAAATATAAAAATGGTGGGTTACGCTGTCGGTAACCCACCCTAGGAAATGAATATTAATGTTACTGCAAATTATTTGTTAGGTTGCGGAGTCATCCGCAAATAAGGTTTGATTGCTTGATAACCTTTGGGGAATTTCTCTTTCAGGACTTCGGGATCTTTCAAGGATGGAACAATTACGCAGTCGTCACCATCTTTCCAGTCTGCTGGTGTAGCAACGCTGTAGTTATCTGTTAATTGCAAAGAGTCAATTACTCGCAATAGTTCATCAAAATTGCGTCCGGTACTGGGGGGGTAGGTGAAAGAAAGACGCAGTTTTTTGTTGGGGTCAATCACGAATACGGAACGCACTGTGATGTTGGCAGCTGCTTTGGGGTGAATCATATCATAAAGGTCAGAAACCTTTTTGTCAGCATCTGCCAAAATTGGGTAATTTAGGGTGGTGCTTTGGGTTTCTTCAATATCTCCCACCCAGCCATTATGAGAGTCTACATTATCAACGCTGAGTGCGATCGCTTTGACGTTGCGTTTGTCAAATTCTGATTTTAACTTCGCAACGGTACCTAATTCTGTGGTGCAAACAGGTGTAAAGTCAGCAGGGTGAGAAAACAGCACTACCCAGCTGTCACCTGCCCATTCGTAAAAATTTATGTCGCCGTGTGTAGAGGCTTGAGTAAAGTTGGGTACTGTATCACCAAGATGGAGAGCCATGCTAGATTCCCTGTAATTAGAAAAGATAACTATTTTACTGTGCCATCATGACACAAAACGACTATTATCCCATCTAGATTAAGCTGTTTGCAACAAAATTTTAAATTTTTTAACTCTTGGTGACATTAAAATATGGTATTTTCAACCACAATTTCTCGGTAAGCTTGAATTACTTGTTGTGTGATAGCATCCCAACTAAAATGTTGTAAGGCGTATTTTTGGGCATTTAATCCCCGACGTTGACATTCTTGGAGATTTGACAACGCTGTTGTTAATAATCTCACTATTGATTCTACATCCGTTGTCCCCACCCAACCAGACTCACTATCTAACACCTGTTGATAAATATGCACTTGATCAGAAATAACCACAGGTGTTCCTGCTACCATCGCTTCTGCAACAGCAATACCAAAATTTTCATAGTATGACGGTAAAACAAATAAATCAGCAGTTTCCAATAAACTGATTTTTGCTTCACCAGTCACAAACCCAGTTATCGTAGTATGTGATTTTAACTGGGAATTTTCAATCTCAGATTTAATTTTTTGCTCATATATTGGGTCTTGGGGATTTGTACCCGCTAAAACAAAATGAAAATCCAAACCATGTATTGATAATTTTTGTAATGCTGGAATTAATAATTCTAAACCTTTTTTTCGATCAATACGTGACATAAATAAAACCACGGGTTTATCATTATCAATACCAAACTTATTTCTAATATTTTCAGTATTATTTTTGGGAGGAATAACACCCAAAGGAATCACTAAATCTTTTGTAATTACTCCAAATCTTGATGATATCTTCGCCTCTTGTTCACTAGTAAAATGAATTGCAGATGCACCTGCTAAATTCCGACGTTCTAATAGTGCAACATAAAGCTGCTTTAATTGTTTTTTCTTCCTTAAATCAGATGGATCAAGTGTTCCCAAAGGACGTAAAATATAAGGTAAATTTTGCTGACGACAGACAATAGCCGCTGCACTACTGATAGGAGAAAATAAAGCATGAATATGGGCAATATCGGAATATTTAGCGTTATTTTTCAAGAATTTTAATAAACCGAGAGAAAATTTATATCTACGAAATGGCGCACAGCGAAAATAAATGATTTCATAACCATCTTGTTTGATGGGAATATTTAAAGGAACATCCAGCGGTTTTTGACCATTATCACCATTACTATCAGTTGTCAAGATAGTGACTTCTACACCCGCTTTTGCTAAAGCTGGCGCTAGTCCTAATACCATTTGACTAGGTCCACCATAAATCAGAGAAATAGAGGGGATAATTTGTAATATTTTCATTACTAAACTAATTGTTGTGTATTAATTCTTGATAAAATTCTAATTGTTGTTTAGCTACAGCTTTGTTGGTATAATTCGCCATTGCTTTTTGATAACCCCTTTGTCCCAAATCATGAACTAAATCTGGATTTTCTATTAACTGCGATAAGCAATTAGACAAAGCCTGATCATCACCTTCAGGGAAGATTAAACCAGCATCACCAACGACATGAGGAATTTCCCCACAGTTAGAACCAATAACAGGCACTTTACAAGCCATTGCTTCAATTAAAACATGACCAAATTGTTCTTTCCAACCTATAGCTGTCAGGGTTTTAAATTTATAATTAGTTTCTGAAGTAAGAACCAAAGTATTCATTAAATTAATGTAATTGCCAACTTCATGATGAGGGACACTTGCTACTATTGTTACCCTATCTTTAATGCCATTTTCAGTGGCTATTTTTAGTAATTCATTATGCAAATTACCCCTACCTAACAGTAGCAATTTCCAAGATTTATCTTGTATATTTATCAAGGCTTGTAACAAAGTTAATAACCCTTTCTCTAGTACAAATCTACCAACAAATCCTACTATAAAATCATCTTGAAAAATTCCTAATTTAGTAGCTAGTTCTGGTTGTGGATTAGGAGTAAAGAGTGTTTCATCTACACCCAACTGGGGTAGAACTTTAATTGCACCTTTATATCCTCGTTCACGTAAGATTTCCGCTCCATCTTGATTACCAGAAATAATTCCATGACTATGATTTAGGTTAAATTTTTCTAGTAAAGCAATTGGTAATTTTAATTCGTAGGGTAAATTCCACCAAGTAAAAAATAGATTCTTAGCTTTTAATCCTAATAACTGATTTAAAATAATCATTTGTGTATAAGCCAAACCCCTAGAACCTTGTTCTACATGAATAATCTGGGGACGAAATTTTTGTAATAATCCAATTAAATCTGCACCAAAAGTGAGCAGTCCTTGATGATTTTGGCTACAATTAGATATTGGCACTATTTTAAATGCATCTTCATCACGATATTCAGTTTCAATAATTCTATTTTGTACACCTCCAGGTTTCCATTTTTTGGGAACTACAACTGTAACTTCAATTCCTGGTTCTAGTTTTGCTAAAGCCCGTAATTTTTCACAGTTTAGGTCTACTATATAGGTATGACTAGCAACTAAAATTCTCATGGTAGGATTTGAGGATAAATTTACAAATTTTTTTGACAAATTTTAAAACATAAAAAATAGATAAACACAGACACAATCATTTTTTTATTATTTAATATATCTGTGTTCATCTGCGTTTACCTGCGGGCACAAAATTAAACTTGTTTATCTAAACGACTGTAAATTTGTCCATCATTCCATAATGATTTAATCATAGTACCCACAGCTTTGAGAAAACCTAAAAAATAGAAAATACCCCGAGTGGCAACTTTAATGGGAGAAGTACTTTTATAACAAGGGGGATGTCCGAGAACATGACAATCAAATAAACGTCCGTAAAGTTGTAAAGCTTGGGTAAAGGTAAGATTTTTTAGACCTAGTAGAAAATGATTGTGATAGAAGGTAAGTTGATATTGGAGAGATCGCATACTAATATCATGACAACCTCCAGTCTCTTCCCCTAAATGCACCAAATAAGCTTCTGGGTCATACCAAATTTTATATCCAGTCTGCCGAAACTGTAAACAAAAATCTGATTCTTCCCGTACCGCACTACCCCGAAACCTTTCATCAAACTTAATTCCGTACTTGGTAAAAACTTCCCGACGGAAAGACATATTACAACCTCTAGCAGTTAAAACTTGCTGAGGTTTAGTAGTATTTACTAAATCAATATGATACCAAGCAATACCAGGATCCATTGCTTCCAGGGGTAAATATTCAATTTCTAATTCTCCCCCTGAGTCCCCTAATTTCATTCTGTCAAATACCCTACCTGCAACCGCCCCTATTTTCGGGTTTTCCACATAATTCTTACCATGGGCAGCTAAAAAACCTGGTGTTAACTGTACATCATCATCAATAAATAAAATAATCTCACCTGATGACCTGCGTACAGCATAGTTACGCGCCCCTGGTAAACTCGCCCAATCTAGGCTAAACAATTTAATTTTACCAGATGCTGCCATGTCTGCCAGGAAAGCTTTAGTTTCTGGTTCATGGGTTTGGGTTTGATCCACTACCAAAACTTCAAAATGGGGATAATCTTGTTTTAAGACATGAAGAATACTATCCCGTAGCAATTTTTCTCTTTGGTATGTGGGGATAACTACGGAAATTAACGGTTTATTATTCATAACTTTTGTTGGTTAAGATTGTATTGATTCATTGGATTCCAATATTACTTGGCTGTTGCTGTATAGAGAAGATCAAATAATTCATTTTGTTTTTCGGCGTTATTGACGTTTTGGGCTTGGGCTAAAGCCCCGGCGCTTAAATATTCATAATTTTCTCTTTTATCTGATCTATCCAAAAATTTGATAATTTGTTCAAAAGCTGCTTCTGCTAAATACTCGTAAGTACCATTTAAAATTTCCCAATATTCCTCTGTTTGGAATTTTTCCCCATGTGGCCAATTTTTCCATTCTCTAGATTCATTTAGGGGTAATTCTAACAAGTATCCATTTTCTCCCGGAGTAATTAATTCTGGTAATGCACATATATTAGTAATGCACATATATTAGTGGTAATTGCTGGTGTGGCTACAGAGAATCCTTCAGCAATGCTAAACCCATAACTATCTTGTAAAGTAGGCATGAATTGAAAATGACTTTTTGATAGTAAATCAATCACTTGTTGATTAGGAAGACTTTTGTAGTAATTAACATTATCTAAATCCAATAACTTTAAATCTTCTGCATACTTGTTTTGATCAGGCAAATCTGTAGGTTTACCTGCACCAATACCCAGCCCTGATATAATATTTTGATATTTAAACCTAATGCTTTGGCTCTTTTAGCAACCCTTAAAGCGACAATTCCGGCTTTCCTAGCCAGATGATGACCTATAAAAACGAGTTGGAGAGGTTGTTTATCAACGTAAATTTTAGCATGGTTAACCCTGACAGTAAAGTTGGGATGAATCACGGTTAACTTTTGCTTAACTTTTTCTGCTATATTCCAATTTTCTATCTTTTTTGTGATGTGGAATTTAGCAAAACTTGACATAGCAATGATTTTTTTGCAGTTGTCTAGTGCTAACCGATTGTTTAAAATAGAGTAGACTGTAGATTCTAATTGATTTTTGGAATTGCTATATAAAGATAGATCGTCTTCAACTGTAAGGAACCAAGGTTTATTGGTATAGATAATTCTATTGAAAGAGTGAATTACTTCGTAACCATCCCATATTGGTCGCCAAGGGATAAAGCTAGAGAAAGGTTTCCATAGTTTTTCTATTGGATATCTGCCTGTAGGAAAATTTTTGGTTTTAATGAAAGTATGTCGAGAGTTCCTGGGCAAGTTGGGAGTGCTGATATGTTGTGTAACTGTGATAACTACTTTTACCATTTTTATCTCCTCTGATTGTCTCAAGAGTTAAATTTAGATTTTTTGATTTGTGTTCTTGCTGATAATTTATATTCAGATATCTTCATATTCAGATTATTTTTGGTACAGCCGTTTTTTCGGACCTTTGGTATTGATGGTTGTTTCTTCTGGGATTTCTTGTTTATCCAGAATTGGTAATTTGAATATTATTCCTGCACACAACCAATAATAAACAGCAACTGGATCGACGTCTAGGGGGTAGTAGTAAGTATTGTAACTGATAAATAGTACGAACACCCACATACTAGCACCATAGGTTCGTAAGTTACGGTTTTTTATTGTGCAATATGTCTTAAAAGTAGCAACGGTTAGACTGGTGACAAAGACCAAAAACGCCAAAACTCCGACAATTCCAACTTCATACAGCACTTTAGGATAGTAGGTTTCAACCAACTTGGTTGAACCAAATACACGGGCAGAGTTCGTAGCTCGACCTAAGCCGCTACCTATAGGAGTATCAACACTTTTCCAGTTTTCTTGAAATTGATCAACTATAAAGTGATGAGGTGGTGATGCATTCCATCGACCGATAAAACTTTTCATTCTGTCTTGTACGATACTGGGATGAGCTACCATTGCAATTACCAAAATTACACCGAAAGCTCCTCCCAAGGGGATAACCTTTTTGAGGTTGACCAATTGACCAGTTAACAACAACAAAAGTACGAAACATACTGGTACTAAAGCTAAGGCTATTCTTTGTCCAGAGATAACTGCGTTAAAAAAGACTAATCCTAAAGTAACTAAACTGATCAGCCGCCAAATAATAGATTTGTCGCTAAAAGTTGTGGCAAATGTAAAAAAGGTGCTGGAAATTAAGAACCATCCCCACTGCCAAGGGGCTACAAATGTTCCTGGTAAGCGAATCACTCCCTGTTCAGGTGTGTATAATAGCGCACCACCAACTAAACACCGAGCATCAAGTGTTGCCTTAAATAAAGCGTCTCCTTCAACGCCTACCGTCCCTTTACATACTCCAATTGTGAGGAAGATAAATTGAATAACTCCCAAGATGCCGCAGACTAGTATGAGGAGAATCTGAAGGCGGGATAACAACCAAAAATCCTGCTGATTAAGAATTAGGTAATAGACGCAACTAATTACAGGAAAATATCCTAGAAATACTTTTAATCCCAGAATTCCTATGCCTATAGGTATATCAGCACCAGCCGGATTTAACTGCTGTCCACCATTTATCATCACTAGGGTGAGGATAGAGCAGCTAAAGAGAATCAAAAATGGGGTTTTAATGGATTGAGGAATAATGAAGGGTTGTTTTTGCTTTTTGCAAGTTTGCCACAGAGCGATCGCTACTGGAAGATAGAAAGCATCTTTAGCTAGTTGAAGTACAGGACTGTTGCCCAACAAGTAAATAATAGTACCGGCGAATGGTACATACATAACAAAGGCAAATAGAGCAGGTAGCGGGTTTTTGTAACAAAGGGTAATGACTATGATACCTAATGCACCAGGAACTGCTAATTTAATTCCACCAACGAAAAATAGCAGCATTCCTAAAAATAGTCCGCTTCCTACCAGTTTGCCCACTAAGCTGGTAAACTCTTTACGTGCTAGGGTGGCTTTGCGCTTTTGGGCTAACTCTTCTTTCAAGCTCAGGCGGGTTTTCTCTGGTGAAGATTGCTTTTTTCCACGCAGAGATTTCTGCTTTGTTTTTGCCATGACTTTTTTGGAAGATTTATGTTTCTTATGCCTGGAAACTCCTGACTCCTGATTCCTGTATTCTTCTTCAAGCGATGTGTTTTTGTACTTGATTTACCAATTCATTTGTCCAATAGTTAGCCAGTTCAGCATTAGCAGCTTCTACCATGACTCTGATCACTGGTTCTGTGCCAGAAGCCCGGACTAGGATTCTCCCACTGTCTCCCATTGCCGCTTCAGCTTGGGCGATCGCACTTTTTACTGGTTGACAATCTTGCCATCCTAAACGCCGTTCCCTATCTGTTACTCGCACATTCCGCAACAATTGGGGATAGGTTTGGAAACTTTGATCCACCATTTCTCCCAAGGAAACACCAGCTTCTTTGACTACCGTGGCTATGTGCAGGGCTGTTAATAAGCCATCGCCAGTAATGCCATAATGACGGCAAAGAATATGACCTGATTGTTCACCGCCTAACATTCCCCCAGTCCGTAGCATTTCTGCTTGTACATACTGATCACCTACGGCAGTACGCACCAATTTACCACCCAATTGCTGCCAAGTTTTTTCAAAGCCTAAGTTAGCCATGACAGTAGAAATAATTAGGTTGTCTGGCAGTTGTTGTTTTTGTTGGAGGTAACGACCCCAGAGATAAAGAATATAGTCGCCGTTAACTTGCCTACCAGTATTATCTACAGCTAAAACCCGGTCTGCATCACCATCAAAGGCAAAACCCATATCGGCATTATGTTCTTTAACTGCTGCTTGGAGAATATCCATGTGTGTAGAACCGCAGTTAACATTTATGCGATCACCATCTGCTTCATTATGCAGACAGATTACCTCAGCCCCCATTTGTGTAAAAACCGCAGGTGCTAACCCCACCGCTGCACCCCATGCCAAATCTAAAACAATCTTCATACCCCGCAGATTGACCGCAGGTTGTAAAGGTTCTTGCAAGGCTTCACCATAATGCGCTACCAACTCTGTCCGGGAGTAATGCCTACCGCAATTATTGACACCAGAGGTAAATGAAATATTCCCCCGCAGTCCAGCTTCAATTTCTGCTTGCAATCCTGGTGATAGCTTCGTACCATTTGCACCAAAAAGTTTAATACCGTTGTCTTCCGGTGGATTGTGACTAGCAGAAATCATGACTCCACCAATAGCATCAGTAATGCTGACAAGATAAGCCACACAAGGAGTCGGGCATAACCCTAAATACCAAACTTCTATCCCTGCTGCTGTTAACCCGGCACTCAAGGCCATTGCTAACATATCACTAGAGTTTCTGGAGTCTTGTCCCAAAATAATTGGACCAGATTGAGGTGTATGAGTACACAAGACAATCCCTGCCCAAAAACCTATTTGCAAGGCTAAAGGCGCACTCAGTAATTCTCCAACTTTGCCGCGAATGCCATCTGTACCAAATAAAGAAGTAGCTGGTAAGGGAATGAGATTAATCGCTGAACTGCTGCCAATACCTGTTTTCATCCCTTCAGATTCTTCATTAATAGAAGCATCCGAAATGCGGCCGTTAGTCCGAGCTATTGATGAAACCATACTTTTAAACACTCCACACAATCAGACAGGAGAATAGCACTTTACTTTGTTTTCAACAATTCTGGGGAAATTCTTGTTCAACAATCAGTGCTTAATCATTTTTATTAATGACTATTTATTTTAACAAATCTATTTTAAGTAAAAATACAGATAGTTACTCATTAGAGATCTCCAGGAATGAATGTAGAGACGTTCTATGGAACGTCTCTACAAAGGTTCTAGATATCGCATATTTAATTTTTGGAGATGTCTATTGTTAATGATGAATCTTTTATGTATATATTTGCTTTCCCATGAAGATACACAAATTTTATCTTTTTTTTATCTTTTTAAGAAAAGTAGTATAGAAGTATACAAAATAACCACTACTTAAAAAATATTAATATAAATTATCATCAAATAGTTCTAATGTAACGTTTTAATGGCATTTTTTAGTCATTCGTCAAACAAAACTCCAGCAGTTAACTTTTTAAAGTTGAGAAATTTAACATGAGCAGCAATTTAGCCTCCAAATTACGAATAGGGACAAAAAAAGCACACACTATGGCAGAAAACGTAGGTTTCGTCAAGTGTTTCTTAAAAGGAGTAGTCGAAAAAAGCTCCTACCGGAAATTGGTTGCTAACTTTTACTTCATCTACTCCGCTATGGAAGAGCAGATGGAAAAACACAAGGATCACCCCGTTGTCGGCAAAATTTATTTTCCCCAACTTAACCGCAAGCATACCTTAGAACAAGATTTAACTTACTACTACGGTTACAACTGGCGGGAGCAGATTAAATTATCCTCCGCAGGTGAAGCTTATGTACAGCGTATCCGGGAAATTTCGGCAAAAGAACCAGAATTGTTAGTTGCTCACTCCTATACTCGTTATATGGGAGATTTATCTGGGGGACAAATTCTCAAAGGTATTGCCCAAACAGCAATGAACTTGGGTGAAGGAGAAGGTACAGCCTTTTATGAGTTTGCTGATATTACCGATGAGAAAGCATTTAAAGCCAAATATCGCCAAAATTTGGATGCTATGCCCATTGATGATACAGTAGGCGATCGCATTGTTGAAGAAGCCAATGCTGCTTTTGGTATCAATATGAAAATGTTCCAAGAATTAGAAGGCAACTTAATTAAAGTGATCGGTGTCATGCTGTACAACAGCATGATACGGAAACGCACACGAGGCAGCACTGAATTAGCTACTGCTGAACAATAATGGTTTTATAGCAGGAGTCAGGAGTCAGAATTCAGAAGTAAAACCCTTTTTTAGTCTGGATTTTACCATTAATTAATGTCCTAATCACCCTGTCTAGTGCTATCAGTATTTTTAACTTAAAATATCTAGGGGTAATTACCCTGTGATTGTTTTCTCTTCATGAAAGCAACCGGAGGGAGATTACCCCTAATGTCAATTCAAAATTCAAAATTCAAAATTCAAAATTTCCCTAAATAAGCTTTTAAAATCATCAAAATCAGCAGTTCTACAAACACTGAGAACTAATAAATCAACTGTTGGTTGATCCAACTTCAATTTTTCAATTTCATTTAACTTCATTCTTTCATTACCCTAGAACTGAATATAAGAGTCCTCAGCTTTTCCAGGCTTAAATTCTGCATGGCTAGCTAAATGAAGAATTCCAAAACGTTGCTTTTGTCTTTGTTTTTGTAAATTCTTAATTGTGAATTGTTGATTAATAAATTTTTTGCCTGACCTCAAATCTTGAATAATTTTATTTAAATCTACTGGTACTGCTGGCAAAGATTCAAGTTGCGCTTGAGAAAATTCCAATGCGCCCATTCCTAAAACTTGTAAATTATTACTCCGTCTGAAATCAGGTTTCATCAGATTAAAAGCTGGAATTCGAGCAATGCTATACTTTTCTACCCAAAAATGCTCTCCATGATGTAATGCTGTTATGGGGAGAGTTCTTAAGCCGAATGCTAAACAGAAAAGTATGGTATATACTTTTTCGGTTTTGAGGGTAGATTCTAATGGTTTTTCGATCCAATCATAGAGTTTTTGGGCTAGTTATCAGTATGATTTAGTCCTAGGTCGGCTGGGACTGGTAATTTCTACTACATTTAGTGAGTTTTTTAAGAAAATTAATTAAAGTCTGATTATCAGCATCTTTAACACTAAAACCTTTGGGTTTCTTTCCAGGTGTAATGATGACTAGTTACAATTGTTTTGCTCGCGGCTATATCCAGACTACAGAAGGTTTTATGGCAGTTTATTGAGATAATTTAGAAAGTGTTTTGGCTATATAGTTAGCCATTAATGAAACATTAGCCAGATTGTGTCCAAAATATGTTTCATAATCTCTTTCTGAATGTTTTTCAACTTGGTTTACTGCTTCAATAAAGTTTTGGGTTTTGAGAAATCTGTCCTAATCTTCTTCTTTGACAGCGAGTGCAGGTTGATTGTGTAAGTAGGTGGGCGGAAAAATTTATAACTATGTCATGGCGAATGCAGGAAAGGGGAATCAAGCAATCCCAAGGGTTTTAAGTAATTAACATTTTGTTACATAGTTATGTTTCTTTGTGTCTACCTACTTTCAATGAAATGAAAAGTAATTGTACTCAAAAATATTTAGTTTAAAACTAAACAAAAACTAATGCTTTTTGGGCATTTATTATGAAACATGGTAACATTTTGAATGTAGAATGGAAAAATATTTTTGTTTATCTAATTTATGTAAAATTATTGTTCATTCATTCATTTTGAAAATTGGTGTTATTTTACAGATGAATCAAGAATTCAGGTCGCCCACAAGGGGCGACGCTGTATAAATCTAATAAGCTATGAATTAGTTGATAGCTTAAACAACGTTAGCGTGCGATCAATGATGGTTTTTCCTCCACGCTTCCTTGAACAATAGGAATTGTAAAGTGGAACTTACTACCTTGGTCTTTACCATTAGACTCTGCCCAAATTTTTCCGTTCCAGCCGTTGACTATTTGCCGACAAATGGCCAAACCTAGACCTGTACCACCAGCAGTTCTTCGCAACGCTCCTTCTTCTTGATAAAAGCGGTCAAATACTATTTCTAATCGGTTGGGTTCTATCCCACGTCCAGTATCGGCTACCGTGACTTCAACCATTTGATTGCGGTTGCGAGTAGCTTTAATGGAAATTTCTCCTTCTGCTGGTGTGAATTTACAAGCATTATCTATAAGTTTTGCTAGTACCTCCACTAACCAATCACCATCAGCCCTGATTAGAGGTAAAGTTTTACCAATTTGCGTTTTAATTTGCGGTATCTTTTCCGTTGATGACCGTGTACGCAGTCGGGTGAGGGCTAAATCCACACATTCTTGTAAGGTTAAAGACTCTGGATGCCATTCCACGCGACCGCTTTCTAAGTTGGAAAGGGTGAGGAAATCTTGCACTAGTTTTCGCATCCGTTCTGAGTCAGAGAGGGCTGTACTGAGCATTACTTGTTGTAATTCCCAGGGCATATCTGGTTCAGTAGCCAAGCTTTCTAGACAAACTTGAATTGTAGATAGGGGAGTACGCAATTCATGCCCGGTAATGGCTATGAGGTTGCTGCGGGTGCGGTCTAGGGCTTCTAGTTGCTGATTGAGTTTTTCTAAGTTGGCAAAGGCTTCTGCTTGAATTAGGGCTGCTCCTATTTGGGTGGCGATCGCTTTGACTAAATCTAACTCCCCTGGTTGCCACTCATGGCTGGGAAAATAACAGTAATGCAATTCAACGATTCCTAGCAGTCGTCCCTGAAATAATACTGGTTCCATTAACCAAGAACGCACGCCAAATTGCTTGACTATTAACGATAAAGCTGGCGAATTTTTAACGCGATAGTCGGCGACAGTATCTGTAAGACATACTCCCTCAAGTTTTTGCAGTATTTCTTGAAACAGAGGATTGAGTTGCAAATCCCACGTTTGACCGAGGACAGATGGTACACCCTTATTTAAAAATTCATGTTCAATTGTGGCTGTGGCATCGGTAGCTTGAGCGCGATAAATTAGACAACGACCTGCTTCTAAGTGTTTACCTAATTCTTGAGCCGCTACCTGTAAAATTTCCTGGGAGTCAAGCGATCGCCTAATTGCCGTACTAATTGAATTTACTAACCTTTCTTTTCTGGCTTGGGCAGTAATGGAACGGTAGGCTTTATGTAATTTATATTGACTAGCTTGTAAATAAGTTACTAATCGCTGTACAAAAGGGTCAGTATCAATATCACAAGCATATTCATTTTGAATTGCTGCGCCCAATTCTCTTCTTGATTCCCCGATGCCAAATCTCTGGCATACTTGAGCAACTTTATCCGCCAATTCTGGTCTGTAAACCAAAATCCTGCTTAATATCAACTCTGCGGCTTTGAGACTGACTCCTCTCTCCGAAGTCCAAATCCCCTCAAATCTTCGCGCCGTGTCCATATCTAAACTGGGGATCATATCTCGTAACTCCTGATTTTTGGCGATCGAACCTAGGTTTTCTCGACAGACCAAACAGGTAGCATAATTATTAGCTACTACCACTAAATGCCACTCTTGACTTAAAGCATCATCCGGCTTAAAAGCTACCTTTTCATAATATTCCGAGCTATTAACAAACTCTGTTTCAGGCGAGGATAATACGTATATTTGATTACTACGCTGGGAAAGTCGTTGATAGCGATGCGCTTCTTGACGGTAGAATCGCTCTCGTTGGAAACTAGCAATAATCAGGGGCTGATCCAAGGTTGCAGCTAAAACCTGATCTTCCATTGCATGGGAGAGCGCCGTTAGTGAAGCCTTGAAATATAACTGAGGACGCAGGTAGGGTAGTGACTGTAGCAAATCACTCAACACAGAAGTCGAAATGCTCATGAATATCGTTAAACGCCCAATCTAGACAAGATCCACTTCACATAAGGATTGTACAAATTCAAACTGGTCATTGGTCATTGGTCATTGGCGAAGAGAAAAAACTTTTACCTATCACCCATTACCTATTACCATTTCCCAATTGGTAGGCGTTAGAAAGCACCTGTCCAGATATTAACCCAAAACACACCCTGGTAAGTTTGGGTACTGCTGATGCTTGACAAAACTAAAAAAAATTTTAACTCAACATCTGATTGAGTATTTTGTATGCCCAGCATCTCTCAATGCTCATCAACGCATAAATTAGTAGAAAATTCCCAGTTTCCAGCCTTGACTTCAGCTTCAGAAGGTATAGGTATAGATTTATAGGGATTTGGGAACATGTGACAGGTGACAGGTCTAGTTATCTGTTATCAGGGAAAAGGGAATAGATAATTTTTTATTCTCCGTCATCTCCCCCAGTCCCCAGTCCCCAGTCCCCAGTCCTGTATAGGGAAATTTGGCTCATGACACCGGATACATTGATTACCCCAGACAAAATTGTCCTAGATGGAAAAACTTTCATTTCCGCAGAGCAAATATATATCCCAGAATGGCCTTGTGTTGTTAGTGAAAGACCACAGCCAACTTTGACGGTTAAAGATGATGATTTGTTTTTGGTGACAGATACGATAGGGAACATTTCTGGTTGTTCTCTTCAGGATGGTAATCCGAGTATGGGTCTTTTTTGTGCTGATACCCGGTTTTTGAGTCGTCTGGAGTTGCAAATTAATGGGCGATCGCCTGTTTTACTGAGTAGCACTGCAGACAAAGGCTTTGCACTCTCAGTTTTGTGTACAAACCCCAGAATTGACAATCACCTGAATGCTGATACCATAGGCATTCGTCGGGAATTGGTACTCAACGGTGCATTATTTGAAGAAATAGAAGTTGCCAACTACAGTACCAACAGCATCACTTTTGAACTCAGTCTCAGCTTTGATGCGGATTTTGTGGATTTATTTGAAGTCCGGGGTCATAGCCGCAAACAACGGGGTAGATTATTACGATTAGCAGAGCCAACACACTTAGAAGAAACAGGTGATGGTCTCGTACCCCCAGCCACTCAACTAAATCGGGAAGAGTCACTGATACTGGCTTATCAAGGTTTAGATGGTGCGGTAATGGAATCCCGTATACAATTCCAGCATCAACAACCAGATTATTTCCAAGGTTACACTGCAATTTGGAAATTAGAATTAGCTTCTCACGAAACTAAAAAGCTGGGTTATCGACTGCATAAGTTAACCAATAATCAGCCCAGTTCTGGTGTGAATGCTGCTACTACCTTGGCACAGGCTAAAGCATCTGAGTTAATGGAAGAGCAAAATTGGGTACAACAAATTACCCGCATTAGCTCAGATAAAAGTCTTTTCAATCGAGTCATTGAAAGGGCTGAAGAAGATATGTATTTGTTACGCCAATCTTTTGGTAAGTACAAAACTGTTTCGGCTGGTGTACCTTGGTTTTCCACTTTGTTTGGACGGGATTCTATTATTACTGCTTCCCAAACATTGATGTTAAATCCCCAAATTGCTAAAGAAACTTTGATAATCTTGGCAGCATATCAAGGTAAAAAGGAAGATGAATGGCGGGAAGAAGAACCAGGCAAGATTTTACATGAGTTACGGATGGGAGAATTAGCACGCTGTAAAGAAATTCCCCACACACCTTATTACGGAACAGTTGATGCGACTCCTCTATGGTTGATGTTATATGCTGATTACTATGCTTGGACTCATGATCAAGAAACTCTAGAACAACTGTGGCGAAATGCTATATTGGCAATGGGTTGGATTGATAGGAATCTCCAAGAAACTGGCTATCTCAGCTATTACCGTAAATCCAAAGGTGGTTTGATTAACCAAGGTTGGAAAGACTCTGGTGATTGTATTGTTAACCGCAAAGGGGAATTAGCTAAAGGTTCAATTTCTCTTTGTGAGGTGCAAGCTTATGTCTATGCTGCCAAAATTAAATTAGCAGAAATTGCTAGGATGAAAAAATGCCTAGATTTGGCAGATCGTTGGCAGGAAGAAGCCAAAAACCTCAGAGTTAGATTTAATAAAGATTTTTGGATTGAAGATCAAGATTTCTGCGCTTTGGGTTTAGATGGAGAAGGAAAACAAGTAGATAGTATTACTTCTAATCCTGGACATTGTTTACAATTAGGGATTTTTACACCAGAAAAAGCCCATAGTGTGGCGGAAAGATTGCGAGCGCCTGATATGTTTAATGGTTGGGGAATTAGAACTTTAAGTAGTTTATCACCGGCTTATAATCCAATGGGTTATCACATTGGTTCTGTTTGGCCTCATGATAATTCTCTGATTGCAATGGGGTTGCGATCACTCGGTTTAATAGATCAAGCTTTGGAATTATTTCAAGGTTTATTTAACATGACTTTTCAGCAATCTTATCAACGTCCACCAGAACTGTTTTGCGGTTATGAATTGAACGGTGATAATGCTCCTGTACAGTATCCTGTTGCTTGTACTCCCCAAGCTTGGGCTACGGGCAGCATCTTTCAACTATTGCAAATGATAGTTAACTTAGTACCAGATGCACAAAATAATTTTTTGCGAATTGTTGACCCTGCTTTGCCAGAATCAATCAATCGTTTATCATTACACAATTTGCGTGTTGGTCGGACTATTCTCGATTTGGAATTTGAGCGAGTTGGTAGCACTACTTCCTGTCGGGTTGCGAACAAACGCGGTAATCTGCGAGTAGTTATAGAGGCGTAAACAAGATAAATAGGGATAGATATAAGAGGAATGGGATATTTACGAATCAATTCCCATTCTTATTTATTGAGTCAACTTCATTGGGTAATCTCCACAATTAAACCAATTATTTTTGATATTATGATGATAATATTTGCTCAAAGCATACCAAGTTATAACCATGATTAACTTAGATTTTAGTTCCTTAAACCAGGAGATTATTTTATGGAAAAAATAAATTACTCGGAAACTATTCAAAATATTTTAAGAGACCATTCTGTCAATGATATAGCTAATGGTACAGGAGTTCAACTTTTATTTCACACATAACTCCATCATTATCAAGTATTAAATATCGGCTGGAAAGAACAACGCAGAACTTATAGAGTAATTATTCATGTTGATATCAAAGATGATAAAATATGGATATAAGGAGATGGTAAAGAAATCGACATTGCTAACGAATTAACTGGTGCTGGTTTACCAAAAGAAGATATTGTTTTAGGATTTTACGCTCCTTATAAACGCCAATTTACAGGTTTTACTGTTGGATAATTAGCATTGTAAACAAGTAAATTTATTACCTAAGTTCTAAGCTTTAGTGTAGGTATTACCTGTTTATTAAAAATTAGTGAAAGCCAAGATTAGGGGTAAAGTACAACTCTAAACCCCTACAGATTCCCAAATTATAAAAATAATGAATTAATTAAGCTTCTTCTGAACGCTCAATTTTTTGACCAGGAGAAGATTCATAAAGAGCATCCAACTGTTGACGCGCATCTTCCACATTAATTGAACGCATCACCAACAGAGGTTCCTTAATTAAATTACCTGCACTATCTAATAATTCCGGATGGGGTATAGATTGTTTTTTTGCTGCATAATAGCCAAAGCTACCTTGATTACCCGCAGAGGATCTTGCTGGATAAGGCCGTTCTCTGTCAAAACTGAACATGATCAGATTGCGAATTAAATTACCCACAGCGATAAATGCAAGAACGGTGAACGCTAATATGTAAAGTAGGTGTAGCATATGATTATCCTCCAAGGGTAACAAGTTTTAAAACTTTATATCGTAATGCTTGACTTCCGCTAAACCGTGATTTACGGTGGTGGTGAATGTTAAATTAGCTATCTGTGATGTGATATTTTGTAATCCTAATAGGATTAGGGTAACATGGGATACATTATTTTTCTATGAAAATAATGTTAAGGTTTTTTCCTATCGTTGCGACTTATGTACTGTTTTTTTTTAAACTATAAGTCACACTTGCTTTGATTGACGATAGCGCACACCTACTTTCCAAAATTTGCCTAATAATTGATGGCAAGGCATTAATGTTGCCATATTAATCCCAACTTGTTTACCAGTTGCAGTAAATAGCATCTTAGACCTACTTAGTTCTGCTTATGGTTGATTAACCTGGTTGAGTAAATCATATTGCTATTGATCGCTCATAAATGAGAAAATCTCATTTTGTAATAATTCACTTGATCGCGCAAATCAATATTCAAAATCCTCTAACAATGGCTCTAGGAAGGATTGTAGCAATTCAGGAGTTGGTGAACTGGAATCTCCCATATATAAGAAGCATATTTCTAAATCTCTTTCTAAGAGAAACGCTATTTATGATTCTTAACAAGACTCTAATTTTTCCATATACATTATACATTTAAAAAAAAAATCAGTAATTTGAGATACAAAACACTATATAGGCTGAATAAAGGATTTGTCTTGATCCATAAGATGTAGATGAAAATATGTCTAAAGGGGTGTAAGGGAAAGATCCAATGACCAATGCCCAATAACCCATTTAGTTTTGTCAGAAACCGGTGGTTGGGATAAATTAGGAGAATCCATGGACAGTGGACTATTATCTTCTAAAGATATTTTTCTCAACTTTATTTTTAATCACTTCGCCAAAAGTTTAACAGCCGATGTCGCCAAATCAAGAAACCCAACCAGCAGAGAAAATCTATTTACCGCGTACCAGTGAATCAGAGACACTAAAAAAGATTCGCCATACAGCTTCCCATATAATGGCAATGGCTGTACAAAAGCTGTTTCCCAAGGCGCAAGTTACCATTGGACCCTGGATTGAAAACGGGTTTTATTATGACTTCGATAATCCCGAACCCTTCAGTGATAAGGATTTGAAAGCTATCCAAAAAGAGATGGTGAAGATTATTAATCGTAAACTGCCACTGGTAAGGGAAGAAGTCAGCCGTGAGGAAGCACAAAAGCGTATTGAAGGAATAAAAGAACCGTATAAGTTAGAAATTCTTGCAGATATCAAACAAGAGCCGATCACTATTTATCATTTAGGTGAAGAATGGTGGGATTTGTGCGCTGGTCCCCACGTTAAAAATACCAAAGATATTAATCCCAAAGCTATAGAATTAGAAAGCGTTGCTGGTGCTTATTGGCGGGGAGATGAAACCAAAGCGCAACTACAGCGCATCTATGCAACTGCTTGGGAAACTCCCGAACAACTAGCAGAGTACAAACGTCGCAAAGCAGAAGCACTCAGACGGGACCATCGTAAACTGGGTAAAGAACTAGGTTTGTTTATTTTCGCTGATCCTGTTGGACCTGGTTTACCCTTATGGACTCCCAAGGGAACTTTACTGAGGACGATTTTAGAAGACTTCCTGAAAAAAGAACAGCTAAAACGGGGTTATTTACCTGTAGTTACTCCCCATATCGCTAGAGTTGATTTATTTAAAACATCTGGACACTGGCAAAAATACAAGGAAGATATATTTCCTTTGATGGCTGAAGATTCTGAAGCAGCAGTCATAGAACAGGGTTTTGTTCTCAAGCCGATGAACTGCCCTTTCCATGTCCAAATATACAAAGGTGAATTACGTTCTTATCGGGAATTACCTATGAGGTTAGCAGAATTTGGTACTGTTTACCGCTATGAACAATCTGGTGAATTGGGTGGTTTAACGAGAGTCCGCGGTTTTACGGTTGATGATTCTCACCTGTTTGTCACTCCCGAACAGTTAGATAATGAATTCTTGAGTGTTGTAGATTTAATTTTAACTGTATTTAGAAGTCTGCAATTGAAGAATTTTAAAGCTAGATTGAGTTTCCGTGATCCAGCCAGTGATAAATATATTGGTGGGGATGAAGTTTGGAATAAAGCTGAAGGTGCGATTCGTCGTGCTGTGCAACAATTGGGAATGGATCATTTTGAAGGTATTGGGGAGGCGGCTTTTTATGGTCCCAAACTTGACTTTATCTTCAGTGATGCGCTGGATAGAGAATGGCAATTAGGAACAGTGCAGGTTGATTATAATTTACCTGAACGCTTTGATTTGGAATACGTGGCTGAGGATGGTATGCGTAAACGTCCGGTGATGATTCACCGCGCACCTTTTGGTTCTTTAGAAAGATTAATTGGGATTTTAATTGAAGAGTATGCAGGTGATTTTCCCTTGTGGTTAGCACCTGTGCAAATTAGACTTCTGCCTGTGGGAGAAGCACAAATTGATTTTACCAAAGAAGTAGTTGCCAAGATGCTAGCTTTGGGAATTCGTGCGGAAGTTGATTTAAGTGGTGATCGCTTGGGTAAATTGATTCGCAACGCCGAAAAAGATAAAATACCACTAATGGCCGTAGTAGGTGTGAAGGAGGTAGAAACCAGTTCTTTAAGTATTCGTACCCGTGCATCTGGGGAGTTGGGAGTCATAACTGTAGATAAGGTTGTGGATAAAATACAGGGAGTGATTAACAACTTTAGCAACTTCTAATACCATTTCCTTGTGAGGCTGCGTCGAATTTTTAGACCTCTTCTTTTCAAACTCTAAAAACTTTTTGGGTTTTTAGGGTTTTATTACAGGGTTTTCAGCCTGTTTTCTGATAAAGTTAGGCACACAAGTTTATCAGGAAAAACATAGCCCCCAGTTTTACAGTGTTTAAACATAGCTTCAATCCCAAAACCCTGATGATAGATTTCCAGCATCGTTGATATATCTGGCAGATTAGTTGATAGATACCAAGGCTCTGGCTCTTGCTTACCACTTCTATCAGCTTATTAGCAGCCTCATTTGTCTGGAAACTAAACAATCTACTTCAATGCGAAAATTCCCGCTACACTACGGACAAATGACTTGAGCAAAGTTGTTAGACTTGTTTAGGCTCATGAAATGTAAAACTGAGTATCACTGGTGTAAGTTGACTATGAGCAAAATTCGCATCGTGCTAATTGAAGATCATGATCTCACTCGTGTGGGCATTCGTACAGCACTGTTGCAAAAAAAAGACATTGAAGTTGTCGGGGAAGCTGTCAATGCTGCTGAAGGCTTAAAAATGTTAAAGAAATTACAACCAGATATTGCAATTGTCGATATCGGTTTACCAGATAAGGACGGTATAGAACTAACCAGGGAGGTAAAAGCTACTGCTGAAGATGAAGATTTAGATACTAAAGTATTAATTTTGACACTGCACGATAATAGAGAGGCGGTATTAGCAGCTTTTGCTGCTGGTGCAGACTCCTACTGTATGAAGGATATCAGATTTGATAATTTGCTGGACGCAGTGCGAGTAACTTACAATGGCAATGCGTGGATTGATCCGGCGATCTCACGCATCGTTTTGCAACAAGCCCAACAGAATCCCATCAAACCAGAACCCATATCCTTTAGGGAACACACAGATATTGATGCAGAATCAGCAGAAAATGAACAGCCTATTGAACCTTATTCCCTCACAGAAAGGGAGTTAGAAGTATTACAATTAATAGTCGAAGGTTATAGCAATGCAGTCATCGGTCAAAGACTTTTGATCACAATTGGAACAGTAAAAACTCACGTTCGTAATATTCTTAATAAACTCTGTGCTGATGACCGTACCCAAGCAGCAGTCCGCGCTTTACGTTCTGGCATCGTGGGATAATAGGTTTGTGGAGTGTAGCTTAGGTGAAAAATATAGTCAAATATGACTGAAACAGAGGTAGAAAAGCTCAAACTCATGGTGGTAGATGACGAGCCAGATAACTTAGATTTACTCTACCGCACCTTTTGGCGCAGTTTTAAAGTATACAAAGCTAATGATGCCCATGAAGCTTTGGCTATTTTAGATCAAGTGGGAGAAATGGCTGTGATTATCTCTGACCAAAGAATGCCAGAGATGAATGGCACAGAATTATTCAGTCGCACAGTAGAACGTTTTCCCGATACAATTCGGATTTTACTGACAGGTTTTACCGATGTCGAAGATTTGGTAGATGCAATCAACTCAGGTCAAGTATTCAAATACATCACAAAACCTTGGAAACCTGACCAACTCAAAGCATTAGTCGAGCAAGGAAAGGATACATATAAGCTAGTAAAAAAACGGACGAAAGAACTACGTCATGCCCTGCGAAGAGAATCTTTATTTAACGCCGTCACAACCACAATTCGGGAGTCTTTGGACTATAACAGCATCTTGCAAAAGATAGTAGTTACCATTGGACAAACATTTACAGCTACAAGTTGTGTACTGAGATTGGTAGAGGGTGATCGCTTGACACCAAACCAGTTTTTCTATCATGATCCCAAATTCTCTGACATAACACTCCCCTTCGATTTCAACCCTTTAATTGAAGAAGTCCTCTACACCCAAAAATATCAATTAAACCAAGATACACATCATGACAATTCTTCTCACAGCCTAGTAGTACCATTTACCTACCAACAGCATCTACTAGCTGTCATGACCCTCTATAAATGGGGAAGTGGAAACATTTGGCAAGATGAAGATATCCAAATGATTACAGGTGTAGCAGAACAAGCAGCCTTAGCTCTCTCCCAGGCAAAACTCTACCAAAGCCTGCAAGAAAAACAACAACAAATCCGCGTAGAATTGCAAGTAGCCCGCCAAATTCAAAATAATCTACTCCGTCAAACCCTACCAGAAATTGACGGTGTAAAAATACAAGCCTGCTGTTACCCTGCACGAGAAGTAGGAGGAGATTTTTTTGAAGTATTTGTTCATCCCAAAGGTGACTTATGGTTAGCAGTCGGTGATGTTTCCGGTAAAGGAGTACCCGCCGCTCTATTTATGGCCAGTGCTATTTCCCTATTGCGTCGGGAATTATCTCAAGAATCACCAGCTGAGCCGAATATTGTCATGCAGAATCTCAACTATGCTCTAGCTGATGACTTAATTAGTAACAATTATTTTATTACTCTTGTTATTGCATCTTACAACAAAGTCACCAAAGAACTTGTTTATGCTAATGCTGGACACATCTATCCCTTATTATGGTCACATCCAGCAACTTTAGTTACTCAACCTTATTACCTCAAAGAACGTAGCATCCCGCTAGGGATTTTACCAAAATGGCACGCCAATCCTGGTCGATTTACTCTTGCACCCGGAGACACATTACTACTAGCCAGTGATGGCATTACAGAAGCAAAAGTATTAAAAAGTACTCATTTATATAAAGAAAACAATGGTATCTGTCAGCAAACACACAGTTCCATGCTCAACCAAGAAGGACTTTGGCAACTTATACAAGAGCAACCTCAACCATTGTCTCTGGAAAATTTGCTAAATCGTATTCAAACAGACAACCATGTCCAAGAAGATGACCAAACTATACTCTCCCTGGAGGTTCTGTAACTAATGAAAAGTGAGCTTCACGTACCAAGTGACTTAAGTTTTGTCAATATTGTGGAAACTTGGTTGTTGGGATGCTTGAAAATCCATCTGGGGGACTCTGTGGATTGGTCAGAACAATCTGGACGTTTGCGTCTGGCGTTGGTTGAAGCGTATTCCAACGCTGTACGTCATGCTCACAAAGATCAGCCAAGTTTGCCAATCCTACTGCGTTTAGAACTACAAGATCGCAATTTAGTGATCGAAATTTGGGACTACGGTAAAGGCTTTGATATGTCTACTTACTTTCCTCCCCATCCCAGCCAAAAACAAGAAGGTGGTTATGGGTGGCTGATTATGAATCGTCTCATGGATAAAGTTGAATATCGGTTACAGGTGAATGGTGCCAACTGTCTCAAGCTGGAAACCACAATCCCAGAACTGATGCAACAGACAGAAGGCAGACCATAACACAAAAGGTTCTTTATTAAGAAATGTAACCAATTTAATAACTTTTACTAAATTTATTTGATTTATTAGCGATAGTTATCAAATACTTAATATAGAAAGGCTACTTTCAGTGATGTGAGGAGAGCCTGACTTTAAAATACCAATATTTAAATACCAAATTTACAACTAAGCTGATGACACCTTTATTCTGCCTATCCCCCCGCTATCGTCTTGATGATGAATCATCTTGGTTAGAAGGTATCGACCCCAGTCGTCATTACTGGATTGCGGTGAATGGAGAGAAAAAGGTGACATTTGCCCTTCCAGGCTTAATAGTGTCTTCCACTGACGAGTTCAAACAGATGATTCGCACATTTCGTTCTCTACAACCAGGTGAAATCTTGAATCTGGCCAGAATTTCCAGCGGTTGCATAATTCGCTGCGTCACGAATAACTGCTATGCGGTGGAAGCAGAAGTCAATAATGCCCCTGTATATCATCTTTTTGATCAAGAAACTTTAGAAAGTTTGTTAATGACAGCACACCCTAATTGGCAATGTGCGCCATCAGATATTGAATTAGGCAGAAATTTATTACTACGTTCTTTTGCTCAACCAACTGCTAGTAAGGGCTAAGTATTCAAAATCTAAAATTTTCGATTTTTTAGAGTAAAAAGGGAGTAAATCCCGAATTTATTAGAGAAATTGGGGATTTTAAGTGTTTACAACAGAATTCAGGGGTGAAGATTTTTAGTTGTTTATGTGCAACCAAAGGAAAATTTTTACGGCAGATCATATAGGAAATGACCAACTGCAAGGTTTAGCAGGTAATTATATGCTCTAGTGTATATTCTTTGTGGGGTGGACGCAAAGAAAGTAAGTCTTGAGGTGATGCTAAAAGTTTGATTTTGGCTTCAAAAATTTCCCGTTGTGGGTTGAGGATAAATAACCACAAAACATTAACACTGCACCAAGAAATATGTGCTTTACCTGTAACTTGAATTTGGATGTGGTGGTCTGCTAAATTTTCAGTAATTCCTTGCTGGGGTTCGGCTTTGATGTCTTGGGCTTCTCTGTTAAGATAGGTGAGTATAGTTTCTTTGCCGACAACAGCAGATTCTAATGGTGGATACATAACACCATCTTCAGCAAATAATCTAACTGTAGCTGTGAAATCACCTGCGTTTAAAGTAGTAAAATAATGCAAGATTGTTAAGTCTGTAATTCCTTCAATAGTAATATTCATATTTTTAGGTTTGTTATAGGTTTTGATTGAATTTTACTTATAAGAAAATATTCCCAGATAATTACCTGGGAACGAAAATTTTAAAAGACAAAGACATTGAGGTTGGGTGAATATCAACGATTAGTCAGCTAAAGGGTCAACACCCATTTCTATAACTACTTTGCGAAAAACGGTGATTTGCTGACCAAAATCCAATTCCTTGAGTGTTTCTAACACTTGTGCGCCATCACGAGAAATCTGATAACCTGATGGTACAGGTACTACAAAACCCTTCGCCATTAATTCTGCTAATTCGTACCAGAAAGCTAATTTGGTATTAGCACTAAGAATTCCGTAGGAACGAGAGATTTGAGTATTTTTTTGGGCAGCTAAGTCACGCATGGCTTCCAACTGCTCTAAATGAGACATTTTTTTGATTTGATTCAACAAACCTTCTGCTAACTGTAATCTAGCAGCACCTGTAGCGGCTGGGGTGATGGATTTACCCATCTCTGTGTAAGCATACCAAAGCACGGCTAGTTGGTCATCCACGCTGAGGGCTTTGAATACAGCAATGGTGGAGGTTACAGTATCAGCTATTTGGTTGTTGTAGTTGAAGCTGCTAGAAAAGCGAGTTGAAGCTGAATCAGAAGTGAAAGTCATTATGTTCACCACAGTTTATTAACTAAATAGTCTTAAATAGTCTGTTAATTAGTGGGAGGCTGGCATCACTCTGGGTTGCTTGACCTCTTGTAAATTATTCTGCATTATTTCTTAACAAATTACAAATAAAGTTTACATATAGATTGAGTAGCAAGATCAAATGTATATATTCAGTAAATAGTGTATAATATGCCCCTTAGTTAAGTTGAAAGTTAAAATTTAATCAGGGTGTGTCTGGCAAAATGGCAGATAAAAAAAATGAATCAATGTGCTTTAAACAGCAGCTTAGTTAAAGAGAAAGCTAAAGAGTTTGGTTTTCACAAAGTTGGGATTGCTGCTATAGAAGGGATAGAGAAGAAAGAGGCTCAGAGGTTGCAAGCATGGACCCAACTGGGTTATCACGCACAGATGGAATGGATGAAGAATCCCCAGCGTCAGGATATTCGGTTAGTGATGCCAGATGTGCGATCACTTGTCTGTGTGGCGCTGAATTATTACACACCAGATCAACGTCCTGAAGGTGAAGAATACGCAAAAATTTCTCGCTATGGTTGGGGACGGGATTATCACAAAATCATGCACAAAAAGCTCAAGCAATTAGCTACATGGTTAGAATCCTTGAGTGAAGGGATTAAAGCTAGATATTATGCAGATACTGGGCCTGTGCAAGATAAGGTCTGGGCTGAAAGGGCAGGTATTGGTTGGATTGCGAAAAATGGGAATCTAATTACTAGAGAGTATGGTTCTTGGGTATTCTTGGGAGAAGTATTAACTAATATAAAATTGGAGAACGATAGTCAAGCTACACAACATTGTGGAACTTGTACAAACTGTATACAGGCTTGTCCTACTGGTGCAATTACCCAGCCGTTTGTAGTAGATGCTAACAAATGCATTGCCTATCATACCATTGAAAATAGGGCAGATACATTACCAGAAACTCTTACACCCCATTTACATGGCTGGGTAGCAGGTTGTGATATTTGTCAAGATGTATGTCCTTGGAATCAGCGTTTTGCTCAAGTAACTGATGTGACAGACTTTCAGCCTTATAATGGGAATTTATCACCTAAGCTGGTAGAATTAGCGCAAATCTCAGAAGAGGAGTGGGATAAACGATTTCCAGCATCGGCCTTGCGGCGCATTAAACCAGAAATGTTAAGAAGAAATGCTCGTGCTAATCTTGATGTATCTAGGCTAAAGAATGACCCAGAAAGTAATAATATTTGATTTTGATGGGACAATTGCAGACACAGTAGAGGCTCTTGTCAATATTGCTAATCGTTTAGCTATAGAGTTTGATTATATACAAATTACTCCCAATGAACTTACACTTTTAAGGAATTTAACCTCTAGAGAAATTATCAGATATTCAGGTGTATCTCTATTAAAAATACCTTTTTTAGTTAAAAAAGTGAAATCAGAGTTGAAAAATAAAATTACGGAATTAGAACCTATATCTGGAGTGAAAGAAGCGTTAATAGAGCTTAATCAACAAGGATATAGCCTGGGGGTTATTACCTCTAATTCTCACGAAAATGTCACTGAATTCCTGAAATTTCATAACTTAAATTATCTCTTTGAATTTATATACTCAGGAGTAACGATTTTTGGTAAAACCACAATAATTAACAATGTATTAAGGCAAAAACAACTTAAACCCCAAACAGTGATTTATGTGGGAGATGAAACCAGAGATATAGAAGCTGCCAAAAAAGCGAATATCAAAGTAATTGCAGTGAGTTGGGGTTTCAATTCTCCAGAAGCACTAGCTAAACAAAATCCAGATTTTTTGATTCACCATCCCAGTGAATTATTAGATGTAGTGAAACATTGCTAAAAGGTAAGAATTCAGGATTCAGGAGTCAGAATGTTTGAGAAATTGGTTAATTATTACAATACCTTCGCCAATTTACACAATATAGGTCTGAAATCCCATAAAATCGTTACGATATCAATAGGATTTCAGGGTTTTGGTACAGGTTTTGTTATCAACAGGTTTTGTTATAAAATAGGTATTTTTGGCGTTAGCCTGAAAAAGCTGAATGCTTACGCTAAAAGTCCAACCTATTGAGGTTGAGAAAAATCCAACATGGTATTACTTTTCAGATGCTTGATCTTTTTGCAAAGCTAGTTCTACTAAATCATCACTAATAACTAATACTTGTTACAGCCTCAGTCCTAGAAGCACCTATTTCCTTAGCCATGTCTAGATAATCATCAGGATTACCTGTTGGCTGTACTTCAGTCTTAGTCTCTTCTGGTTCAGGAATTTCATATTGAGGTGCAGTAGCAGTTTCAGCAGCAGTTCTTCCTTCATCTGTACGGTCAACTTCGCTGACATTGAATTGCTGTGCAGCGGCATAATCAGCTTCAAAATCTACATTATCTACATTTGGTGCTTTTTTTTCACCACTAGCTATTTGTTCAGCAGCTAATTGTGCATCGTGAGTGGAAGCTTCATTAGGATTAGACTGTACTTTATCAGACATAACTAAAACCTTAATTAATATTAACATTGCTGGGGTAAGTTTATCCAAATAACTTACTTAAATCTTGCTCCATAAGAGAGATATTCTTCTCAATTAAAAGGCAGATAAAACCAGGGTTAGCTAATTAGTAGATGTCCTTCTTCAGGTGGTAGAGCCTAATTATACAAATCTGATTCTCAAGCTCAGAGTCAGGAAACTCAAAATTCAGTAGAAGAATTTAATGGCTTAGATACCTATGCTAAATTAGCTTGGCTATATTTTGTTTATGAGAAAATGGGTGATACTATTACTCCTGCTGCTCCCACAGCTGCAGAACCAGAATTAGCTCCAATGTTGCTAGGAGACTATTTACAATTATCGGATGAGGAACAACTAGAAATTTTATGCAGGATATAGTTAACTGTCAGGATACAGACTATTCTCGTGCCTATGGGCCATTAAAAGAAAATAACCAGTTATTAGTTTGGTATGTTTGGGCAGAAGCTATGGGGGATATAGTAGTGGGAATCCCAGATAATTATGAGTCAACTGAGGCAATGAATGATTTACTGGCTCGAATTGAAGAAATAGATTTTGAAGGTCAAATTTCTGTTTTAAGAACTATTTTAAGAACTATTGCTGGTGAGATGGGTTAAAGCGATGTCAAGCCAATTCGGACGCCAGCTTAAACAGGCAAAACTTCGAGTTTGTAAATACCTCAAAGCTCATTCTGTAATTTTGCCTTGTAGAGCTTTAATTTCGCCGTGCTTGGTTTTACTGTCAATACGTTTATTTTTAGCGCGCTGTGTGGGTTTTGTGGGTTTACGTTTTGCAGGAGTGATGGTGATGCTTTTGATTAAGGTTTGGAGACGGTTTAGTGCATCTTCTTTATTCTGTTCTTGAGTCCGATGTTGCTGGGCTTTAATAATGATGTTGCTGGGCTTTAATAATGATTATCCCATCTTTGGTGATGCGCTGGTATCCCAAATTAAGCAAGCGTTCTTTGTAAAGGTAAAGCGGTGATGAAGAGGCGTTGATGTCGAAACGCAGATGAATGGCTGTGGCAACTTTATTGACATTTTGACCACCTGCACCTTGAGAACGAATTGCACTAATACTAATTTCCCTAATAGGGATGGTGGTTCTGTTAGTAATTTGCAGCATGGTGGTTTAAAGTCCTTGTAAAGGATAACAAATAAATCCCATTTCTATAAAATGATATTCCAATGAACATATTTCTTTAATATTATATTTCTTCATTAAAACACAATAAATACAATCAGTAAATGACTATTGTTTATCTTGATTAAAAGTTTCAAAAACTTGCCAAGTTTGTTCTGCTATATCTTGAGAAATCCATAAAATATTGAAAGTATTTTCCTTTATTCATATATCCAGTTTATTTTTGACTTCAATACCTATCATCAAGATACCACAAGTTGATTTAACTCTGCTGGAGTGACGTGAGAATGGACAACTTCACCATCACGAAACCAAACAATCCTCTTAGTTTGACGTGCAACTTCAGTTTCATGCGTTACCATGACAACTGTAATCCCACGGCTATTTAATTCACCAAAAATATCTAAAACTTCTTGAGTTGTGCGGGAGTCAAGTCCGCCTGTGGGTTCATCAGCTAAAATAACAACGGGAGAGTTGACAATAGCGCGGGCGATCGCTACTCTTTGTTGTTGTCCCCCTGATAATTGGGTAGGTTTATTATTGAGACGTTTTTCTAAACCTACTTTGATCAATGCTTCAATCGCCCTTTCTTTTCTTTCCCCAGGCTTAACACCAGCATACACCATTGGCAGCATCACATTTTCCATCGCTGTCAATTGGTTTAATAAATGGAATTGTTGAAATACGAATCCTAGCTTTTTATTGCGAATATGCGCCAATTCTGTATCACGGATTTGGGCTACATTCAGATTATCTAAATAATAATTTCCCGAACTGGGACGATCTAAACAACCGATAATATTCATGGCTGTAGATTTTCCCGAACCAGAAGGTCCCATAATTGCACAATATTCACCTTCTTCTATCACTAAGTTGATATCATTTAGTGCTTTTACTTCTATTTCACCAATACCATAAACTTTAAAGATATTCTCTAGTCGAATGATTTCTACTTGTGGTGCAGGATTAGGAATACTAAAATCGGTTATAGTTAGAGTTTTAGACACGGAGATATATCCTTCCTTTGAATTATTAATTGCACACAATGACGATAAACTAAACTACGATTCAATTCCTAATCCCTGTTTTAATTCTTTGCAATTAATGCAACATTTTTATGATTAGGATGCTTAATTAGCATAATCAATCTTCCGACTCATTACTTATTACTTAGCAATCAGAATTCCTCACGCACTTCTTAATGCCACAATTGGATCAAGTTGAGCAGCACGACGCGCAGGAACTACGCCAAAAAATAATCCAAGTCCACCAGAAATACCAACAGCGATTGTAATTGAAACAATGGAAATACTCGCTTCTAAGGGAGTCAGGGCTGATACTAATAGTATGCAACTGATACCAACTGTAGTACCAACTAAACTGCCAATTACTGAAACAATTACCGCTTCAATTATGAACTGAAGTAAAATGTCTTGCTGGGTAGCACCAATTGCTTTTCTTAATCCAATTTCCTGAGTGCGTTCGGTGACAGAAACGAGCATAATATTCATAATACCAATGCCACCAACAAATAAGGAAATACCAGCGATCGCAACCAGCATGGTTGTCAACGCAGAGGAAATTTGACTTACTGCTTGTAAAGCATCTTTTTGTGTACGGATGGTAAAGTCATCTTCACCGACGAGTTTATGGCGTTGTCGCAGTAAATTGGTAATTTGAAACTCTGCGGCATCCACACTATCAGCATTTTTAGCGGAAGCAACAATGTAGGTTACTTCTAGTCCATAGGGAGAGGTTTTTCCCACTAGCCGATTTGCTGATGTGAGAATTGGGACTAATGCTGAACCATCATAATCTACGCCCAGATTTGAACCTTTGTTTGTTAGTACTCCAATTACTTGAAAGCTGGCATTTTTAATCCGTATCTGCTGACTGACGGGGTTAGTATTCCCAAAAAGTTTTTCTTTTAATTTTGCACCTAACACCACAACTTGGTTGCTGCGCTTCATGTCTATGTCGGTCAAAAATCGTCCTGTCGCTACTTCAAAATCTCGCACTGTCAAAAAACTGGGAGTTGTACCAATAATACTGACATCAGTATTTCGGTTTTTATAAGTAACTACCTGTCTACTATTCAGTTCGGCTGTTGTTACTGCTATTGTGGGTACTTGAGTTGTGATCGCTTTCGCATCTTCTAAAACCAGAGTTCTGGTAACATCTCTAGAAACCCGCTGAGTTTCTTCATTACCGGGAATAACAAATACAATATTCGACCCCAAGGAATTTAGTTGATTAGCTATAAATTTTTGTCCCCCTTCCCCAATCCCAATCATCGCAATCACTGAGCCATTACCGATGGTAATACCTAACATGGTCAGGGCGCTACGTAACTTATTGACGAGTAAGGTTTTACCCGCCATTTGAATGCTTTCTAGGAAGTTCATCATTTTTTTCTTATTTGGCTTTTTGAATTTTGTAGTCTTTGGGTGGGTTCACAAATATCAAATCACCCTTGTTGACTCCCTCTAAAACCTGAGTTTCGTCTTTTATTTGGGTTCCAATCGTGATTTCTCGAAATTGGGGTTTATTATTTGCATCTGGTATTAGTACGCCAGTTTTACCATTTTCAGTCAAAATTGCTACCGTTGGTAAGGTTAAAGCATCATTAATGCGATCGCCCAAAAACGTTAAATCAACATTTAAGCCAGAACGCAGTTTATCTGCACCACTATCAATCACCACTCGCACCTGAAAAGATGTCACACCTTGTTCTACCACAGCTTCAGGTGCAATCAAGCGTACACGACCTTTAAATACTTGATCTGGATAACTATCAGCAACAATTTCCACCTGCTGTCCCTGCCTAATTCTACCAATATCAGCTTCCGGAACTTGAGCTAAAACTTCTAAACCCATTGCTAAAGCCACAATTGAACTAGAAGTTGCTGAAGTACTCGTAGAAGCCGAAGTTGTTGGTGTCACAAAAGCCCCTATATTGGCGTATTTTTGAGTCACAACCCCCGCAAAAGGAGCACGAATAATGGTATCTTCCAACTGTACTTCCTGCTGTTTTAACTGAGCTACAGCCCCAGCTACAGAGGCTTTAAGTCGAGCAATTTCTTCAGGACGGTTGCCATTTTCCAGCCTTCGCATTGCTTCTTGTTCTTGAGCAACTACAGCTTCCTGACTTTTAATATCTTCGTTGCGGTTGCCAGCTTTTTGCAGTGATAATCGGGGTTGAGCTTCTTCTAAACTAGCTTTTGCTCTTTTATTTTCACTGATATATTGTTCTAGGGAATCTTGGGAAATAGCCCCTGCTTTAGCTAATCCTTGATAACGTTTTACCCTGGCTTGGGTAAGTTCTACTTGCGCTTTAGCTGAATCTACAGCAGCCTTAGCTTGATCAATTTCCTGAGAACGATTCCCCCCACGAATGATAGCTAGTTGGGCTTTAGCTTGGGCTACACGGGCTTTAGCTTGGGCTATTTCTTCCGGACGGCTTCCTGCCAGACTCTCTGCTAATTGTGCTTTGGCTTCCTCTACATTAGCTTGATACTGGAGAATTCGCATTTTAATCTCGGAATTATCCATACGAGCAATAATTTGCCCCTTCTGGACTTTTTCCCCCTGTTCAATATCCAAATCGGTGATAATTCCCGGATTTTTGGGACTAATATTCACGCTTTGTACTGGTTGCACCTTCCCACTGGCTGTAATCCTCACGGTGACGCTTTTTGCTGCAACTGGAACAGTGAGTTTACTAATGTCTTGTTTATTTGTGTTCTGATGTCTAACTTTCAGAACTGTAATTGTTCCAACGACTAAAACACCAGCAGTTATTAAGCCCATCAACCAGCGTACTGGATGCTTAACTTTTTTGCCAATCAACGGAATTTGTATGTACGTAGTCATCTGATTATTTTGGAGGATTTGTACTAACAACTAAAAATCTTGTGCTAACATGTGAAAATACTCAGATGATGAGTTACAGAGTTATCTTTTATAGAACTTACTCTACATTCAGTGTGCCATCACCTGATTGGGTTACTTTTGTGAGTTGTGCTGAAGAAATACTGATTAGTGACTGGAAAAACTCTTCCTTCTGCTCTTTATTTCTCATCGTCCAAAAATAAAATGTAAGTAATCACTTATTAATAATCCAAAAAAAAGTTTTATTTAATTTGTTTTGTGCGAGTCATCTTGAATAGGTGCAATTCCCTGCCAGACAATCTCTACAAGATGGTGGACAAACATTTGCTCATCTGTGAGTACATCTCCTGTGGGGTGCATCTTCTCTAAGAAAACATAATTCATCAATGATCCTAAATCCTAGCAATATCATAGCAATAGTTTGGGGATCTCTGGGGCCCAGCCTTCCTTGTTCTATTTCCTTCTCTAGGAAATTGGTAAATATCTTTAAATCCCGGCTAGGTCTGGAATTTGGTCTATTGATCATTTTTGGGATGGCAGTACCACGGGAACGCAAAATCATCAATCGTGGCACGACTTGACGATTAAACTCTAAGATCTGAAGACACACCTGAATTAGATTTTTCTTCAGATTTCCTTTACCAGAAAAAGCCTCCAGTTCCTTAGGTAAAGGACATTTTTCAGGAATTCCCATTGACGCAAAAAAAAAGTTCTTGTTTGGTGGAAAAGGGTTTGAAAATCGACGCTTCCAAAATTCCTGCCTTTTGAGCGATTTCTAAAGTGGAACCACCAAAACCCTGTTGGAGAAAGATTCCACGAGATGCATCTAAAATGAGCTGACTGGTAATTGTTTGTGTACATGCCATAAATAAGTGTGTATTCACTAAGGAAAGTAGATTAAATAAGGTGTAAGAGTGCCAATAATATATATACACTAGAAGGGTAGATGGAGAACTGGTAGATGATGCCCCCTGACCCTGGTG
>CAKZGI010000093.1 GCA_936914905.1 uncultured Trichormus sp. | reverse complement strand
AAGACTTATAGTATCGTTGCATTTGAACTTCAATTTCACCAGGGTCAGGGGGCATAATCTACCAATTCTCCATCTACTCTTCTAGAGTATAGATATTATTGGCACTCTTACACCTTATTTAATCCACTCTCCTTAGGGTTTAGGATGGATATAACAAAATAATTTTAACAACAGATCCTGGATCTTTTTAAGAAGTAGGACATCTGAATCTCTTATTAAATTCGTGTTTTTAACTACTACAGCAATTATTTATTCAGCTATAAAATGTGTTTCTCAAGGCCAATATATTTTTTAATGGTTGTGTATCTACCCCTTCATAAGTAAATCTCACAATGACTTTTAACCATTTTAGGTATTGATAATGACTTACAATTCAGAAGAAATGCAACAGATTCTTGAAGTCGCTTTTAAACGTAAGCAAGAGGGAGAATTTACACGGGAACATATTATAGAAATAGCATCAGAATTAGGTGTTTCTTCCGAATCCTTAAAAGCTGCAGAACGAGAATGGTTAACCAAAGAAGTTGAAGTTAAAAAACAGCAGATGTCTAATAATCAAAAACAGCAAGAATTCAAATTACATCTGATTACTTTTATTGCAGTCAATGGATTTTTGATTCTGTTGAATCTGTTCACAAGTCCTGGATATTTCTGGGCTATTTTTCCCCTATTGGGTTGGGGATTAGGTTTGTTTTTACATTGGATGAACGTTTATAAAATCTAAGAGGTTGTTTGTCAAGTCTCAGAGGGTGTTTAAAACTTCATGCTGTAGCTTGCTTCCTACAGGCTACGTAGCGCAGCGAAGTATCTCAGATTAATCGCTCAAACCCTAGATTCTATAGCCTCCGGCACGCTTCGTATTCACGCAGTGTCCCGAAGAGATACAGAATGACAAATTATACCTTTTCCAACTTTTCAAACATCCTCTCAGATTAAATTGTATGCAAATCCCCCTTTAGAAAGCTTGACATAAGTGGTGTGGATATAGGGGGATTCAAAACTGTGTGATACATCACCAACAAGTTTTAAAATATTTTCTAAGAAACTTCTGTACCCAAGGCTATTCTTAAACTCCAAAATATAATTAAAATCACTATAGCCAGCCAATCACCTGTTCCTAATTGTAATTCTTGCCATTTAACTCGATGTTCATTAGGACTAGTAAAACCTCTTACCATCATAGCATTTGCCATTTGTTCAGCACGTAAAAGCAGGTTTTCTAATAGTCTTTCAATGACAATTAACCAAACTTTAGCTCCTCCTTTTAATCCTAGTTTTTTCCAATTAATTGCTCTAGTCATGACAGAACGAATTAGGTTTTGGATTTCTTCTAAGACTAGGGGAATAAACCGCAAAGATAAAGTTAGAGTCAGGGTGATTTCTGTGACTGGTATTTTAAACCTTCGTAGGGGTTGCATTAAGCTTTCTATTCCAGAAGTTATTTCTTCTGGTGCGGTTGTCAACAGATATAAATTAGTGCTGTAAATTACAGTAAATACTATTGTACTCAGGCTAATTGCTAAATCTAAGGAACGGCGATTTACTTTCACTGGTCCTTTATTAAATAGCACATATCTATATTGTTTTTTACTACTTGCTGTTTCTGAATTGCTTTTAGTATTCTGAGGAGTTGCTAATTGAGTTGATACTTGTTGATTGGGTGGTAGACGCGATTGATAATTTATACCTAGTCCGTCAGGACTAATTGCACCAAGTGCCAGCACCATAAATGATAGCACTAACAGCCAGCCCATTTGTTGCCGCCATACTCTCAGTGGAATCCTGGCAATTAGGGTAAAAATAATTAGCAGTATAACTAGTAAAACGCGCCAATAGTTGTTAGCAACAACATAGCTGGTGAGAAAGCTCAATAACCAAATTAATTTAACTCGCGGATCTAGTTTATGTAACCAAGTTTGTGGCTGTTCTAAATATAATCCTAAAGGCAGTGATCGCAGTAAATCCATTTTTTAGTCAGTTGTCATTGGTCATTGGTCATTAGTGATGAGCAAATGACCAGTGACTACTATTTTACGCGAGTTGCTCGGTTGAGACTACCAAGTTCCATTTCTCGCACTTTCTTACTCCGCCAAAATAAACGAATCGGTGTACCATCAAATCCTAATTGTTTGCGGAACTGTCTTTCAATGTAACGGCGATAATTATCATTAAACCGTTGTGCATCGTTGACAAATAAAGCAAAGGTTGGTGGTTGGGTACTTACTTGTGTACCATAATATATCTTACCTTGACGACCGCCCCGTGATGTTGGTGGAGAATGCCAGCTAACAGCGTCTGTGAGGACTTCATTCACTACGGATGTGCTGACACGATGTTTGTGTGCTTCAGCGGCTTTGTTCACCAATTCTAAAGTCTTTTCTACCCGCTGTCCTGTCACCGCACTGACGAAAATTATATCTGCCCATTCGGTAAAATGTAAGCGTGCTTCTAGACTTTTTTCGTAGTCGTAGATGGTGTAAGAGTCTTTTTCTACAGCATCCCACTTGTTAACCACTATAATGCAAGCGCGACCTTCTTCAATAATGCGACCTGCTAATTTTTGGTCTTGTTCTGTCGCTCCATCTTCAGCGTCTAATACTAATAACACTACATCAGCCCGGCGAATGGCTTTAAAAGCACGGTTAATGCTAAAGAATTCAGTACCGTATTCTATATGTTTCTTTTTGCGAATACCGGCGGTGTCAATTAACCGGTAAGTTTGCCCATTTCTAACAATTTCTGTATCAATGGTATCACGAGTTGTGCCGGAAATGGGGCTAACGATCGCTCGTTCTTCCCCAACAAAAGCATTCAATAAGCTGGATTTGCCTACATTGGGACGACCTATAATTGCGACTTTAATCACATTATCTTCGGGTGAATCCTTCACATCGGGGACGTGGGTAATTAATTCATCCAGGATTTCCCCTGTACCGCTACCATGAATTGCCGAAATCGGGTAAGGTTCACCTAAACCCAGTTCCCAAAATTCACTAGCTTGAATTAAGCCTTGATCTGGTGATTCACATTTGTTGACAGCCAATAAAATTGGTACAGGCTGCTGACGTAACCAATCAGCAATTTCTTGATCCGCTGCCATTGGGCCTGTTTGTCCATCGACTACAAAAATAGCTGCACAGGCTTCTGAAAGCGCCATTAATACCTGTTGACGAATCAAAGGGAGAAATTCGGTGTCATCGTTAAATACTAAACCGCCAGTATCGACTACCACAAATTCGCGGTTTCCCCAAAATGCCGGACGATAGATGCGATCGCGCGTCACACCCGGTTCATCATGGACTATCGCCGTTTGCTCGCCGGCGAGACGATTAACTAAAGTGGATTTGCCCACATTGGGGCGACCAATAATTGCAACAATTGGCAGTGCCATAAACCAGAATTCTTTGTGCTGAGTGTGTATATGTGCTGAGTTTTACCTCTACGTTCTTCACCCAGCACGGTTTTTAGATAACTATTTATCATATCACATTTTGGTATTAGAGCAACTTAAATTCTTGGACTTTCAATTCAAAGTTATGTTTTCTATAAAACGTCTTGTTTACGTTAAAAAACCCAAACCATGTAATTAAATAAATATTTTGTGTTTTGTGTTTCACGATAGAGCTTCAAATTAAAAATCTCATAAACATTAGGTAGTTTCCTATAGAACTTCCTTTTGAAAAGGGTGTGTATGCGATTACAGGGGAAAATAGAGTTTGTAAAATTACCATTTCTTCAGCTTTAGCCGAGCTAGTATCTAGGAATGTGTTAAGGAGATTATTTAAATCTATTGGTGATGAAAATAGTGAGATTTAATTCAAATTAAACGCTAAAGAAAATACCTATATGAAAAATTCAAGAAGATGGACATTCTCTCACTAAAAAGACGAACGGATAATTTTTAGTGGATTTTTTGAGGGTAGTTTGATGTTTGTTTCAAGATTTTCAGATGTTAACAAATTGATATTGAATATAGATTCTTCCATAAAAGAATCTGAATTACGTGATGCAAACATTTTTATTATAAATAATTTACGAAAGGTATTGAGAGATTATGAAAATTCCTATTCTGGCCTGAAAAAATCAAAATAAAAAAACTTGATCAAGAAATATATCGCTCTGAGGGGCAACCCTACTTTATTGAAAGGTAAGGACATTGGTTAGCTCAGCTTTTCATGAATTCTGGAGAGTTATTATTAATTGGATTATTAAATTTTATTAATGAAATAATTAATCACAAATCTAGGAGAAAGATATGGCATTCGCTAAAGAACTTGGAGGTACATATTTTCAGGCTAGAAGTATTGATTCTATTTTGACATATTATTTCTATAATAACAGATCTAAAGATGATGAAAATGGGAAATGATTATTTGGTGTAATAAAAAATGTGCAGGAGAACAAGGACATTTAGAGGATACTTTTCAACATGAAATATATAAGTTTATCTATACAAAAGAAAATTTAATCAGTTTAGAAGGATTTTTAAAAGGCGGGAGAAACGCGATTTTGTGAGGTGGGGCTAAAAGCACACTTTTAGCCCCACCTCACAAAATCGCGTTTCTCCCTAAAAGGCTTGCTGCAAAGGTAAATTAGTAGGACATTATGGAAATTAAATGTCCTACAAGTTCATAAATTCGCTACAAGGATATGAAAGACATGATGATAATTTTTTAAAGGTAATTTTCCAGGATTTTCTAATCTCTTTGATTCGGCTTAAATAACAATTCCTCTTTGCTCCTTTGCGTCTTTACGCGAAACTAAATCTAGATGTGTTCATCTATCTGAAAATGGCTGTAAAAAAAAGCGATCGCTCTCCAAAAAAATTAGAATACGATCGCTCTTAACACTTACCTTACCTAAACCAAATGCAAATAACTAAGCACAGCCGTCACCAGAGTGCGAGTAAAAGGAAGACTATCAATCACCATGGCCAGACACAAAAGCATCATGTAGGAAATGGAATAAAGAAACAACTCCCTAGCCACAGTTCGATCCTCTGGACTTTGCAACAAACGCCAAGCTTTGTGGATGAAAAATCCACCCAAACTTAAAGCGATAACTGCATAGACAACACCACTAGCGTGTAAAGGATAAAACAGCAAAACCGTTGTAATCACTGTCACCACAGTGTAGTACCAAATCTGGCGTACCGTTGCCTGATCACCAGCGACCACAGGTAACATAGGTATCCCTACCTTGGCATAATCATCACGAATCATCAAAGCCAAAGCCCAGAAATGAGGAGGAGTCCACAAGAAAACGATCGCAAAAATTAGCCAAGCAGCCCAGCTTAAAGTATCAGTAACCGCTGCCCAACCCACCAAAGCGGGTATTGCTCCAGCAGCACCACCAATAACAATATTTTGAGTGCTATGGCGTTTTAGCCAATGTGTATAGACTAAAACATAAAAAACGATGCCAGAAAATGCTAAAAGCGCTGCCAGTAAATTGGCGAATACTGTCAGGAGGGTAAAAGAAGCAACAGCCAGTGTGATCGCAAAAATCAGAGCATCACGAGGCTGAACCCTACCAGAAGGCATAGGACGATGGCGCGTCCGTTCCATGTCATAATCTATATCACGGTCATAGATACAGTTAATCGTTTGGGCGCTGGCAGCAGCCAAAGTACCACCAATCAAAGTCACAATCAACAACCAGGGATCAACCTGCCCCTTAGCAGCTATCCACATACTCCCCGCAGTCGTAATCAACAGCAAAGGAATAATTCGGGGTTTGGTTAGCTGGTAGTAACTCTGAATTACTTGTAGAAATGTATCGTGGTGGCGACGAGAGACATTAGTCTCAATCATGTTGGCTCTCTCTCTTTCCTTAATTTGTCAATAACTGAGGGAATTAGGGACTGGGGACTGGGAAAGAATCACCAATTACCAATTACCAATCACCCATTCCCAATTTTGATTTTTCGGTTAGCAAACCAGTCCCGTACTGCTAAAACTGTGAACACAACCAAACTACCTAACAAAGTTGCACCAATGGCTTGATGAGAAACAGTAAGAGGTTCGACTTGTAAATGTAGCTGGAAGGTAGCAACTCCTAAAACTAGTTGTAAAATTAACAACCCACCCGCCAGATTTGCCAATTTTCGCAAGGCTGGGTGCAGTGCTGGTGTGCGCCAGGAAATTAATACAACTCCTAACGTTGCTACCGACGGTGGCACTAAACCAAAGATATGGCTGTACATCACTCCACAGAGTTGATCCCCAATAAAACATTGATGTAGGGCCCAGCGAGAACCTACCACAGCACCTAGTAGATTTTGTAAGTAAACTAAAACAGAGGCAGCTAAACCCAGCCAAGGCAGCTTACCAACCGTTCCAGTTACTTGATACGGGCTAAGTGCTGTACCGATGACCAGGAGGGTAGTCAAGAATAATAGCGCCGTTCCCAAATGGGCGGTAACAATATCAAACCGCAGCAATTCGGTAACAGTAAGCCCTCCCAAAACACCTTGGAAAACGATTAAGAACAGGGCAAATGCAGAAGCCCAAGGTAGCCAGTTGGGTAGAACACGACGATGCCACCAGGATAAACCCAAAAGAGCGATCGCGCTACAACCAATCAAAGCCGCATCCATTCTGTGAAACCACTCCAAGAACACCTGGAGATTCATTTGTTTAGCCGGCACCAATTCTCCATAGCACAAAGGCCAGTCTGGGCAAGCAAGTCCAGCATTCATCACGCGGGTGGCACTGCCTATGGCCATCAAAATCAAGGTGGCTATGCAAATCTTCCACACCAAACGACGAATTACTTCCTTGGGGCTATTGTGTTGGGTTGCCGCTTCATTTTGTTGTTGTAGGAGAAATTCGTTCATCAACGATACCTTCTGCCCGCTTGAGGTAGATATTCTTAAAATTTACTATTTGATCAGTCCAGACCTATTTCCACCCTAACCTATGAGCTAAGGTTTAAAAATTGGCTTTCCCTTATACTTTGAATCACTCCACCTACTTTTAGCTGTAAGATTTAGGTATTTTTTAAGATGTGAATAATTAAATGTTGGCAATTATTTAGGAAAATCTAAATAATTGCCAACATTTTCCTTAAGTTTTGGTGTTAATTATCATTTATTGTTGACAACATCAATATGAATACCTTTACTCAAGATTAGTAACCTAGTCAAAAAAATTAATAAAAATTTCAGATATTTATAATCTATATTCCCTAGCCTGCACTACCTTAGTAAGTGAGTTAGTTTGAAATAACGTAATCAATTCCATTAAGTAAGCCGTGAAAATTCCAAGTTCGATCTGGACGTTACTCATTGGCATCGTCCTCACCCTAGCCAGCCTTTGGTACGGTCAAAATCACGGTCTGTTACCCACGGCCGCATCAGATGAAGCCGTATTGATAGATGGTCTATTTAATGCTATGATGACGGTTTCTACGGGTATATTTTTAATAGTTGAAGGTGTATTAGTGTACTCCATCTTCAAATATCGTCGGCGTGGAGGTGACAACGAAGACGGTCCACCAATTGAAGGTAATGTACCTCTAGAAATCCTCTGGACAGCGATCCCAGCAATTATCGTCATCGGCATCTCTGTATATAGCTTTGATGTGTACAACGAAATCGGCGGCTTCAATCCCCATGCAGCCCACGAAGCACCGATCATGCAAGAATCAATGTCCATGCCAGGAACTGCTATAGCAGTTACTTTAAGTGATATACCAGGCAGCGCAGAACCAAATCTGAACCAAGAAAAATCAGACGAGGCTATGCAAGACCCGTCCACCGCAGCGGTCCGCAATCCTGACATTCCCCAAATGCACAATGCTTCCGGTGTTGGTAGTGTTGCTCCCACCTTGGGCGCAAGTCCGGAAAAAGAGGGACAAGTACCGCAATTAGTCGTTAACGTCTCTGCACTCCAGTACGCGTGGATTTTCACCTATCCAGATACAGGTGTCACTACAGGTCAACTCCACGTACCCATAGGGCGCGAAGTACAAATGAACATGACAGCTAACGATGTCATCCATGCCTTTTGGATTCCAGAATTTCGCCTGAAACAAGATGTGATCCCCGGTAGACAAACCGAGATTCGCTTCACACCCAAAACTCCCGGTGATTATTCCTTAATTTGTGCTGAGTTGTGCGGCCCCTACCACGGTGCAATGAGAACCCAAGTGGTGGTAGAGTCCCAAGGAGCTTTTAATAGTTGGATGCAAGAACAGCTACTTGCTAATAAAGACACCCTAAATCAAGCTGTGTCCATTAACCTAGCAGATATGTCAGTAGACGAATTTCTCACCCCTTACAGCAAAGACATAGGCATTCATCCAGAAATGCTGCATCAAGTCCACCATTAGTCAACGGCTAATGACTAATGACTAATGACTAATGACTAATGACTAATGACTAATGACCAATCACTAATTGACTATGACTCAAGCACAATTACAAGAAACCGCTCATATTCACACCCTCCGAGAAGAATCAGGGGATAGAAAGTGGTGGGAATTTTTTACATTCAGCACCGACCATAAAGTAATTGGTATTCAATACCTAGTCACATCATTTATTTTCTACTGTATTGGCGGCGTGATGGCTGACTTGGTGCGGACAGAACTCCGTACACCAGATATAGATTTTGTCACCCCAGAAGTTTATAACAGCCTGTTTACACTCCATGCCACAATCATGATTTTCCTGTGGATTGTTCCAGCAGGGGCAGGTTTTGCGAACTATCTCATCCCCCTGATGATTGGGGCTAGAGATATGGCTTTTCCTCGCTTAAATGCGGTGGCCTTTTGGATGATTCCCCCTGCGGGTGTGTTGCTAACCCTAAGTTTGGCTGTGGGTGATGCACCGGATGCAGGTTGGACTTCTTACCCTCCCTTAAGTTTGGTAACAGGTCAAGTAGGTGAGGCAATTTGGATTACCAGTGTCCTCTTGTTGGGAACTTCTTCGATTTTGGGGGCGATTAACTTTCTCGTCACCATCCTCAAAATGCGTGTGCCCGGCATGGGAGTCCATCAAATGCCCTTGTTCTGTTGGGCAATGATGGCAACTTCGGCATTAGTGCTGGTATCTACACCAGTTCTGGCCGGGGCGCTGATTTTGCTGGCTTTTGACTTACTCGCAGGGACAACATTTTTCAATCCGACTGGTGGTGGTGATCCGGTGGTTTACCAACATATGTTTTGGTTCTACTCCCATCCAGCGGTTTACATCATGATTTTGCCTTTCTTTGGGGCAATTTCAGAAATTCTTCCAGTTCATGCCCGTAAGCCCATTTTTGGTTATAAAGCGATCGCCTATTCTTCCCTCGCTATCAGCTTTTTAGGGTTAATCGTCTGGGCGCACCACATGTTTACCAGCGGCATCCCTGGTTGGTTGCGGATGTTTTTCATGATCACAACAATGATCATTGCTGTTCCTACCGGAATCAAAATTTTCGGGTGGTTAGCAACTATCTGGGGTGGCAAAATCAGCCTCAATAGTCCCATGATTTTTGCAATGGGTTTTTTGGGAACATTTGTGATTGGCGGTATCAGTGGTGTGATGTTGGCATCAGTACCTTTTGATATTCACGTTCACGATACCTATTTTGTTGTTGCGCACCTACACTACGTTCTCTTTGGCGGTAGCGTACTAGGAATTTTTGCAGCCATTTATCATTGGTTCCCGAAAATGACGGGACGAATGATAAACGAATTTTGGGGTAAGGTTCACGCAGTTTTGACCATTTTTGGTCTGAATATGACTTTTTTACCCATGCACAAGCTGGGAATGATGGGTATGAATCGGCGTATTGCCCAATATGACCCTAAATTCACTTCTTTGAATGAAATCTGTACCTACGGGTCTTATATCCTGGCTATTTCCACATTACCCTTTATTATCAATGCTGTATGGAGTTGGTTATATGGACCTAAAGCAGCTAATAATCCTTGGGGCGGTCTTACCCTAGAATGGATGACTACTTCACCACCAGCCATTGAGAATTTTGAAAAACTCCCTGTTTTAACCACAGGACCTTACGACTACGGCGTAAGTGCAAAAATTGTTGATGTTAATAAAGTTTTGAGTATCAAACCAGACGAACCCTATCCCACAATTGAGTCCAATGTGTAAATGAAGAGGAAGGCAAAAGGGAAGAGGCAGGAGGCAACAGAAACATAAATATTTTTACTATACTTCCCAATGCCCAATGCCCAATGCCCAATTACCAATTACCAATTACCAATTACCAATTTAAAAATTCATGCAAAGTCAAATAATTGACCCAGCGAAAATAGAAGAGAATCATCACCAGGCTGCAACAGTTGACCATCACGAAGCACATCCAGACCATCGTCTGTTTGGTTTGGTTGTCTTTCTGATTGCAGAAGGAATGATTTTTCTGGGTATGTTCGGCGCTTATTTAGCTTTCCGTTCTACCTTACCTGTGTGGCCTCCTGCTGGAACACCAGAGTTAGAACTGTTGCTACCTGGTGTAAATACGGTTAACCTGATTGCCAGCAGCTTTGTCATGCACAATGCTGATACTGCGATTAAAAAGAATGATGAAAAGGGAATGCGTACCTGGTTAGCTATTACAGCGGCTATGGGTGCAATCTTTTTAGTGGGTCAGGTTTATGAATATACCCATCTGGAATTTGGTTTGACTACCAATTTGTTCGCTAGCACATTTTACGTTTTAACTGGTTTTCACGGTTTGCATGTCACTATCGGCGTTTTAGCTATTTTGGCAGTTTTGTGGCGATCACGTACTCATGGTTACTATAGCAACCAAAGGCACTTCGGTATTGAAGCCGCTGAACTTTACTGGCACTTCGTAGATGTAATTTGGATCATTTTATTCGGATTACTATATCTACTTTGAGTATTTATTACTTGGTTGTTCACTCCACGCGAATAACTGACAGTCCCCCACCCAGGGGGTTTTTTATTGCAATTACTTCGAACTAAATTTTCAAACTTAAATTGAGGTTTAATAAAGGCATCCCATATAGTTTTTAATACTTTTGCATCTGGTTCAGAAATTTGTCCAGTTGTCGCTATTAACAAGGACTTTTCTAGGCAATCAAGTCTAGATAACCTTAGAGTTGAGGGAACGCGCAGACCGGCAATTGACCAATATTTTAAAAAAACATCTGTTTGTGTACGTGGTTGTGCAGAGGTCACTACTGCCGCTACAATATCATTTCCGTCTAACCAAAGTACAAGGATTGGGCATTTTTTAGAACTTATACCATTTGTGAAAGTAATATTTGCTACCCCTAATTCACCGGGTTGTATAGTTGTCATAGAGTTCTTCATCTTCTGGAGTATAGCCATTTAAAATGGGTCATGACTTCGAGTAACTGGCGAAGAACTTAGTTTTGGTTGGATAGTAATTATCCAATTTCCCGCTCCTATACTTTCTCTAATAAATTCAGGTAGAATTAATTTTCCTCCTGGTTTAAGTTCAATTCCATAAGTTATATTGACTAGTTGCATTTTCATATTCTTTGGAATCATTGGTTTAAATTCATTGTAATTCAATAGCAAAGGCTATCTTTATCTGTGATCCAAATGCCGTTAGATTTCCCATCATGAATTTTACAGCTTCGGATAGTTGGATTACTACCATTTTTAATGGTAACATTAGGACAAGTATTGGCAAAAATCTCACAATCTCCTGCTATTGCTTTAGCATGATCACCTATATATATGTCTTGGGTGTTGCCACCATGAATCATGCACTGACGAATAGCAGGATTGGCTGTTTTTCCCTCCATTGCTATATACTCAGCTTAGTAGATACTTGTATCTACTTTAATCGAACCTATGAAATAGTGCATTTTACATCCTAACTAGTTTCCACAGTTTGCACGTCACTATCGGCGTTTTGGCGATTTTGGCAGTTTTGTGGTGATCGCATACTCCTGGTCATTACAGCAAAAAAAAGCATTTCGGTATTGAAGCTGCTCAACTGTACTAGCACTTCATAGACGTAATTTGGATCATTTTGTTCGGATTACTATATCTACTTTGAGTATTTATTACTTGGTTGTTCACTCCACTCGAATAACTGACATTCCCCCACCCAGGGGTTTTTTTATGAGTTTTCTTGCTTCCAGAGAATATGCTGCTGATGGAGTAGGCAAAAAAGCTTGCTGTAGAAGTGTGCAATTGAAGTTAAAATAGAATTACGTATATGTGAAATATACCATTATCTTTAACTACAAACCGTATTATGAGTCAAGCCTATATAGCAATATTGATTGCAGTCGCATTAAGTTCACTTGGTGTACTTGGTGACTACTGTCTCAAAGTTGCCAGCAATAATGAAAGCTCGTTGCAAACCAGTTGGTTTATTTTTGGTGTAGTGATCTTAGCCTCTACAGCCTTTGGTTGGGTTTATACCATGAAACACCTAAAGTTAGCAACAATTGGTGTTGTTTATTCCGTTTCTACGGTTTTATTACTAGCATTGCTAGGTGTGACTTTTTTTCAGGAATACCTAAATCCTTACGAAATTGTGGGAATTCTATTAGCTATTACATCTCTAGTTCTGCTGTCAGCATTTTCTTAAATAGTCTTATTTTCTGCTGAAATGTTTATTTAAAGAAATTGCTAATTTAGCAATCATAAATCCCTACTTCCAACTCAGAAACTTAATCTAAGTATAATTCCTATATTCCCTATTAACTCTCACCTATCAATGCTCAACTGTTTGTATTACAAGCACACTTCCCTATTTAAGTTGTGTTCACGGACAATGAAATTTTGCACTATACCTAGTTTTAAATATTGTTCTTTGAAGCTATTTGGTAGGTAATGAAAATCCTTAATAATTTTTCTACAATTCCTAGCGGAACATCCACATACCATTGTCCATGAGTTCTCACTCATAGTAGTAGAGTAATCATAGAAAATTTCTTCACCTTTATAAATATCAGTCAATACTATTAATGTTTTTGTGTTGATAATCCCAGCATTAGGATTGCAATGATGATTGACAATAACTCCTGGTTCTTGTATGTCGATATATGTATTAGTGTCGATTTGCAAAGGATTGGCTTCTTTTTCTCCTTTTGCTAATGCTTCTCTTAAGGAAATGACATTACCTGTGAAAGTGAGAATAACTTCACCCTGACTCATGTTACGAGCAGCGAAAACTCCTCTTCCAAAATCGCATCTATCAATATAAATACTGAGAAAGCTAGTATTAAAAGTTTTGATTTTCACTTGGGTTTATGAAAATTTTATCAAGGTTTCACAATTACTTAAAATTTTAGCATCATAAAAACACAATATTAAATGCTATTAAGTATTTGAATAGAAATTTTGATATAAATTCTAAAATCTAAATTCATCCAAAAGATACTTGACAAAACGTGATGGCTAAGGTGATTTATTCTAACCTGGAATCATTATTTACTGCGTCTGCCAAATATTAATTTTTTGATCAAAACCACCACTAGCCAGCATTTTTCCATCTGGACTAAAAGCTATCGCACTCACCCAATCCTTATGGGCGGAGAGTGTATTTTTTAACTCTCCTGTAGTCAAATCCCACAATTTAATTCCATCTTTACCCGCACTGGCAAGGGTTTTTTCATCCAGATTGATAGCTATCGCATTCACCCAATCTTGATGTCCTGTCAGAGTTTTGACCGCTTCAGCATTGCTAACATTCCAAATTTTAATAGTTTTATCCCGGCTAGAGCTAACCAAAGTTGCCCCGTCAGGTGTAAAAGCCAACCCAGTCACAACTTGAGAATGTGCGTTTAACTGGCGGATTAACTTACCAGTCTGTAAATTCCAAATTTTCACAACACCTTTATTATCACTACTGGCTAAAGTCTGACCATCAGGACTCATCGCCAAGGTATAAATGAGATTATCAAAGGGTACCAATTTACCTAGAGGGCGCTGTTGTTTTAAATCCCACAAACGAATCCCGTCTAAACCACCACTGATGAGAACTTTACTATCAGAGGAAACAGCTAAAGACAACACAGAACTATTATGTCCCACAAAGGAACGACTAAACTCCAAAGTTTTGAGATTCCAAAGGTTAATTTTGTAGTCACTACCGCAACTTGTGAGGGTTTTACCATCTGGAGAAATCAAAATAGAGTGTACAGATGCTTGATGCGCTCTGTTAATCGTACCCAGCTTTTTACCAGTTTGAGGATTCCAGAAACGAATCATGCCTTCGTTTTCTGACCCACCACTAACTAAAAGTTTGCTATTGGGGCTGAAATTGAGAGATTTAACAGTTGAAGTATGTCCTCGTAAAGTGTGAATTATTCGAGGATTGACAAAACTTTTCGTGTTTAGAGAATTTGTGTTGATTTCAATAGCAGCATGAGCAGGGTGAGTATAAAAATCTTGTCCAATAGGGACTAACAAAGCTACAACTGGTAGAAATGCCAAGCTAAGACAAGAGCGAATAATATTATTACTTACCCTTCTTCCCTCACTCTTCACTGTTTTTCCTACTTCTGAAAACGTCAAAAATTCAGGACTATCTACTGGCGTAGTCTTTTCTTGGATACCCTCATTGTTGGTAAAGGAGGACTAGAAGATTGAGAAGGTAAATAATGTTGGACTACAGGCTCGTCTGGTAAAGGGGGTTGCTGCTGCATCTTCCATACCTTCAAGCATAGTGCTATTCCTGCCATTCCCAAACCAAAAGTAAATAATGACCAGCTATCATCTAAACCACCAATTAGCGCATCTACCAAACCTATTGTCACCAATGCACTGATGATAGGTTCTTTCCGGTAGGCTGACTTCAAAAAACGAGGTAATACAGCGTTCATCACAGCTTACTTAGTTCCAATTAACTCTTTGTATAACTTTACTCAAATAGTGCAACCGTAATATACCTTTCTAATCTGGGGCTATTCTATTAAGGTATCTCAGATTATAATTGTTCGGAGTAAAAACAGAGATATGGTAATTCACCCTCTGGTATGTGGTGATTTCCTGCCTAGAATAACATAGACAATCTGCAATATATCTAATAGCCCTAATAGCCAGAGACGGTTCACCATTTGCTGAATAATGGTGAAACCAGCTGGAGTATCCAACTGGTTTAAACTCTTCTAATTACTAGCTTACAAATGAAAACCAGCTTGCAGATGGAACTACTTCAAACCCAGCCATGCCAGTACACCTTGATTGGTGGCATATTCTATCACTACCATCAAGATAAAGCCAATCATAGCAGCTCTACCATTCAAACGTTCGGCATATTCATTAAAACCAAATTTGGGTTCTTCTAATTTGGGGGTTACGGTGGGTTGTTGTTGTGACATGATCAACTATTCCTCTTTTCTGAACGGCAAAAGAATATTTACGGAGATTTTTCAACTCATTACAGGGGTTAGGCTTAAACAGCCTAATAGCAGCCTCTGGGACAGAGCAATGCAAACCCTTGGTTTATAATTTTTAATTATTCTTTATCTATTGTAAGAAGACTGGGAGATTAGTCAAGTGAATGGTAATTGGTAATTGGAGACAAAAGGCAAAAGGCAAGAGATAATACATTCTTGTCCTCTGTTCCTTTACACCCTACACCTCAAATCCTAATTTTCTTCATTTTGAATTAATGAATACGGACGTGATGACATAAATACTGGCAATTTAGAGTCAATAAAAAATTATTAGAGGCTATAAATAAATGCAAATAGGCATTCCTAAAGAAACTAAAGATCAAGAATTTCGCGTTGGTTTGAGTCCTTCTAGTGTGCGAGTTTTAACAGAAATCGGTCATAGTATTTATGTAGAAACTAATGCAGGTGATGGTGCTGGATTTACGGATGAGGAATACCGTAAGGCTGGCGCAAAAATACTTGATACACCTGAAGCTATCTGGAATCAGGAGATGGTTGTAAAGGTAAAAGAACCATTGATAGGCGAGTATAAATTTTTGCAGAAAGGACAGTTGTTATTTACTTATTTGCATTTAGCTGCTGATCGCAAATTGACAGAACAATTAATAGATTGTGGCACTAATGCGATCGCCTACGAAACCGTAGAACAGCCAGGAGCAAACAGACTACCTTTGCTCACTCCCATGAGCATTATTGCAGGTCGGTTAGCAGTGCAGTTTGGAGCCAGATTCCTGGAACGTCAACAGGGGGGTAGGGGTGTACTTTTAGGTGGAGTACCCGGAGTTAAACCCGGTAAAGTCGTGATTTTAGGCGGTGGTGTAGTTGGTACAGAAGCCGCTAAAATTGCCCTGGGTATGCGTGCAACAGTGCAGATTTTAGATGTAAATGTTGAACGTCTATCCTATTTAGAAACCTTGTTTGGTTCAAGAGTAGAATTACTTTACAGCAATTCTGCCCACATTGAAACCGTCGTTAAAGAAGCCGATTTACTCATCGGTGCAGTGTTAATACCTGGACGAAAAGCACCAATGTTAGTATCTCGTCAATTAGTTAAACAAATGCATCCTGGTTCGGTACTTGTAGATGTAGCAGTTGATCAAGGTGGTTGTATTGAAACATTACACCCCACATCTCATACTAACCCAGTATATATTGAGGAAGGCGTAGTACACTATGGCGTTCCCAATATGCCTGGGGCTGTACCTTGGACATCAACTCAGGCATTAAATAACAGCACACTACCTTATGTTGTCCAGTTGGCAAATTTGGGAATTAAAGCTTTAGATCTTAACCCAGCATTAGCTAAAGGTTTGAATATCCAAAATCATCGTTTAGTACATCCTGCGGTGCAAGAAGTATTTCCTGATTTGGTAAATTAAAATCAACCCTAATTACTTTAGTTTGAAATCAAGGATACTTTGACTCAGCTTACTAACATAGGCTGAGTTTTTATCATCAATGGTGTTATACTGAAAAATCCCATCCTCAGAATTATTTGCTAATATGGGCTAACAAATATGAAAGCTGTTGACTCACAAATACCAAAACAAATAGAACTACCTCTACAATTAGTCACCTCTCCCAATAAATTCCAGTTTGTCGATCTATTTGCAGGTATTGGTGGATTTAGAATTGCTTTAGAAGCACTAGGTGGTGAATGCCTGGGCTATTCTAAAATAGATAAATAAGCTGTTAAAGTTTATCAGCGAAACTTTATCAGTTACTTCAACAAAGATGAAATTGAATTAGGAGATATCACCAGAATTCGTGAAGTTCCACCTCATGTTGATCTAATAGTAGGTGGTGTCCCTTGTCAACCTTGGTCAGTTGCGGGTTACCTAAGAGGTTGTGAAGACCCTAGAGGAAAATTGTGGTTTGATGTTATTCGGTTAGTTAAAAAAAGTAACCCTAAAGCATTTATTTTTGAAAATGTTAGCGGTTTAGCAAGTCCTAAAAATCGAGATAATTTAGATTTAATTTAACGAAAATTGGAGCATATAGGATATTCTGTTAAGTGGAAAGTCTTGAATGCTTACGATTTTGGTTTACCTCAAAATAGAGACAGAGTTTTCATTGTTGGGATTAGAAGCGATATAGAGAGATGCCAAGAATACAATTTCCCTAATCCTTTAAATATTGATCCTAAAGTTTTAGATACTTTATGAGGAATGAAAGATGTCAAACTTTTTGAAAAAGTTAAGTTAGATCTACATACTTTATTTAAAGGTGTAATACCACCTTCAAGAACTCGATTTCAAAAAGATGATGAATTAAACGATTTTTTCATTTTTTCATATCTAAGAAATGGACATACAACCATTCATTCTTGGGACATTACTAAAACTAGTGATAGAGAAAAAACAATTGCTTAATTCTTCTCAAACATAGAAGACATAGAAGAAGTAAAAATATGCAGATAAGGATGGTAATCCTTTATCTTTTACTAATTTTCAAGATATAATAACTGATATAGAGGTAAATAAATTAAATCAACTTCTTGAAAAAGGAATATTAAGTTTAAGTAGTGATAATAAATATAAATTTGTTTATTCAAAAAAATGACCGGTATTAATAATATTAATAGGATAATATTACCTACTTCTGATATCTTCCCAACTTTAACTGCTACTGGTGCTAAAGACTATATCGCAACTGTATCTCTTCATTCTAGTCATCCAGAAGAATATAAAAAGCTGTTCTTAGAAAAGATTTATCAAACTAGAAAATATATACTCATTACTCCAGAACACGCTTGTAAATTACAAGGATTTCCTGAGAATTTAGAATCTTATCGGAAAGATGAAATAGCTAAAAAACAATTTGGTAATGTAGTTCCTGTACCTGTTGTTGAGTATGTAGCAAAAGAATCACTTAGGAAGGATTATTCATATCTAAATTTGTTTGATAAAATAAATCATGAAATTCTGCTGCAAAGTTATCCTGTCCTATCTTAATAAAAATTCCTTTTAATTGATCAAATATATTTTCCTTTACAGAACAGAATTGATCTTCCATACATATATCTTTGGTAACATCTAAGGGAGAATTTGATAACTTACTTTTTTGATGTTCATACCAAGATTTCTGAATTTGTTATAAGTTAATTTAAAGAAAGCATTTCTGCAAGTTTACGTAAACTTTAGCTAACACAAACAACATCTACTTACATGAACTAAATAAGATCAAGGTTTTCAAATAAATCCATGTAGGTAAATTTTGCCTATGTAGGCTTAGTTCGTGACCAATTCCTAGTTTAATCAGCTACTAATCGTAATGCAGGATATGGAAACAGACTTTGAAATCCAGAGAAACGCTCACTTAATGGTTCTGGAGCCTTATTCCAAAGACTTTCGTAATAAAAGAAAACCACACCTAATCCCCGCTGTTGTGCCGCTCTTACTTGCGATTTAATTTGTTGCATTGGCACAGGCTTAGTTCTTAATCCTGCCATAATTCCCACTCCAGTCGGCATTATTTCTCGTACTTCTTGCATTTCTGGACTAGAAAGTTTGGCAGTAAAACTCTCCAAATTATCTCGATAAACTTGCACAACTAACTCATCAACTATGTTGGCTCGCACCCACTTTAGCCAATCCTGCAATTGAAATTTGTAAGCAAAATCGTAGTAATTTGGTGAAACTGAAAAAATCCCTTTTGGTTTAATTTGTTTGATTCTTTGATTCAATCTGACCATGAAATCTGTTATTTTATCTGCCCTCCAACTTACCCATTCTGGGTCTTGTGGATCTGTTGGTGGATTCTTTTTAGTTTCTTGACGATATAAGGCAACTGTATATTTATCGTAGCCAAATTCATGAGGCAAACTCGTATGATCATCAAACTGAATTCCATCAATATCATAATTGCTGGCCAGTTCTACCAACAAATCAGTGATAAACTGTTGTACTTGGGGATGGAAGGGATTTAACCATGAAACTTCACCAGCAGCACTAATAGACGTTGTGCTACCATTTCGTTTTCGTGTGAACCATTCTGGTTTATTTAATGCTAGTTCTGAAGTTGGAGGTGCCATAAAACCAAATTCAAACCAAGGCACAACAAGTAAATTTTTATGATGGGCTTGATTAATTAAATCTGCGAGAATATCATGTCCGTCTGAACCCCGAAAAACAAAAGGTTGAATATCTAAACGTTTGGCTACTTTGCTAGCATACATCACATAGCCAGAATTCCAAACTACGGGATAGATAGTATTGAAGTTGAGCTTTCTTAGTTGGGTGACAGCATCTTGAACTTTGGCACGATCTTTAAGGATATTAAGATCATTATTAGTTATCCACACACCACGAATTTCTTGGTGAGCTATTTGAGCAGTCACAGGAGTTAAACTATTTGTCAACAAAACTGTGACTAAGGAGATTAAAAACAAAAGCGGAAACAGATTTTTAAGTAATTTATGATGCCAATTTATTGTTTGCTCACGTTGCCAACCTAAAGACAATAAATTTAATTTATTCCCTTCGGGGGATGTATTTTGTAAAAATCGATCCAGCCGTATAATCTTGTAACGGGATATACTATTCATCTTGTTTAAACACATTGAAAACAATTTAGTAGTTATTTATTCAATCAATGCAGCAAATTGCACTTTGCTCTGAGGAAGCTCCCAGATTCTGAGGAAGCTCCCAGATAAGATAATGAGTAAATTTAAAATTGTTGATGTAGATGCATAAAATTAGTGCCTGGGTTGACAATTTTTCTAGTTCAGGCTATATCACCCTCTAAGAGGATTTTGGATTGACTCCACGGATAAAGGGGGATTTTACCATCAAAGAATGATTGCTGAAATAAATTCGCGGTAAATTTTTTAAGCCAATTTTTTTGTTATGTTCAGTATTGAGAGATATTAATTTTGTAACCGCTCAATAATTAGGGGTAAACCGTTCAGAGACAACCCTCAAATGGCGCAAAACCCGTTGTGATCTGGTAGTCCGCCCCAAATTATTGAGCGCATACTGAATTTTGTTAAACTACAAATCATTTTCATCCCCAAATTAACGGTAAAATTTCCGGATGGGGAAGATAATTTGTTATTTTCAGACATATTTAATAATATCTTTATTTTTGGTATTAAAATCAGTGATATTCTTACTATTTATCGGGTTTCTCTACCCCATACACCACTATTTTCAAGAATTAAATAAGACAAGATAAAAAAGATACCACACAATAGTTTAACAATGTGTATAATCCTGTAAAAAGATAAACTACACTGCTGTTTAAGATGCAAACCTTGAAGCCTTCCTCCTCAATGCTGTCTGTAGCGCCAAAACTATGCGAGCCTTTAAAGATTGTAGCCTTGGGAGATAGCTTAGTCTATGGGTATGGTGATCCAGAAAAAGGCGGTTGGGTGGAACAACTGCGACGGTGGTGGATGTTACCAGATAGTGTTGGTCATGTACTTTATAATTTAGGTGTAAGGGGCGATCGCACACAACAAATTTCCCAAAGGCTAGAAATAAAATTTCATCATCGCGGAGAAATACGCAACCGACTCCCTGACCTAATTATCCTCTCTGTTGGCGTTAACCACTCACCACGGTTAGGTCGTCCCAAGGGTAAAAATTATACAGATTTTCCCCAATTTGAAACAGACATCGCCGCATTATTTAGATCAAGTACAATAACTCTGTCCCGTCCTGTTTGTGGGCATGGTTCCCGTAGATGAAACAAAAATGCCCTTCGTTGATTGTTTATACTACAATCATGAGGATCAATACCGTTACAAAGAAGCTGCACGCCTAGCTTGTACACAACGGCAAATACCTTATTTAGATATATTTGACCAATGGATGCAACATAGTCCAAGCTGGAGAAATCAACGCGTCACAGCAAATGGACTTCATCCCAACACTCTGGGTTATCAAGACTTGCTAGAAGCCGTCCTCAACTGGACAGAATTATCTAAATACCATTGCCAGCTAGATTACCAACTCTGAAGAAACGGTGTAGGGGTGTAATTCATTTTGAATTTTGAATTTTGAATTTTTATGACTCCCACTTTATTTGGTCGTTAGCAAACTCGATTACTACTACTTTTAACTGTTGGGTTTTCGTATCCATACCCTTTGCCATTGGGTTAATTGGCAAAATTTCTAACCCAGTTTATTTTGGGATAATTTTATACATTGCTATCTTTGGTTTAGGTTGGGATGTCATTTATAACTATCTACAGAAATCACTTTAGGATAGAGACTGGCCAGCAGCTTATCAACTTTTTGCAGGTATTTGGGAAATGGTATTTGTGTTTTGTGGTGTGGAAATACTTGGTTTTTTACCTTTACCTATGCCCAAAGAACAATTATCACTAGCCTTATTTATATTGCATTATTTATTTATATTGCATTATAATGTAGTTTGCTTGGCAGTATTTATTACTTCTCAAAGTTTAATGAGAATTATATTTCCTCGCTGGCGATTTCGGGGCGGACAGTGGCTGTGAATCAGTTATCAGTTACAGCAGATTGCAAATAAATTAGGTACAGAATCTAAATTGAAACCTAGATAGCAAGAGATTTTCACTTCTGACTCTTAACTTCTGACTCCTGACTCCTGCTGTATTAGTTTTCCCTATTTCCTAGTAAGGTGACTGATTAAAAACCCACTTTATCCACTGATTTAAAGAACTAAAAGTATTCAAACTTCCAACTCCGGGCCCACGGGCAGTATATAATCCATCAACAGCGACTAAAGTCGTATATTTTCAACCTAAAAAATTATCGACTGCGGGATAAAATCCACCTAAAGTTATTGCACCAGCAGCATACATTTGACCTTTAGTATTTCGCATTTCCACTAATTCAAAATTGTTTGCTACTACTAACCGCTCTAAATGCTTCAAAGGTAAATTGTAATGTGTTACCAAATCTTCTAAAAAAGTATTAGCATTGATTTTAGCATCAAGTCTGGTAGCATCAATAATAAAATCAGCAGTTAGTTTCATTTCCCAAAAACCTTTTTCTTCGATATGGGTAACAGTATGGTTTTTGCCATCCTGTTCTAAACCGACAACTTGACCAAAAGCGATTTGATACCAGCCTTCTTGTAAACCTTGTGCGGTGATTTTTTGCCAGTCTCCACAGTCTGCCGTGATAGTTCCACCCCAATCTCCTAATAAACACTGACGTTCTTCTGGTGTGGCTTGTTCCTAGTTCAGCACCCCAACAGGCTTTGGGCCACTTAAAAAGTTGAAATTCGTAGTGATTTTTAACAGCACGTTGGGATTTTTAAAATTTGTTACCTTGGGGTTTGGGCGATCGCATTAAATGTAAAACTTTAAATGTAAAACTTTAATATTACGATTTTGCTTTCTAGCCTCATAAATACATTGTAAAATCCGCGAAGCCACAATACCCCGACCACGAATTAAAACAATCGCACCTTATTTTTCTAAATATTTATATACATGAATATGGTGTTCATAAGCATTTACAACCAACTTAAAATCATGATATTTTTACCGATAAGCTTGTAAATCTGGCAAAAATTGAATAGCAGGATATCCCGTAGCTAAATGTAAATAACGACAAACTAAAAAAGCATAGTTTCCTGGACTCCGAGAATAAGCAACGCAATATCTACGATCTTCAGTTTTACGAATTGATCTAACTCTTCCATAACGATATATTTGATTCCAAGCAATACGGTCAGTTTCTCTATCTATAGAATCAAAAACATTTCCAGTACGAGGAGTATAAGTTTCTGCAAAAGTTGGTTCTTTAAAAACTTGCCATAAATATTTAAATACTGAATTTATTTTACCCTTAGTTAAATCATGCCAAGATTCTCTTAAAGCATAACTAGGCCAACCCCAAATAGTATCGGGACAATAATCAGAATTAGAACATAATCTTTCATGTAAATGAATTTCCGAATTTAGACACCAACGCTTATAATGGGCATAAGTTTCTGGTTCTGATCCCACGGCAATAATTTTTTCAGCCTTAACACCACTTATTCTTAATAAATCAACCCATATAAAACTATCCAAACCTACCCCAACTGCTAGATAATCACATTCATCAACAGGTAAACCTGTAGTATGAATAGCCTGTAAGTTAACTTTTACATCCTGAAATGCAGCTGGAGGAAAATTACTTCCTAAAGGTGGAACAGGATGGACTGGGGATAAACTATGATCTGGAAGATTGGTATTGGGATTAAATTGAATTATTGAAGGATTATTAGGAATGGGAATCACATTATTGATACCAAACTGTAGAGTTATCATGTAAGGACCAATTTGCAAATTATCCCCATTAGCTAACTGACAGCGTGTTTGGCATTGACTATTGACTAACACACCATTAACACTATTTTCATCAATGACCACAAAATGATTTTGTTCCCAATCTTGTTCCCAGTGAATCAGGATATGATAGCGAGACAATTCACTACTATTTAACAGCATTCGCGAAACACGCTGCTCCCTAATTTCTGCTGGTAACTTGGCAAATTCTCGACCAAAAGCAATAGGGACATTTAACTTAGGTTCTCCTCTTTCTCCAGTCGGTGGTTCTTCCTAACTTAATTGAAGTTGTAAATTAGTCATTAGTTATTAGGCATTGGCCATTGGGCATTAGTCGTTAGTTATTTAGTTATTCTCCCCCATCTTCCCCATCACCCTGTTCCCTAATTTTTTGGCGCTACTAAAACACTGAAAGCTGCTGCTAAAGATTTAGCATACCAAGGACATCCTATTTGCAGGTTTTCGGGTGGGGTAATTTTATTACATTTGGGAGACTCTAAACCATAAACAGCTGTTAGTTGTGTTGGAAATGATGGTTTCTGGTGGTGGTGATGTCCCGGTTTTGCTGAAGGTGGGACTATCATTGTGGCAGGAATGCTGTTAATTGAAATAGCGATAACTTGAATTGGTTGCTGTCCTAGATAAATAATACTTCCTTCATTTAAAGGCATTTCTCCTTTGACTAGTGGTTTATTATATACTTAAGGAGGGTTTGGTTCACGTAAATTTCTAATATAAAAACGTTGCTGTTGGGAATGAAAAAATATTTCTACGTGTAATCCTGATAATGTTGGGTAATTGAAATCAATATCACAACGGGTGAGATCACTTCCAATGCGGCAAGTACCGGGATATTTGCTATTTTGTTGTTCATAAATTTGTTGAGTTTTATTTTGGCCTGCTTCGTGCCACTGTAAAGTTAGTCAGTGCATTATTTTTAGATAACTTTAATATTTAGGGCTTGCCGATAGCGTAGCGTGGCGTTAAGCCATAGAAACGGGAAACCTAGATAAATCAATAGTTTAAGGGTTATTTAAGGTGGATAAGATGTAGGAAATAAGCCTTGATACCATGAAAACTCAAACACTTTTTCAGATTATAGATTATTCCAAATTCTCCTCTTCTTCCTTCTTCCTCCTGACTCCTAATCGTCACGAACAACTTTTTCAGCCAGCCCTATCTACAATTAATAATTGATTCAACTCCCTTCGGTGCTATTTCTAACATGATTGGTTTATATTTAACAAGTTTTGACAATTAACTTTAAATAAAAATTATCTGCCAAATTTATGCTTTACCTGTCAGATGCTAATTTATCAGCAATATTTATGCTTTACCTGTCAGATGCTAATTTATCAGCAATGCGGGTAGTTTCTGGCAAGCGATATTTAGGGGTGCAGCATAATACATAGTCAATTGCTGTTGTTAAGCTGATACGATGGCCGCTGGATATATATAAAGGTTTAACTTCGGTACGAGTTCGTAAAACTGCGCCAACGGTTTCATTCTGATGTATTAATGGTTGCCAACTACCTTTACCTTCTGGTAATTCTTCGTGCTTGCCAATTAGTAGGGATTTCGCTACACCTATTGTGGGTATATCTATCAATACTCCTAAATGACAAGCTATGCCTAATCGGCGTGGGTGAGCAGTTCCCTGACCATCACACAATATTATGTCAGGTATAGTTTTAATCTTTTCTAAGGCATCAAGAATAGCGGGTATTTCTCGAAATGAAAGAAATCCAGGTATATAAGGAAATGATGTAGGACGATATGCTAGGCTGGTTTCCACTATTTGCAAATCAGGAAAACTCAGCACTGCTACTGCTGCACGGCTCATTTTACCACATTCTAGAAAACCCAGATCCACACCAGCAACGTGCTGAATCGGTGTGTTTAGTTGATCTGTGGTAATAACTTGATTACGCAGAGTTTCTTGAATAGTTGTCGCTTCTTCAACTGTTGATGGCCAAGTATGAGATTGATAAATCTTCATGATTTAATGTGTGATGAAAACTTTGCTGTTCCGAAATCGGTGCTGTCAAGTTCTTATTTTGATCTTTGAATCTATAAAATATTTTAAAGTCTCAAGTATAGCAGGTGACAGGAAACAGGAAACAGGGAACAGGAGAGAAAATCACTAATGACTAAATACCAAGCTACCAAATGCTTACCTAATCAACGCTGGCAAATCGCCCTACATAATCCCGAATTAGCTCAAAAGTTGGCAAGTTTAACTAATTTATCCCCTATTATCAGTCAGTTGTTGATTAATCGGGGTATGCAAACACCAGAAGCAGTACAAAGATTTATAGACCCAGAGAGTTTAAGTTTACCTTCTCCTTTGGAAGAATTCCCAGATTTAGCAGTCAGTGTAGAATTATTGGCCAATGCGATCACTCATCAAGAGAAGATTGCGATCTGTGGAGATTATGATGCAGATGGTATGACTAGTACCGCGTTACTATTGCGGAGTCTCCGTGCTTTGGGTGCGGATGTAGATTATGCTGTCCCTAGCCGGATGCATGAAGGTTATGGAATTAATAAACGCATTGTTGAAGACTTCTACGGTGAAGGGGTAGGATTAATTCTCACTGTTGATAATGGTATCTCTGCTTTTGAACCAATCGCTAGAGCTAGAGAACTCGGTCTAAAGGTAATTATCACTGACCATCACGACATTCCCCAAAAATTACCGCCAGCTAATGCAATTCTTAACCCGAAGTTAATAGCTGAGTCTTCACCTTATCGGAGTGTGGCTGGTGTTGGTGTAGCTTATATTTTAGCAGTCTGTTCAGCCCAACAATTGGGAGAACTTAAAGGTCTAGTTCAGCCAATGTTAGCTTTGTTTACATTGGGGACTATTGCAGATTTAGCCCCTTTAATTGGTGTAAATCGTCGTTGGGTGAAACGTGGATTAAAGCATTTACCTAAATCTACTTTACCTGGGGTACAAGCTTTAATTCAAGTTGCTGGAGTGCAAGCAAGTGAAACAATTCAAAATTCAAAATTCAAAATTCAAAATAATTCTGATTCCCAAAATCCAAAATCTTTAAAGCCGGAGGATATTGGGTTTCGCTTGGGCCCACGCATTAATGCAGTTGGGAGAATTGGCAACCCGCAGACTGTGATAGAATTGCTGACTACTGATGATATGGGATTGGCTCTAGAAAGAGCAATGCAGTGTGAACAAATAAATATCCAACGTCAGCAAATGTGCGAACAAATCGAACAGGAGGCGATCGCACTGGTTGAAGATTTGTATGTAAACTTTTTGCAAAAAGACCGCGTATTAGTCGTTATCAAAGATCATTGGCATCATGGTGTAATTGGTATTGTCGCTTCGCGCTTGGTAGAACGCTACGGTGTTCCTGTGTTCATTGGCACTTATGAAGATGAAACTATTATTCGTGGTTCTGCCAGGGGAACACCTGAATTTAATGTTTTTGAGGCTTTAGAATATTCTCATGAATTACTCCGGAAACACGGAGGACATAAAGCAGCGGGTGGGTTTTCTTTACCAGCAGATAATTTACTGGCGTTGCGATCGCGTTTATCTGAGTTTGCAAATCAGTGTTTACAACTCCAACACCTCAAACCACTGCTGAAAATTGATACTCAAGTAAATCTCAACCAAATTAATCAGGAATTATATCAAGAATTAAATTTTCTCCATCCTTGCGGTATCGACAATCCTGATCCGGTGTTTTGGACTGCTAATGCACAAGTCCTTGAACAGCAAATCTTTGGTAAAGGTCATATTAAATTGACTTTAGCCCAAACTATCGACAATCAACAGTATAAAATCAAGGCGATCGCGTGGCGTTGGCGCGACTATTTCCCCCTACCACAGCGAGTTGATATCGCTTATAAACTTAGAGAAAATAACTGTGGTGGTTCAATCTCCATTGAAATGGAATTAATCGGAGTCAGACTGCCTCAACAGGTGGAATAATTATTTATTAGACCAACCCTATCTAAACGTACCAACTTTGAATATAACCAGCGTCAATACACCTGTGGAATTTATCAAAATATTGCTGGTTCAGAGTTAAGAATCAAAAATACTGAAGGTAAAGTTTTAGTAAAACAGCCAGAAAATCAACTGGGTCTGTTAGGTATAAATCGAGAAGATGCTAAAAAGGTTTACCTATCTCTACCCCAATATGATGGAATTGTTAAAGCTACACTTCAGGCTTTGTTAGTGCTAAAGCAGGTGAGAGGAGGTGACAGGTGATAGTTGCTATCTCTATTCCCCATTCGTTGTCTTAACAGACATGATAACTGTTTGAACAAACATACCATGATCAAATCACTAAAAACTGTTACAGTCTATAACGTGATCACAATATAAGTTAGGTTACGGTGTTACTATGCCCTAAAAACATTGAGAGAGAACCTTAACCTTATGGCAACTCTTACTGGACAAACCCCCCTATTTGGTGGTAGCACTGGCGGTCTACTCAAAAAAGCAGAAGTAGAAGAAAAGTATGCTATCACTTGGACTAGCCCCAAAGAGCAAGTGTTTGAAATGCCCACCGGTGGTGCTGCTAGAATGCTGAAGGGCGAAAACTTGCTTTACTTAGCTCGCAAGGAGTATGGTATCGCTTTAGGCGCTCAACTCCGCAAATTCAAGATCACAGACTATAAAATTTACCGGATCCTCCCCAGTGGTGAAACCTCTTTCATCCACCCTGCTGATGGAGTGTTCCCTGAGAAGGTAAATGCCGGTCGTGATAAAGTTCGGCACGTACCCCGCAGAATTGGACAAAACCCCAGTCCTGCACAACTCAAATTCAGTGGTAAAGCTACTCACGATGCATAGTGTTTAGGTGATTGGTAATGGGTAAGAAAATAAACTTTTACCAATTACCCATTATTAGTCAATCTACCTATTTTGCATCCTGGGGTGGGCAATGCCCACCCTACGTAATAATTTCAAAATATTTTAGAATCCTAAATTGTAAACGGCTGTATTCTGAACTCCTGAACTCCTGTATTCTGAACTTCTTATTTATGATATTCCCCGATTTCCAGCAATTTACAGAACTAGCAAAACAAGGTAATTTTGTCCCTGTATATCAAGAATGGGTCGCTGATTTAGATACCCCTGTTTCTGCTTGGTACAAGGTTTGTGCAGGTCAACCTTATAGCTTTTTGCTGGAGTCGGTGGAAGGTGGAGAAAAGGTAGGACGTTATAGTTTACTTGGTTGTGATCCGCTGTGGATTTTGGAAGCGCGGGGAGATAAAACTACTCAAACACACCGCGATGGTTCCCAGGAAGTTTTTACAGGTGATCCTTTTACTGTTCTAGCTGATTGTTTAGCACCTTATCACCCAGTAAAATTACCACAGTTACCTTCAGGAATTGGAGGACTGTTTGGGTTTTGGGGTTATGAATTGATTAACTGGATTGAACCGCGTGTACCAATTCATCCTCAAGATGAGCGTAATATCCCTGATGGGTTATGGATGCAAGTAGACCAACTGTTAATTTTTGACCAGGTGAAGCGAAAAATCTGGGCGATCGCCTACGCTGATTTAAGGAATACTTATAATTTAGCAGCAGGATATCAAAAAGCGAGCGATCGCATCCAACAAATGGTGAGTAAGTTATCTTTACCTTTATCACCACAAAATACCCAACTCCCTTGGACATCCCCCCAAAATAAACCGAAAGCTGGAATAGAAGAATATATCAGCAATTTTACCCGTCCCGATTTTTGTGCTAGTGTGGAAAAAGCTAAACAATATATCAAAGCAGGTGATATTTTCCAAGTCGTGATTTCTCAACGTCTATCCACAGAATATACAGAAAATCCCTTTGCTTTATATCGTTCCCTACGCCAAATTAACCCTTCACCTTACATGGCGTATTTTAACTTCCAGGACTGGCAAATTATCGGTTCTAGTCCTGAAGTGATGGTAAAAGCAGAACGAGATGAAGAAGGGGGAATAATCGCCACTGTCCGACCGATTGCGGGAACTAGACCCAGAGGTAAAACTACCCAGGAAGATGAGGCTTTTGCAGCAGATTTACTTCAAGACCCTAAAGAAGTTGCAGAACATATCATGTTAGTTGATTTAGGACGCAATGATTTAGGACGAGTATGTGAAAATGGCACTGTTCAAGTTGATGAATTAATGATAATTGAACGCTATTCTCATGTTATGCACATTGTCAGTAATGTGGTAGGGAAATTAGCGAAAAATAAAACCGCATGGGATTTATTAAAAGCTTGTTTTCCTGCGGGTACAGTTAGCGGTGCGCCAAAAATTCGCGCTATGGAAATTATCAATGAATTAGAACTAACCCGCAGAGGTGTATATTCTGGTGTCTATGGATATTATGATTTTGAGGGACAATTAAATAGTGCGATCGCTATCAGAACTATGGTGTTACATAATCAAACTGTTACTGTTCAAGCTGGTGCAGGTTTAGTCGCTGATTCCGAACCAGAAAAAGAATATGAGGAAACTCTCAATAAAGCCAGAGGTTTATTAGAAGCAATTCGATGTTTGAGGTAAATTCAGTTACTCCCAGGTATTCTAACTATGAATTCGCGGTTCTGGGTGTAAAGTTGCTAATATTTCACTTTCCAAAATCCCTAATTCATCCAATCGTTGCATCACCTTTTCTCGGTCAAAATTAGGTATCGGCTAAAATCTAATATGTTCCAAAATGTCCGGCTTCTGATGCCATTAAACCACGATAAATTTAGCTAATTCTACTTCTGGACAGTCCGCAGCTAATAATCCTAAACATTCATGACTGCGTACTTCAATTAAACCCATTACGAGTAAATTATCTAAAAATTGATCTGGTTCTTTTCTTCTAACTTGTACTTTTAAACCTGCACCCTAGGGAGGCTCTGATAGGGGTGCAAAAGGAATGTTGCGACGTTCCAACCATTGGTTAACTAGTTCAAAGTGTTCTAGTTATTCCCGTGCAATCACTGTTAACTCCTTTGCGTTCACAGTGGGAGTGATCGAGTAAAGTAATATCTAAATTTGCGATCGCTTGCTCTACCCAAGAAGCATCACTGGTAGGTTGTTTGAGAGCATTAATAGTTGGTAAAGGTGAACTCAGCAGAGGAAGAACCACTCCAGATTGAAAAATTTAACTGCTTGATTTTAATTGTTAACCAGTTAAATGTTAAGCTCATTGAGCCAATCTTGCAAATCCTATTCCCTTGAGAAATCTAATAAAGTTTCTCCTAAATACTTTCAATTCCTAATTCTCTCACTGGAGCTTAAAATTGAGGGTCAGGCTTACCTAATTTAGGCTTGATTAAACGAACAATTAAATCTTTCTCTAGTTGAATTCCTTGATCAATACCCTGCTCAATAAGCTGTTCCATCCAACTGGTAACGATTTGCATAACTTTCTCCTGTTATTCTTGTTTAAATGAACTTAATTTGGTTTAAGATATCTGTTCTTCTGACTAATTAAGTTTCAGATAAGTATCAATAAAACCTGAGATTGATTGCATTTTAGCACGATTTCATTTTAAAGTCACTAATAACCGTAAACATTCTGCTTTAACTTTCAGTCCATCTGAAGGAACTATATCCACTGATGTAGAACCTGCGCTTATTCGTGCTTTTGTGTTCGGAAACATGACTTACAAATTTATGTTTTACCCTAATTCAAGAACCCTTTGAGGCTCTCTTTCCTTCGCTATCTTTCCGTCTATCCCTATCGGACGCTACGCGTTAGCGATACGCGCTTCATTTATTTCATACCTTGGATAAGTTATAAGATTCAGATAAAAATAAACTTACACATTTGGGATGCTCCCTAGTCTATGAATAGACGAGTAGATTATCTACACTATAAAATCTCAGACTTCTAATCTGTTCTAGAGTTATTTTCAGAAATGTCAGAAGTCTAAGAAGCTAATTTTTGAGATTCTTCAGATATCTGGGTATTTTGTTTCTCAAAGTTGAGATACTTACCAGTTACCAAGCTATCGGTTGACGATCTCGGAAAAAGTTACCCGTAGGAATTCCATCTGCAAGAGTTGCTAACCAGATAATAGTATCAACTCCTTCTTATGGGGTAGGGAGTGCTGCTGAACCTCCCATATCAGTTTTTACCCATCCAGGACAAACAGAACTAACCAAAATATTATTGATTTGCAATTCATTTGCTAAAATTGGAGTGAGAGCATTTAACGCAGTTTTGGAAAGACGATATCCAGTATATCCACCTTCCATATGTGTTAATTGTCCGATCCCAGAAGAAACATTAACAATTCTTCCATAGTTTTGAGCTTTCATCAAGGGAAATAAAGCCTTATTAACTCGAAACACACCATAAACATTGGAAACCAATGTTTATGGTGTGTTTCTATTTGAGTATCGAAAATGCTATTCCCTTGATCTCTCCAATCTAGCAAGATACCTACATTTTTAATGAAAACATCGAGTTTACCAAATTCTTTTTGAATGAAATCTGCTAATTATTGGAAACTTTCATAACTGGTAACATCTAAAGGATGAAATGTGATACTTAATCCTTCATTTTGTAATGTTTCCGCTGCCTTTTGATCTTTGGCTTCATCTCGACTGGTGAGATTACATGATATCCATTTTTAGCTAATTGCCGAGATGCTTCAAATCCTAAACCCCGATTTGCACCAGTAAAAACACCTAACTTTTTGGTGCTATTCATGGTAATTTTCTCCTGAATAGAGAGGTTATCTACAACTTTCTATTTACTAAAGTTGCACTAGCTTGATCAACTGGCATGAGTATGACTTCGTTAATATTAACGTGAGTAGGTCTAGTGGCACAGAAAAATACGACATCAGCAACATCATCAGGGGTAAGGGGAGTAACACCTTCATAAACCTTTTTAGCTCGTTCTGTATCCCCATGAAATCGTACTTCACTAAATTCTGTTTCTACCATTCCAGGGTCAACGGAACTCACACGCACAGGAGTACCTAACAAGTCTTGTTTTAAACCTTCAGAAATAGCTTTGACTGCAGCTTTTGTACCACAATAAACATTACCACCGGGGTAAGTTTGATGTCCCGCAATAGAACCGATATTAATGATATGTCCTCGATTTCGTTTTACCATACTGGGAACTACGTAACGGGTAAGGTAGAGTAAACCTTTGATATTAGTATCAATCATTTCCTCCCAGTCTTGGAAATCGCCTTCATATAGTTTATTTAAACCGCGACTTAAACCAGCATTGTTGATTAAGATGTCGATTTTTGACCAATAGGGGGGTAAATTAGAAATAGCAGATTCGACGGACGTGCGATCACACACATCAAGTTGCAATAAATGGATTTTGTCATCTGGTAAATTTAAGGTCTTGGCAAATTCTTGCAAGCGATAGCACCGTCGGGCTGCTAAAATCAGTTTTCCACCAGCTTGAGCAAAGACTTTAGCACAAGACGCACCAATTCCGCTACTTGCACCGGTGATTAATACGATTTGGTTGTTTACATAGGTCATAAACTATACCACATTTGCATTATTACTAACAACACTTAGTTTGTTTGATCATTACGCTTCTCAATCATCAATACCAATTACTACCCCCAATGGAGATGATTGGTATTTAAACTAACATCATATTAAATGTCAGATTAAATGTCAGATGTCAATTGTCATTTGTTGATTTACAAAGACTAATGACTACTGACTAATTTATTATTTTTTCACCACTAAACGCTGAGTAATCATTGTCATGCCATCATTACGAAGAATAACAGCAGAAATCCATTGATGACCAGGTGTAGATGGAGCGCGTCCGGTTTTAAACAATCCACCAGCAGTGAGTAATTCTAAATTTACAGGTGTAGGACTGAGATATTTAGTGGGTTGAATGGTTTCTTCTAATGCACTCCCGAACAGGAAATCATTACCCAATGGTTCTTGGACAATAGCATCAAAGCTATATCGCTGACTAACTTTAACCTGTTGAGGTAATTTAATTTCTACTTGGGGTGCTTTGTTACCAGAAGTAAGTTGAGTGCGTTCTGATAAAATTTCTTGACACACAATTTTTGTACCAGCAAGACGTTGACGGGAAGTAATTGTGGCGTTGAGAGCCAAATTATTGCTGTTAGCAGAAGGTAAACCTGTAATTTTGGTGACAGTTTCGGCAATGATAGTATTCCCTTCAAATTTCCAAGATTGTAGGCGTGTGCTGTAGCTTAATTGGGGATAACGCTTCCAGAAAGATGTCAATGCTTGTTCCAAAGTTTGGCGGTTTAAGCCATCGCCATGAGTGAAATTGGGACTGTAAAATTGCATAACACTGTTAACATCACCCCGACTAGAAGCTGTATCAATTTGAGTCAGCAGGTTTTTCAGTATTGCGGGTGCATTTTCTGGTGTAGCAGCTTGAGCAAATTGCTCATTACTACTGAAGCCAAGTATTAGTAGGAACGAAACCAGGGAAATACCCAGAGGAAATGTTTTGTTGTGTTTCATTAATAAAGGAATAATGTTAGTCATTAGTAAGATTTTACTGATTTGCTCCCCAAAGGTCAGGAATTTGTTTATAAGTAAGTGAGGATTAAGTCCACTATTCTGTGATAACTTGATTTTAGTGGATAGGGCAATCAATCAATTGAAAACCCAGTTACCCAAAACAGAATCTCAAGTTTAAGATAAGCTAGGCGCTAAATGGTATAGCTTGAATGGCAAAAGTACCCATAAAATTACTCATAGCTGCTAGTGGGACTGGTGGACATTTATTCCCAGCGATCGCATTAGCAGAAAAATTACAAGAATATAAAATTGAATGGCTTGGTGTTCCGAATAGACTAGAAACTCAACTCGTTCCTGAGCAATATCCTCTGAATACCATTACTATTGAAGGTTTTCAGCAAGGTCTGAGTCTTTCGTCGGTACCAATCTTGTTGAAACTCATAGGTTCAATTTTAGCAGTGAGACGTATTCTCAAACAGGGGAATTTCCAAGGAATATTTACCACTGGTGGTTATATTGCTGGGCCTGCAGTCATAGCAGCGCGTTCTTTGGGTTTACCTGTTGTTTTTCATGAGTCTAACGCTTTACCTGGTAAAGTTACCCGCTTTTTTGGCCCTTGGTGTAGTGCAGTAGCTGTGGGATTTGCAGTCGCTTCTAAATATTTACCTGGTGGTAAAACTGTCTGTGTGGGTACTCCTGTCCGTTCTCAATTCCTCCATCCAGCAGTTGATAATGGCCTAGACTTGCCAATTCCTAACGGTGTTCCCCTAATTGTCGTGTTTGGTGGTAGTCAGGGTGCCGTAGCTGTCAATAAATTGGTGCGTCAGTCGGCTCAAGCTTGGTTTGATGCTGGTGCTTATGTAGTCCATTTAACAGGTGATAACGATCCAGAAGCGGAAAGTTTACAACATCCCCAGTATAGAGTCTTACCTTTTTACGATAACATGGCGGCTTTGTTGCGCCGTGCAAATTTAGCTATCAGTCGTTCTGGTGCTGGGAGTTTAACAGAATTAGCGGTGTGTGGTACACCAGCAATTTTAATACCTTATCCTTTTGCAGCGGAAGATCATCAATCTTATAATGCTGCTGTTTTTACTGAGGTTGGTGCAGCTTTAACTTTTAAACAGTCAGAGTTGACACTGGAGATATTGCAACAGCGGGTTTTAGATTTATTGCAGTCACCAGCACAATTGGCCAAGATGGGAGAAAATGCCAAAGCGATCGCAGTTCCCGATAGTGCTGATCAATTAGCAGCTTTGGTGCGAGAAGTTATAGCTAGGTAAAAAGCAGATGAAATCTAAATAAGAAACTCTAGAAATTTAACCCAGGATGAGCTACTCGGATTATCTCAACAATTTACTTAAACCTGCGTTATCTCGTAGTCCATTAGTGGTAGATTTATTTGCTGGTTATGGTGGCTTATCCTTGGGATTTCAAGCACAAGGTTTTGAAACTCATGGCTTTGGAATAGATACTGATTCCTGTGCAACATATAAAAAAAACTAAAGGGAAACTGTACTCAAGTATTTCTCACACCTGAAACAGAATTACCACCAGCAACTGTAATCCCACATTTCGCATTTCAATAAGTAACATGAATCAACTACATTTACAGGCAATTCAGAACTATAGTTTTTAAGAATCCAGTAGCCATGAAAATATAAATTGTGCACGTCAAAGTTCCAGCTTTATTTTTTTGTAAAAAAAGCTAGTTAGACAACAATGTTTAAGTTTAATTCGAATTTTTTAATCACTTATAAAAATATAAGACTATGCAATAGTGAATTAGAGACTTGAGCAATAGTGAATTAAAGATTTGAAAACTAAGAAGATAAATAATACTTTTGTCAAGTTCACAATCCTATCAACTCCTTGTGTAATCAGAAGATGAATCCCTTGAAAACATACGCCAGTTGCTCCAAGTCGGGGAACCCACCCAACGCACAGGCTCTGAAATATCCAAGGTAAAGTAGGGGATTCTGTAGGTTTATTCAGTTGATTTTTAACTGTAGCTTTTTGCGTCTTTAACGAGATTCTTAATTGTCTTTGTCCCAGATTATAAACCAAAAGACACAGTGCCATTAACATAATCATTATCTCTACTCTTGCTGGATTTCTTACAAAAAGACTATCGGCGAAAAATAACGGGTCCTTGATAAATCTAAATCCTCTTTCTGTTAATTGCTGTTCTTTATATATTCTCGATATTTATATGGTTTCTAATTCGGTTGTCTCGAAAATATTCGTTGCTGAAATAAATCGACCATAAGAGTTATGATATTGGGTGATTAACTCCTGATTTTCTATTAGTTTACCTCTTACTTGACAAACTACTGTTTGTCCTTTATTTAATCTCTTAGTAATTTCTAAGTCTGACATTTTATGATATTTTAATTTTGCTGCCAGTTCTTTAATTTTTAATTCCGCTAACTATGTCTGTTCAAATTCTTCCTTGACTAATCTACCTACTTGTCTACTAAGTTTTAGAAACTCCTCTTGAATGCTTTGGGTTAATTTCTTTAAGTCTACTTTTTTTCCCTCTGCACTTTCTACCAATAGCTATCTTTGCTATATTCCCCCATAAAATACTTTTTCTTCTTGATAGTTATATCCTTTGATTTCACCTGGTTTCAGTTCTGTACTGGTAAATGCTTTGACCAAGTTTTTGGCTTTTTTAATGGATAAAGGTACTCGACTTATCCATTTCATGTTCGACATTAATTTTAAATTACTTTCTCTATATAATGCACTATCAGCAAGCATTATACTTTCAAAATCTATTTGTTTGTCATACTCCACCAAGATTTAAGCAAATACTACTTTATCTGATTCATTTCCTGATGCTCCTCTGAAAAATAAGGGTATATCTCTGTCACTACTTACTATTAAATCTAATATACATTGTTTTAAGTCTGGACGATGGTCATGAGAATATCCTTGTGTGATATTAATCGGATTTTCTCGGTTCATTCCTAATTCTTGTCCTAAATTATTTAGACAATTATTATACTCTCCATGCAAACGCAATGAGGTTGGATCCAAATGGGAATATTTGGTTGCTACTCCATATTTTTTTAATACTTCTAAGGCAATTATTAGGAACAATTTAGTTAATCCATATTTGTATAGCTTATCCATTACTCTGCCTATTTTACCATCATTTAAATCTTCGCCTTCAATTCCCGCTCCTAATAAATGTTCTATGGCTTTCTCCTCAAAAAATTGAGGAAATAAATATAATGGTCTCTATACAAAACCTAGTCTATTCAGAATGATTGCTTTGACTATTTCTGCTGTATTCACTTTCCCTCTACTATCTATTAAGAATATCTCATTCATTTTTTCTAGAATTCCTATCTAATCTATTATTCCTGCTATTATTCCCAAGTGATCCAAGTTCTTCCTCTCAAACTCTTCTTTTTGGTAATTCATATTTTTGGGTGTTTTTATTTAATTCAGGCTCATTTACATTCATTTTCTCATCTTTTATTCTGAATTTATTGTCAATACCTACCAGTTCCAAGTTCTTGGCAATTTTTATTGTATTGTCTATTTTTTTACTATTTCAAGTATGTGTTTGCTACGTAGCCTTTTTTAATTTCTTTACACATGTAAATGTACTACAAAATGAAGTGCGAAATCTGGGTTCATTATAGGTGGTTCTCCTTATCAACCTTTTAGTGTAGGTGGAAACCAAAAAGGCTTAGAAGATACAAGGGATGCCTTTCCGATTTTCATTAATGCAGTTCAGAAACTTTGTCCAGATATTTGGCTGTTTGAAAATGTTCGGGGTCTACTTTATAAAAGTAATTTGAAAATGTTCGGGGTCTATTTTATAAAAGTAAATGGTACTTGGATGAAACTATCCAATCTCTACAAAATTTAGATTACATCATAGACTGGAAATTATTAAATGCTGTTAATTTCAGTGTTCCTCAAAATCAGGAATGTCTGATAGTAGTAGGACATAAAGGGAAATTTAAATTTCCTAATATACAGAAAACTAAAATTAGTGCAGGAGAAGCTTTAGAATAAATGGCTTTTCACTCTCCTCCAGAATCAAAATTGCTCACATCTAACATGGATGAATATGTAGCCAAGTATGAAAAAGCTTCTTTTTGCAAATGTCCTTGTGATCTACATTTAGATAAACCAGCAAGAACTTTAACCTGTAGAAACTTAGCTGGTGTAACAGGTGATATGCACAGAATTAAACTTCCTGACGTTAGATGAAGATGCTTATTGCAAAAAGAAGCTGCTAGGTTACAAAGTTTTCCTGACTGGTTTGAACTTGTTGGGACAGAAACGACTTGTTTTAATCAAGTAGGTAATGCAGTTCCACCATTTTTTGCTTTTCACTTGGCTCGAAGTGTAAGAGATTATTTAAAATCTGATTTTCGGTTTTCAGTAAATGAAATAGATAAACACCAACTTTCCATACAATCATCGCTGCCATTATAGTTACTTGTGTAGCAAATGCCAACATACATTTCTAAATCAAATAAACCAGAAATCGAGATACCTTTCGTAAATTTACAGCAGATATCGCCTGAGAAACAGAGGTTTGAATTGCTGATGCACCTGAGGATATTATCCATTTTGATGGTGAGAAGTTTTTAAAACCTTATTCACCGTCATAATACATAACCGCGTATTTTTGAATAGACTGTCCTCAATAAAATAATATTATACAGATTTGAAATTGATTTAGTTAATGAAAATTAAACTAAAGCCAGGAAATTAGCCCTTTTAAAATTGCTTTCAGTTTGATTTGATCAGGGTTTATCGTTGCCAAACATCTACCATACTCTGGGATTTTTTCTTAGGTTGTTAAAGTAAAAATTTCAACCTAATTCAGTAGAACAATTTATTATCAAAACCACAATAATTATAAATTTTCATAGTGCTTATTCATAGCTATTTGGGAAATGGCTGTGAATGGGGATCATGGCTATGAAGACTCAGACACCTACCCAAAAATCTCAGTTCAGCTATAGGATGGTATGAGGTGGGGATCGGTATTGTCTATCCTATTTTGTGGCTCAAGGAGGTTAAGAAAATGTTCGCCAAATCTAAACCAGCTACGTACAATAACATTGACACTCTTGTCAAGACTAGACATAGGGGGTCTAACCCCTGGTATTATATTTATACAGGGATCAAAACTATATAGTCACGGAGGTGCATCATTATGTTTAGGGGTAATAGCAGGAAAGAATTTAATCATTACCCTCTAATTGCGTCATTTATTCTAGGACTGCTAGGAGGATATTCAAGCATTGAAAACATTGGCCATAGTCAGGAAATCCATAGTCATAAGCAATTAGCTTATTTACCAGCTTCGGCTAAAACAGATAAAGCTACCAGAACCATAGACGAAAAGAAAGCCTTCAATCTGGTGTGGAATCTGCCACAAGTGCAGCGCAAAGCACGAGAAATTGAAAGACTTTCTAGGGGAAGTATACGAGTTGCAGCAGATGTCGATAATTCTCCCACACGTGATGCACCTTTTTATATAGTGAGCGTGTTTGAAAAGCACCCAGACAAAACTACTAGTCCCGTTTATTGGTTCCGTGTGTCTAGTTACACCGGTGTAATCGAGCCTTTGGATTTGGTGCTGAATCAATATATAACCTTAGAAAAATGGAATCCTGATGGACGCTAAATTTTATCAAGTTGTAGTGGATTAAATTCCTACTACTAATCATTTCCTGCTTTTTTGAACTCCTTGCATTTTGTCTTTATTTTGATAAAAACCTTTTTTAACTACAAACAATGTCTGAAAAAAAGCTGATAAGCCCCTGGAGTTATAAACGTTGGTGGTGTCAACCCTGGTCAATAATGCTCACAGGGGTGATTTTGATAAGTGGTAGCTGGTTAATATGTAAAATCATCTGGTTGACAATTCTTGTTGCTATACCTGTACTAATTTGGATGGGATTTTTCCTGTTAATTTGGCCACAATTGATGATTCGCAGTGGTGTTTTGGAAGATGAAAGTTAGGTAATTTTGTAAGGATTGAGGTGGTGGGGTATTGACAAGTGTGATAGGTGAGGCAGAATATA
>CAKZGI010000092.1 GCA_936914905.1 uncultured Trichormus sp. | reverse complement strand
CTTCTGGTGTATAGATATTATTGGCACTCTTACACCTTATTTAATCCACTTTCCTTACCAATTTCTCAAACATTCTGACTCCTGAGTCCTGACTCCTGAATTCTTACACAAATTTTGCTTTGGTTAGTTAAAAGTCTCCTTATTTGGTGAATTGAGTGAATTTCTGTGAACATGAAATTTAATAAGTTCGTTGTTTATGACGGCGACTAACCTTAACCTTTCTTGACTCAATCTTCGTAATTGCCTTTTCTAATGACAAAGTCCGCACAGAATTGTTAAAAACATTGACCTGATAAACCAAATTATTGGTAATATCAAGTCCAGTTAGCCAGCCACTACGGGGATGATATGCTCCAGTATCAATATCTAACCATCCTTGTCCTAGTGCCAACTGACCAGGAATAACCCCTGGTAAAGTGAAGGTGATTGTATGACCAACAATAATTAATTTGTTGGCAAAATACGGCTCTTCCATGCTGTGAAATTCTTCCCTTATCCAGCAAAGTTCTTCAGCGGTTTGTTCAGAAACAGATTTTCTGGGATTAACACCCGCATGAGTTAACCAATAATCTCCCAAGTCTATAAATGTTGGTAAAGTCAAAAACCAATCTATATGTTCTTGGGGAATTTGCGCCGCTTGATAGCTGGTAATAGTGGCTTGTCCACCACTGTAAAGCCATGCTTGTACAGCTTGATTAGAGTAGGATCTATTACCAAATACATTTAGTAACATTTGTTCATGATTACCTAGCAGACAAGAATAGTTATTTTGCTTAACAAAATCTACTACCTGTGCGCTCTGAGGCCCACGGTCTATTAAATCTCCCAAAAAATAAACCTGATCTGCTGATGAGGGTGCAATTTTATCAAAAAGGTTCATTAAGCCCTGGTAGTAACCATGTACATCGCCAATTATTATTCTGCGTGGACTAATTTCGTTCATGGGCTCTTGCCTTGAATAAAGTTCCTAGATAGTTTAACTACAATCTTATTCTGTGTGATTTACGCTTAAGTAAGTCACTACTATATTAATTAATTAAATAATTTATACTTAACAAGTATATTATAAGTGACTCATCGAAAATTGTCTCAAATGTGATATAGGTTTTTTAAAACTCAACCCACTATAGCTTAAAATATAGACCATATCTACTTCACTTAGCACAGTGTAATGTCTAATCAGTTCTCTCTAGGAATTTAGCTCTCGTATCTGCAAACATATGAATGAGGATCATGCAGATGCTGTTTTTATGTACGCTCAGGCTTTTAGTGACACCAAAAATACTAAAACAGCCCAGATGCTATCAATTGACGCTGATGGTATGAATTTAACAGCATAGGTGAATGGAGAAACAGTAAGAGTTCGCATCCAATTTGATCATGTTTTAACAAACTCCGAAGATGCTCATCAAATATTGATTGGGATAGTCAAACAAGCACGGCAAAGACAAAGTAGAAACTACGGAAAAGAGTAGATATCTCACTTGACAAGTTCCACAAGGGAATAACAACCGAAATTGTTAAGTGATATTACAAACCTTGGAAAAATATTTAGAAATCGCCCGTCAGCCAAACATGGTTCTAAGGTAGAACCTATAGCGATACTACTCGAGTTTTGAAGGAAAAAAGGAAGGGGAAATGGGAAATACAAGACCCTTTAAGCTTTACTTTTTCACCTTTTCCCAAACCCACCGACAACTACCAGGTTCACAAAGCGAGTAGTATTGGAACCTATAGGATAGACTTGAGGTAAATAATGATGAATAAAAATAATATTCAAAACTATCGGTTTGTCTGCACCTTGACATTTGGGGATATTTACGGTCAGATTATTGTTTGGTTAATCACAATTACCATTAGTTTGGCTTCAGCTTTGGCTCTGATGGGTGCGAGAAGACCAGTATATGCTTTAGCTACTGTGGGACTAGTCGTTTTTCTCACACTTCCTTTCTTACTCTTTGCCTTTGTGACGACATTGCTAAATCATATTGAATTAACTGCTATAGAACCAGGGACAAAAACAGAACCTATACCTGGTAATATTTCTCAGCAAAAACCGATTCAAGCAACTAGTTGATCAATAGGTTATTGGCAATGGGTGATGGGAATAAACAAAATGACTAATGAGTAAAGATAATATCCCTGTTTCTAGACAGGGTATTTTTTTGCAATTGGGGGTTGATGATGTTACAACATGATGTAATTATTGTTGGTGGCGGCTTGGCGGGATGTCGGGCTGCGGTAGAAATTTCTCGGACTAACCCTAGTTTAAATGTGGCGGTAGTTGCCAAAAGTCATCCTATTCGTTCTCATTCAGTAGCAGCCCAAGGTGGTATGGCTGCATCCCTGAAAAATGTTGACCCAGAAGATAGTTGGGAAGCACACGCTTTTGATACTGTTAAGGGTTCTGATTATTTGGCAGACCAGGACGCTGTAGCTATTCTTACTCAAGAAGCACCAGATGTAGTAATTGATTTAGAACATCTAGGGGTTTTGTTCTCTCGTCTAACTGATGGTAGGATTGCCCAAAGGGCTTTTGGTGGACATTCCCACAACCGCACCTGTTATGCGGCTGATAAAACCGGTCATGCAATTCTGCACGAGTTGGTGAATAATCTGCGGCGTTATGGTGTGCAAATTTATGAAGAATGGTATGTGATGCGTCTGATTTTAGAGGATGGTCAGGCTAAAGGTTTGGTGATGTTTCACATCGTGGATGGAAAAATTGAGGTGGTGCGGGCAAAGGCGGTGATGTTTGCGACGGGAGGATATGGTCGCGTTTATAATACTACTTCTAATGATTATGCTTCCACTGGTGATGGTTTGGCGATGACAGCGATCGCAGGTTTGCCTTTAGAAGATATGGAGTTTGTGCAGTTTCACCCCACTGGTTTATATCCTGTAGGAGTGCTGATCTCCGAGGCTGTGCGGGGGGAAGGGGCATATTTAATTAATGCTGAAGGCGATCGCTTTATGGCTAATTATGCTCCCAGCCGGATGGAATTGGCTCCACGTGATATTACCTCAAGAGCTATCGCCTATGAAATCCGGGCTGGACGAGGTATCAATCCTGACGGTAGTGCAGGTGGTCAATTTGTTTACTTAGATTTGCGTCATCTGGGTAAGGAAAAAATCATGAGTCGCGTTCCCTTCTGCTGGGAAGAAGCACACCGCTTAGTTGGTGTTGATGCTGTCACTCAGCCCATGCCAGTACGGCCCACCATTCACTATTGCATGGGTGGTATACCAGTTAACACCAATGGACAAGTCCGCAGCAGTGCAGATAATTTAGTAGATGGCTTTTTCGCGGCTGGAGAAACCTCTTGTGTTTCTGTTCATGGTGCAAATCGTCTTGGTAGTAACTCACTGCTGGAATGTGTAGTTTATGGTAAGCGAACTGGGGCGAGTATAGCTAGATATGTGCATAATCGCAAATTACCATCTGTAGATGAGCAACGTTATATTGCAGAAGCAAAACAACAAATTCAAAGTTTACTAGAACAGCCTGGAAAATATCGAATTAATCAAATTCGTCAAGAATTTCAAGACACAATGACGCAATACTGTGGAGTATTCAGAACAGAAGAATTAATGCGTGAAGGTTTGCAGAAATTAGCAGAATTACAACAACAATATCCACAGATTTATTTAGATGATAAAGGCAATTGTTGGAATACGGAATTAGTAGAAGCTTTAGAACTACAAAGTTTAATGTTAGTAGGACAGACAATTTTAGCATCAGCTTTAAATCGTCAAGAAAGTCGCGGCGCCCATTTTCGCGAAGATTTTCAGCAACGGGATGATGGTAATTTATTAAAACATACAATGGCTTATTATTCACCTACGGGAATTGATATTCAATATATGCCAGTGGTGATTAATATGTTTGAAGCAAAAGAAAGGAAATATTGAAGAATTCAAAATTCAGGAAAGGGCTGGCTGGGGTGTGGGGCAATACGGTTCAGATAAGCCTTTTTCTTCTCTCCCCCTGCTTTCCCCTGCTTCCCCTGCCTGCCTAAACAATTTTCCTTAACTGAACCGTATTGAAATTAGATTACCACTTACCTCAACCCCTACTTCCTATACAATCGCCTATTTTTAACCTGCACAACCGGATAATTACACTGCCTTACTAACTGTTCATCATGAGTAGTAAAAATTACAGTTGCCCCAAAGGTATTTAATTTCTGAAGAATCTCTATTACTTGCCAGGAATTATCAGGATCTAGGTTTCCTGTTGGTTCATCTGCTAACAGCAGTGGAGGAGTAGCAATAATCGCTCGTGCAATACTCACCCGCTGCTGTTCTCCCCCAGAAAGTTGATCAGGAAAAAGATCAGCTTTAGATGATAAACCCACTAATTTTAAAGTCGGTTCTAAACGGCGTTGAATTTCTTTAGGAGTATAGCCTTGAGCTTGCAATACAAAAGTTATATTTTCAGCTACAGTTCGTTGGGCAATTAATTTATAGTCTTGAAAGACAATACCTATCCGACGACGCAAAAATGATAAGCGATCACCCTTCAGATTTCCTACATTTACACCATCAACAATTACCTCTCCTTGAGTTGGTGATTCCTCACCATAAAGCAACTTCAAAAAAGTCGATTTACCAGAACCACTAGGGCCTGTAATAAACAGAAATTCTCCTTTTTTGATATTAATACTCACATCTAGCACTGCATTATAGCCGTTTGTATAAGTCTTGGACACACAGCGTAATTCCACCATTGTCCCAGTCTGACTATCCTGCTGTTGACTAACAGTATCTTCTCTCTGAACAGACGTATCTGTTGTTTCTGGAGTTGTTAATATTGCCATCGCTCAAATTCCCTGACACCCACAGGCAAAAAATTCAAAATATCTCCTTCGGAGACGCTACGTGAACAAAATCAAAATAGTGCTTCCAGCAGGCTGAGCCAACAAAATTAAAGAACTTCCGCCTACTAGCTACTGCCTACTGCCTCTAATCAGCACTCAGCACTGTTGATATCTCTTGCAGAAAAACGGTAAACAAAGGCTTTTAGTGCAAACTGAGGCAAAGCTAACATTCGTCGCCAGCGCCAAGGTTCTTGATACAAACGATACAGCCATTCTAAATTATTATTTGCTAACCAACGGGGAGCACGAGTTTTTACACCAGCCCAAATATCAAAACTACCACCTACCCCCATCCAAATTGCTTGGTTACACAAATGACGGTTTTTGGCAATCCATAACTCTTGACGTGGTACTCCTAAACCAACAAAAATAACTTGTGGCTGCAATTGAGTTAGAGTTTGTTGTAATATTTCTTCTTCTTCAGGAGAGTGATAGCCGGAGTGAGTACCTGCTATACCTAAATTAGGTATTTGTTGCTGCCAAAACTCTGCTGCTGTTGCCGCAACTCCTGATACTCCTCCATAGAAAAATATGTTCGTTGCCGTTTTCTGCTCACCAAGTTCTTGTAAAAGTTTTTCTGCTAATTCAATTCCTGGACAACGTTTTACTTCTTGCTTCAATAGATTTTGCAAATAAAGCACAACTCCTGCTCCATCTGGAATTACTAGATCAGCATTTTGAATAACTTCAGCTAGAGATCGATTTCGCTCGGCTTGTATGGTCATTTCTGCATTGAGCGTTACTACATGTGTTCCTATACCTTGTTGTAGGCATTCTAGCAACCAGTTTGGATAGTTTGTCATCAGATGAACTGGTAAGCCGAACACTGAAAATTCTTGGGGCGATTTATACATAGTCTATTCTTAATTAGACTGAGAGCAAATTATATAGAACCCTAGTTTATCAAATTTTTTCCCACGTGGATGGTGCATATCGTATCAAATTTACCTGAGGGTAAGTCCTATCGCAACGAGAAAGTTTTGAGGTGTGGGCATTGTGGTTTTGAACATGATGCTGATATCAACGCGGCTATGAATATTGCTGCTTTGGCGAAGTCTGTAAGTCTTCCTAAAAGTCCGGGGATGAGTTGTCAATTAGAGAATTGCCTCTCTTCCTGATGATTCAAATCTCTGGCTAAGGCCTCGTACCTTTAGGTCGAGGTAAGCTTACCAAGTGATGATCAGCTATAAAATATAAGAACCATATAAAGGGTCAATATGCGATTACTACACACAATGCTACGGGTAGGCAATCTGGAAGAGTCTTTGAAATTTTACTGTGAAATCCTGGGAATGAAATTACTCCGCCGTAAAGATTACCCAGGTGGAGAATTTACCCTCGCTTTTGTTGGTTATGGAGAAGAAAGCGACGATACGGTGCTAGAATTAACTTATAACTGGGGCGTAGAAAAGTATGATTTGGGCAATGCTTATGGTCATATTGCGCTAGGAGTAAACGATATTTATAGAACTTTTGAGGACATTAAAAATCGTGGAGGTAAAGTAGTAAGAGAGCCGGGTCCAATGAAACATGGTTCTACGGAAATTGCTTTTGTGGAAGATCCCGATGGCTATAAAGTTGAATTGATTCAATTGGCTATTCACAGTACAACATCTCAAGAAAAATCCTCACCACAACTGGCCAGTCAGTAATTCTCCTCTCAAGTATTTTATCTTGGAGTAGGGTGGGCAATGCCCACCAAGACATTATTAACATTATTATGAGAGTTACTGGCTTTCCTGAATATTGCTCAACTGCGAAATTACCAGCAAAATGGGTGTCATTCTTTGTCAATCCCCAATTTATAAGCTAAAAGCTAAAATCTAAAATCTAAACTCCTACGAAATGCAGCCTACAGATCCTAATAAATTTACTGATACAGCCTGGGAAGCAATTACAAAATCCCAGGATATAGTCCGTGCTTATCAACAACAGCAATTAGAAGTTGAACATTTAATTATTGCCCTTTTAGAAGAACCCACCAGTTTAGCTACAGGTATTATTACTTGTGCAGAGATCGATTCAATACGCTTAAAGAAGCAGTTAGAAACTTATACCCAACGTCAGCCAAAAGTTGGTAAAAGTGATCAGCTTTATTTAGGCCGCAATTTAGATTTGCTATTGGATCGTGCTGAAGAAGTTCGAGCGAGAATGAGAAATGAAGAGATTGCGGAGGGACATATACTCCTGGCTTTTGCTGAAGATGAACGCATTGGTAGAAGGATATTTAAAGGCTTAAATGTAGATATTGCTAAGTTAGAAACTGCTGTCAAAACTGTTCGTGTTACCCAAAAGGTTAGTCAAAAGGTGGGAGAAGCAGAATCTGCGGATGCACCTTTTGAAGCTTTAAAAAGATTTGGACGAGATTTGACTGAACAGGCAAAAGCGGGAAAATTAGATCCTGTGATTGGCCGCGATGATGAAATTCGCCGCGTGATTCAAGTATTATCTCGTCGTAGCAAAAATAACCCTGTTTTGATTGGTGAACCGGGAGTTGGTAAGACTGCAATCGCAGAAGCATTAGCCCAACGAATGCTTAATGGTGACGTTCCTGAATCGTTGAAAAATCGCCAACTCATTTCTTTAGATATCGGGAGTTTAATCGCTGGGGCAAAATATCGTGGTGAATTTGAAGACCGTTTAAAAAATGTTCTCCGGGAAGTTACGGAATCAAACGGGCAAGTAGTTCTATTTATTGACGAACTGCATACCGTTGTCGGTGCAGGTTCCAACCAACAAGGTTCAATGGATGCAGGAAACCTGCTTAAACCGATGTTGGCACGGGGTGAGTTGCGTTGTATTGGTGCGACTACCTTAGATGAATATCGCAAATACATTGAAAAAGATGCAGCTTTAGAACGTCGGTTTCAACAGGTATATGTAGATCAACCGACAGTAGAAAACACCATTTCTATTTTACGGGGTTTAAAAGAACGTTATGAAGTGCATCATAATGTCAAAATTGCCGATTCCGCTTTGGTAGCAGCTGCAACTTTATCAGCGCGTTATATTGCAGATCGCTTTTTACCAGATAAAGCGATTGACTTAGTAGACGAAGCAGCAGCTAAGTTAAAAATGGAAATTACCTCCAAACCTGCGGAGTTAGAAACTATTGATAGACGCTTAATGCAGCTAGAAATGGAAAAACTATCCTTAGCAGGAGAAGAAAATGGTATTTACCAAACTAGGGAGCGTTTAGACCGAATTGAGCAAGAAATTACTGCTTTAACGATTAAACAGCAAATGTTTAATGAACAATGGCAAAGGGAAAAGCAATTATTAGAATCTATTAGCACCTTAAAGAAACAGGAAGATGCGCTGCGGGTGCAAATTGAGCAAGCAGAAAGGGATTATGATTTAAACAAAGCTGCTCAATTGAAATATGGCAAATTGGAAGGAGTGCAGAGAGAACGGGAAATTAAAGAAGCGAAACTCCTAGAAATTCAAAGCCAAGGTTCTACACTGCTGCGTGAACAAGTCACAGAAGCTGATATTGCTGAAATAGTTGCTAAATGGACAGGAATCCCCGTAAATCGTCTTTTGGAATCCGAACGGCAAAAATTACTGAAATTAGAAAGTCATTTGCACGAGAGAGTAATCGGACAAGAAGAAGCGGTTTCCGCTGTCTCTGCAGCTATTCGTCGGGCTCGTGCAGGAATGAAAGATCCCTCTCGCCCCATTGGTTCATTTTTGTTCATGGGACCAACTGGTGTTGGTAAAACTGAACTCGCCCGCGCTTTAGCTCAATTTCTCTTTGATTCTGATGACGCTTTGGTGCGGTTGGATATGTCCGAGTACATGGAAAAACACTCAGTTTCTCGTTTAGTAGGTGCCCCTCCCGGATACATCGGTTATGAAGAAGGTGGTCAACTTTCGGAAGCGATCCGTCGTCATCCTTATTCGGTGGTGTTGCTGGATGAAGTGGAAAAAGCCCATCCAGATGTGTTTAATATTCTTTTGCAAGTTTTAGATGATGGTAGAATTACTAACTCTCAGGGACGAGCAGTAGATTTCCGAAACACTGTCATAGTAATGACTAGCAACATCGGCAGTGAGCATATTTCGGATATTTCTGGTGATGATAGTAAGTATGATATGATTCGGAAACAAGTGATGGAAGGTTTGCGATCACACTTCCGCCCCGAATTTCTCAACCGTGTCGATGATCTCATACTTTTTCACACCCTCAGCCGTTCAGAAATGCGGCATATCATCCGTATACAACTCAAACGAGTCGAAAATCTCCTCAAAGAAAAAAAAATCTCCTTTGAAATATCACAAGCAGCCTGTGACCACCTTGTTGAAGCTGGATATGATCCAGTTTATGGTGCACGTCCGCTAAAAAGGTCAATTCAGCGCGAAGTCGAAAACCCCCTCGCTACCAAGTTATTAGAAAATACCTTTATTTCTGGTGACACAATCATCATTGATAAAGGTGAACATGGGTTAACTTTCATCAAAAAATTACCTGTGAAAGCCTTAGCAACAGTCAACACTGTGAAGTTGTTAGAGGCATCTTCTGAAGTTTAAGTTTCTACTTAGATATAAGTTACAATTTCTGAAATTTGGTCGCCTGTTTTTGAATAAAATATTCACGGAGGATATTTTTTATGATTGCAAACCCCAATTATAACTATATTTCCCCTGAAGAATATCTTCAATTATAAGAAACCAGCCCGATAAAACATGAATACAGACAGGGACAAGTTTACGCAATGGCTGGTGCGAGTAATATTCATGTATTTATTATTCTCAGTATTGCCTCAATGCTGAGAAATCATATGCGCGGTAAAGGATGTCAGGCTTATATTGCTGACACAAAAGCGCATATTGAAACCATATTGAAACAATGGATATATATTATCCCTCTTGCAAAATTGTTTCTGTGGTATGATAGAGAGTCTTAGATTTTATGTATTTTTGGTGTTCTTTGCGCTGGGTAATTCAAACATAACCGTGTAACTCTAACTTTTGCCTAGAACAAAGACAGGCCCCGATTACAACATAAAATTAATTCTGCAAGAGGTCTAATAGTTATGGAAAAGGGGAAAATGTACATTTAGTAAGAGTAGATTTTCATCTACCCATAGCAGATGTGTATGAAGATGTGAGTTTTGAAACTCAGTCCTGACTCCTAGCTCCAACGAAAAGACTTTTTCAGCAAGCCCTAATTAACTTGGTATATGAGAGTTCAATTACTTTCCACGGCGAAGACCTTGAGCATAATTTGTACGAATAGTCATTGTAGTTGAATCTCCTGCTCCTAGCACTTTTTCAGAGGTTTATAATGCTTTTGCATAGTGGGGTTCTGCTTCGCTGTAATATCCTTGCGATTGGTATAGTTTTGCTAATTTATTTAAATAGTTTTGCTAATTTATTTAAGATGACAGAAAATTTGTAGTCCTATGGAAGTGATGAAATTACAGGTAACAAAATAAAACTCTTAAAGACTTATAAACCAATATCTTCAATATAAGTTTATTGGCAGCAGGAATACCCACATAGGGTAATAGAGATTTCAAAACCAAGTGGAGTTATTTTCCGAGATATCAATAAAAGCTACATATTTTATGATAGTGCAAACTTTGCACCACTAAAAAAATGCTCAAATGAATAATTGATACGTCCACCATAAATTTTGGAGGCAAATTAGCACACTTTAAACTTAAGTTTCTATTTACAAATGTACTAATACACGTTGGAATATTTATGGGGCAATAAATATAGGCGTTATCAGAAATTACTGAATGTGTTTGTCTGGGTATTGCCTGTACCAGCTTGTGAAATGCCAATCTCTTTACCAATCGTTAATTGTCCCATCGGCTTTCACCACCTACAATCTACACCTGTTAACTTAATATTCCCCCAGTCCCCAATCTGCCGTTATGGTAGTGTAATCCGAATCATAAATAAGAGGAATTCCTTACCTCCAAAAAGACATATATCCACGAAAATTGATTCTCAGAATTATCTCTGCAAGTAAAACAGACGGATAACTATGCTAGAACAAGGCACTATCAGTATACATAATGCCAATCTCTTTACCAACGGTTAATTGTCCCATCGGCTTTCACCACCTACAATCTACACCTGTTAACTTAATATTCCCCCAGTCCCCAATCTGCCGTTATGGTAGTGTAATCCGAATCATAAATAAGAGGAATTCCTTACCTCCAAAAAGACATATATCCACGAAAATTGATTCTCAGAATTATCTCTGCAAGTAAAACAGACGGATAACTATGCTAGAACAAGGCACTATCAGTATACATACTGAGAATATTTTCCCAATTATCAAAAAGTCTCTCTATTCAGATCACCAAATTTTCTTGCGGGAACTGGTATCCAACGCTGTAGATGCCATCCAAAAGCTAAAAATGGTGTCCCGCGCCGGTGAGTATAATGGAGATACGGGTGAGCCAGAAATTACAATTGCCATTGATAAAGATAAAAAGACGCTCTCCATCTCCGATAATGGGATTGGGATGACAGCAGAGGAAGTCAAAAAATACATTAACCAAGTCGCTTTCTCAAGTGCAGAAGAATTTATTCACAAATATGAAGGGAAAGCAGATCAACCAATAATCGGACACTTTGGTTTAGGTTTCTACTCCTCCTTCATGGTGGCGAAAAAAGTAGACATTGATACTCTTTCCTATCAAGAAGGTTCTCAAGCAGTTCACTGGACGTGTGATGGTTCACCAGAGTTTACCTTAGATGAGTCTTCTCGGACTGTTCGTGGTACTACCATTACCCTCACTTTAATGCCAGATGAAGAAGAATATTTAGAAGCTGCGAGAATTAGAAATCTAGTTAAAACTTACTGTGATTTTATGCCCGTACCCATCAAATTAGATGGGCAAGTATTGAACCAAGAAAAAGCACCTTGGAGAGAATCTCCTAGCAATTTAACCAAAGAAGATTATTTAGAATTTTACCGCTATCTATATCCTTTTCAAGAAGAACCTTTGTTATGGGTGCATCTGAATACAGATTATCCGTTTATTATTAACGGGATTATGTATTTTCCCAAGATGCGGCCTGATGTGGATGTGACTAAAGGACAAATTAAGTTATTCTGCAATCAGGTTTTTGTTAGCGATAACTGTGAAGAAATTATCCCCCAATTTTTAATGCCTATGCGGGGTGTAATTGATAGTACGGATATTCCATTGAACGTTTCTCGCAGTGCTTTACAGGGTGATCGCACTATTAAACGTATTGGTGACTACATAGCAAAGAAAGTAGGTGATCGCCTCAAAGAATTATACCGCGACGACCGCGAACAATACATCAGTGCTTGGAAAGACTTAGGAACATTCGTTAAATTTGGCGTTCTCAACGACGATAAATTTAAAAAACAAGTCGAAGATATCCTCATCTTCCGCAGCACCGCTAAAATAGAAACAAAACCCGCAGTTGAAGTCAAATCTTCAGAAGGTGATCTCTGGCAAGATGTCACCCCATCTAACACCAGCAGCACACCTTACACCACCATCAAAGAATATCTAGAACGCAACAAAGAACTCCACGAAAACCGCGTTTTTTACAGCACCGACGAAGCCAGTCAATCCACATATATTCAACTGCACAAAAACCAAGGTTTAGAAGTCCTATTTATGGACTCCTTCATCGACACCCACTTTATTAACTTCCTGGAAAGAGAATATCAGCATGTTAAATTTACACGGGTAGATTCTGACCTTGATAATACCTTATTGGATGATAAATCCGGCGAAATTGTTGACCCCACCACCAAGAAAACCAAAAGTGAAATTATCAAAGAATTATTTGAGAAATCACTCAACAGACCCAAAGTTAACATCCGCACCGAAGCCTTAAAATCAGACGACCCCCAAGGAACACCACCAGCAATGGTATTGTTACCAGAAATTCTCCGTCGTCTCAGGGAAATGAACGCCATGATGCAACAGCAAAATACCGATTTTCCTGAAGATCATATTTTGTTAGTAAATACCGCACATCCCTTGATTCAAAACCTAGCTAATATCAATCAAGGTAGTATCATCATTCAAAGTGATGCAGAATCACCCACAGAAGAGTTAGTGAAAATGATTTGTCAGCACGTTTATGATTTAGCATTAATGTCCCAAAAAGGCTTTGATGCTGAAGGTATGAAATCCTTTGTGGAACGTTCTAATAATGTGTTGACGAAGCTAACAGAACAAGCGAGTAAGTAGAAAAGAACAATTAAATATAGGGAGTATCCCACATTTTTTTAGAGACGTTGCTTACAGCGTCTCTATTTACAGCAGATTGCAGATCAATGAGGTACAGAATCTAAATTGAAACCTAGACAGCAAGAGAGTTTTACTCCTGACTCCTGACTCCTGCTGTATTAGGAATAATGCTTATCGGTCTTTGAACATAAATTATCCTAAACCAAGTAATTTACTAATCAGAGGTAATAATTTATTCGCGTCTTCCACTAATTGAGCCACAGCTGGTAAACTTGTAAATAGACCTTTCAACATCGTAATGGCATTTTTGGCAGTCTTTTTGTGGGTTGGTTCTTGAGGACTTTTCGCTGCTGCTGCCAAAGTTTGCAATTGTTCTAAAGCTTCAGCTCTATCTTCTGCACTTAACTCAGTAGACTGGGAAATCGCTTCTTGTAACTGCGTTAGCAATAGCAAAATCGGATACAAGGCCTCAAACCCACATTCCGACACATTTCTTCAATATCAAACGGACCTGGGTAAAAAATCCGGGTTTTGTGTCACCACCTCCAAGGCCTTACTGACAAATGCCCGACTCTTATCAGGTATTAATCTGATTTTCTGGCATTTTGCTTATTTCTTGAGTAAACTTAAATATCAGTATTCCTAAAGTCAACTGCAAATTGAATTTACTAAAAATAAATCCTCATCATTGATAAAATAACTAATATAAAATAACTAAACTATGATAGCGACTACAACTACCACAGAAACCAGAGTATTAATAGAAAACATTAGCTGGCAAACCTTTAAAACCATGCTGGCTGAAATGGGATGTAACCGTAACACCAGATTTGCTTACAACAATGGAAGTATAGAAATCATGACTCCACAGATGCCAAATGAAAATTCTAACCGTTTGATTGAAGGTCTTGTAATTGTATTGTGTGAAGAATTAGGGTTAGAAGTTAAACATGCTGGTTCTCTTACCTTAACGCAGGATGACATAGAAAGTGGTGCACAACCAGATAGTAGCTATGATATTCGAAATGAATCATTTCTAAGAAGAAAACAAAAAATAGATTTAGCATTTGATCCACTACCAGATTTAGTTTTATCTTAAATTTTGTTGGACCAGCCTGCTGGAAGCACTATTTTGAATTTTGAATTATTTATGACATACTCCCCTCCCCTTATTCCTCAAACTGAACCACACCTTCCCCCAGAGGAAACTCTACCGACGATGTATGATTTACCCAGTGAAAACCCAGAGGAAAAAGGGTTGCCAGACGACTTTCATTTTTTACAAACTTTACTTTTATATTTAACTTTTCAGCCCATAAACTGGAATCCAAAACTTGTTTATAGTGCAGCTGATCTCAATCTTTATTATGATCTTCAACATCCTTTATGGTATAAACGCCCAGATTGCTTTGGTGTCGTAGGAGTACCAAAATTATATAACGGGCAAGATTTGCGTTTAAGTTATGTCACTTGGCAAGAACCAGCGAACCCCTTTGTCCTAGTTGAATTATTATCTCCTAGTACAGAAGATGAAGATTTAGGAAATACGGAAAATCAAACAGATAAACCTCTGACAAAATGGCAAGTATATAAACGCATTTTCCGGATTCCTTACTATATTGTTTTTAGTCGCTACACCAACGAAGTCCGCGCTTTTCAATTAGTAGGTGGTCATTATGAACCTATGAATATGACTAACGGATGCTTACCAATGCGAGAATTAGGTTTAAGTTTGGGATTATGGCAAGGGACATTTCGAGATATTCCCAAGTTTTGGTTAAGGTGGTTCACACTAGAAGGAAAATTAATTCTCGAACCGACAGAGGAAGGAACACAAGCAAAAAGAAAAGTTGAACAACTAGCAGAAAGGTTGCCTCAGTTAGGCATTAATCCAGATGAGTTAGATATTATCTAATAATATATAAACCTGCATACAGGAAAACCTACCATGATCATCACCACCCAAGACTACCTAATCACTTGGGAAAAACTACCCGAAGATTACATCCTCCCGGACGACCCAGTGGATAAAATCTACCAACCCTCCCAAGCCCCAGCCCTAACCAAAAGCCTCCAACTGGCAGCTAAACTGCCTCCTAATTGCCTCACATCCACGAATTAAGGCATCTCCGCGACCTTAAACGGCAAAATCGTTCTTAAAGCACCTGATTGGGCTTATATACCAGAGATTAGCGTAACTAAGCAAGAAGTCTTTCGTAGTTATACACCCCAACTACAGGAAGATATTCCGCTTATAGTCATGGAATTTATTTCCGATACTGATGGAACAGAGTATTTAAGTAAACCAACTTATCCAGCAGGAGAATGGTTTTTCTATAAAAGTATTTTAAAAGTTCTCAATTATCTTTGAACCGGATAGTGGCGAATTAGAAGTTTATCGCTTAGATAACAGCAGCGAAAAATACAAAATACAAACACCTAATCACAACCAAGTTTACTGGATAGAGGAAATGAACCTTTACCTTGGTGTATGGGAAGGAACAAGGGAAAGCTTGATTGGTAAATGGTTGAGATGGTTCGATGAACAAGGAAATTTGTTGTTGTGGAGTTCAGAATTAGTAGAACAAGAAAAATAAAGTGCTGAAATACTAGCAGCACAATTTCGTGCAGCAGGTATCGAACCAGAAAACTAAGAGTTGGGTGGGCATCGCCCACCTTATGATTAAGTAGAACGACGTGAAAAGAAGTATGTAACAAAATGTAAATTAGCCTGAAAACCTCTTCACTCTTGCATGAGTGCCTATTGCCCTTCGGGTTCTCCAGTCGCACCCTGGGGGAAGGCGAAGCGCCTACATGGGCGAAACCACGCCACTTGCTTTATGTCGGGAAAGCCTTCCACCCCAGTGGCTCCCCAAGACCCCGCTGGTTCACCTCTTGCCTTGTCATAACGAAAATTTTTAACGCCCACTTAAATTAACCACCAATAACAGCAATACACTCAATCTCTACCAACACATTTTTGGGTAAACGTGATACCTCTACACAAGCACGCGCAGGGGCTGTATCTTCTGAAAAATATTTTGCATAAATCGCATTTACAGCAGCAAAATCATTCATATCAGCTAAAAATACACCAGTTTTAACTACATTATCAAAAGTTGCGCCGGCTTCTGTCAGGATAGCTTCAATATTCCTCATCACCTGGTCCGTTTGCTTGGTGATATCATCGGTATAAACAACATCACCCAATCGGGGATCAATGGCTATTTGTCCAGCTACAAACAGCATTTTTCCAGAAGCGAGAATAGCTTGATTATAGGGTCCAACTGGTGTAGGTGCATTATCAGTACGGATAACTTGACGGGTCATAATATTAATCTCTTTTGGCTCTTTTGGTAAGGGTGCATCTGGTTTACTGAAGTCTAAATCAACATCTGTTGTATAAACTTCTGTATTTGGGATTATCACACCTCTGAGGTCGGCATTTTTAATGGTTGCACCATATATATTTGCGCTGGTTAAATTTGCCTTTTTCAGATTTGCACCGTCAAAGTTTGCATTATCAGGTTTGCATTTTCTAGACAAGCTCTTTCTAAATTTGCACCTTGTAAACTGGCATTTCTGAGGTTGACTTGTCCCAGGAAGACAGCAACCAAATCTGCTTCAGCTAAATTTGCACCTGATAGATTAGACCTCTTGCAGAATTAATTCTATGTTATAATGGGGGTTTGTCTTTGTTTTAGCCAAAAGTTAGAGTTACACACTTATGTTTGAATTAGCGAGCGCAAAGAACACCAAAAATACATAAAATCTAAGTCTCTCTATCATACCACAGAAACAATTTTGCAAGAGGTCTATTACATTTTTCTAGATTGGCACCTCGAAATTGAGCTTTTTGGACATTGGCATTTTGAAGTGATGCACTATTGAGACTTGCCTGAGTCAAGTCTTTTTCTGCCAAGTTTCCCCCAGTTAGATTTGCACTGTTGAGGTTGATTATCTTCAAATTTGCCTGATATATACTGGCATTGCTCAAATTGGCACTATTCAAGCTTGCTCCAATCAACCAAGCCAAGTTAAGGTCTGCCCAGCTTAGATTTATTGAATAACCTTCTATTAATTGCAAATCTGAATTTTTTAGACAGGCTCTACTAAGGACAACACTATTAAGTGTCGCTCCAATTAGGATGGTCTCACTTAAATCTGCTCCATTCAAATTTGAATTATATAGGTCTATCTCTTTTAGCTCTACACTTTTAAGGTCTACTCCTCCGAAATTTACAGAATGAAACTTTCTTTGCCCTCCAACATATTTTTCCAGCAGTGTTTCAGCATCGAAAATAGCATTATTGAATACACTTGTATCAGTATAAAGCAATGCTTAATGCTAAATTACAAAACTCATAGCAAAATTCTGTGAAGATGCTATGAATAAACTAGCTATTAAACTCCATATAGTCAACCATTAAAAATGAACATCTCTGACAGATATATAAAATGATATAACCTTATGTAAATACTGATCCAAGAGATATTCCTGGTTACACTATTCAAGATGCTGCTAAATATCTCCGTATTCCATCAGGAACAATTAGCTTTTGGGTAAAAGGTAGAAATTATCCTACTGCAAACGGGGTTAATTTTTTTAAACCACTTATTCTCAGTCAATAATTAAAACCAACACTGCTTTCATTTACTAATTTAGTAGAAGTTCATGTTTTAAGAGCAATTCGTAAACACCATAAAATTCAACTAGATAACGTCAGAAAAGCTCTTGACTAGATTTATGATAAGTTTCAGGTACCACACCCCTTAGCACATAAAGAATTCTGAACTGATGGCGTTGATTTATTTATAGAAAAATACGGTTCTTTGATTAATGCTTCTAAAGCTGGGCAAACAGATTTGAAAGATGCTTTAAATACTCATCTTCAAAGAATTGAACCAGATGCTACTGGGTTAGCAATTAAACTTTATCCTTTCACTCGCTCTCACGAAGAAGATAATCCTCGTATTGTTGTTATTGATCCCCGCATTGCATTTGGTCGCCTTGTAATTGCTGATACAGGAATTGCTACAAGTGTTTTGGCTGAACGCCATCATGCAGGTGATTCAATTGATGATCTAGCTGATGATTACGAATGCGATCGCTCAATAATTGAAGAGCCTATCCGTTGAGAATACCTTCTTGCTGCATGATCCAACCTCAATCAATTACCTTTTTCATAGATAGATGCTTAGGTAAAAAATCTATTCTAGACATACTACGCGTAGCAGGGATTAGTGTAGAAATTCACGATAACCATTTTGACAAAGGAGCTTTGGATGTAGACTGGCTACCACAAGTAGGTGAAAAAGGCTGGATTGTGCTGACTAAAGATGACAAAGTAAGCTAAAATCAATTAGAAAGAATTGCCGTAGCAAGCGCTCAAATAAAAATTTTTGTGTTGGTCTCACAAAGCTACCAGGAAAAGATATGGCCGCAATCTTTCTGATAGCAATAGTTCTAATGCAAGAATTTGTTCGCAAATATCCTGCTCCAGTTATCGCCAAAATCTATCGTGATGGCAAGATTAACCTCTGGAAAGACAGTAAAGAATTATCAGCAGAATTAAAGAATTTTGATGAATGTATCTAATTTGAATCTTGACTAAGAACAATCCAAAATCCAAAATCCTCTACCCCAACCTGGGACGTATCCCATAATTCCTATACCGCCAATAATCCCACAAAATCCGATCATGGTCGAAACATAAATTACTGGGAACACACCAAGGCTCAAAAATTCCCACACCCTTAGCATCATCACCTGCTACAGGGTCACCCATTGCTGTAGCTAAAAATACAAGGCTAATCGTATGTTGACGACGATCACGATTGGGATCAGAATAAACCAAAAACTGTTCAATTAACTCTATTTGTAAACCAATTTCTTCCTCAGCTTCCCTTCTTGCTGCCACCTCTACTGGTTCACCATAATCCACAAAACCACCAGGAATAGCCCATCCAAAAGGTTCATTATGTCGCTCAATCAATATAATCGGGTGATGGGGTCTATCAATTAGTTCGATAATAATATCCACCGTAGGCGCAGGATTTCTGTAAGTCATACAATTTTAGATTTCGAATTTTGGATTTTGAGTTATGTATCGAAAAGTTTCAATGATTATTAATTATCTTGATTAATCTTCTCATTTGTTTACTATCATTCCTATATCTTTATGAAGAACAACAGTCAAACCTAACTATGCCATGATAAATTCGATGCGTCTATTGTAGGCGATCACTTCCTTTTATATTTCAGGTTAATTATGCCTTTTCCTAGATCAAGCGGTATTTTGTTACATCCTAGTTCTTTTCCCAGTCGTTTTGGGATTGGTGATTTGGGTTTAGAAGCTTATGATTTTATTGATTTTCTCAAAAATAGTTACCAGCAATATTGGCAAGTTTTACCTCTAGGTCCAACTGGTTATGGTAATTCTCCTTATATGTGCTATTCAGCAATGGCAGGAAACTTCTTTTTAATTAGTCCTGAAAAGCTGGTAGATGAAGGTTTGTTGGTTTCAGAAGACTTTGCTAATTTACCAGAATTTCCGACCGATAAAGCAGACTTTGAGCAAGTCATACCTATTAAAGTCAATCTACTCAAAAAAGCTAGCAAGAATTTTAAAACTCACGCCACTGATCTCCAAAGAAAAGCATTTCACCACTTTTGTAACACCAAAGGCTATTGGCTCAATAATTATGCTTTATTTATGTCGATCAAAGATGCCCAAAATGGAGCAAGTTGGCATACTTGGGAATCAGAACTGGCAAAAAGAGAACCCGCAGCATTAGCCCAGATAGAACAAGATTTAGCACAGGAAATATTTTATTACAAGTTTATCGAATATGAATTTTTCCGTCAGTGGTCAGAATTGAAGAGTTATGCCAATCAAAACGGTATAGATATTATTGGTGACATCCCTATTTATGTAGCTCATGATAGTGCTGATGTGTGGGCTAATCCCGATAATTTTGCTTTAGATGAAGAAACAGGTACAGCGGCTTTAATGGCAGGTGTACCACCAGATTATTTTAGTGCCACTGGTCAACTGTGGGGCAATCCAGTCTACAACTGGGAAGAGTTGCAAAAACAAGATTTTAAATGGTGGGTGCAACGTTTTGAGGCCATGCTAGATTATGTGGATATAATTCGGATTGACCACTTCCGAGGATTTGACGCTTATTGGGCTGTACCCCAAGGTGAAGAAACTGCTGTTAATGGTGAATGGATTGAAGCTCCAGGAGTGGCTTTGTTTAAGGTGATTAAACAAAAGTTGGGTAAGTTACCCATTTTGGCTGAAGATTTGGGAATTATTACAAAAGAGGTGGAAGGACTGCGAGATCAATTTGAGTTTCCTGGTATGAAGGTACTACATTTTGCTTTTGGTTCTGATCCCGGTAATCCGTTTTTACCTTTTAATTACCCACGTAACGCTGTAGTTTATACTGGTACTCATGATAATGACACGACTGTAGGTTGGTTTAATACTACAAATGATTACGAAAAGCAAAATCTGTTGTTGTATTTGGGATCTATAAGTCCTGATGGGATAAACTGGGATTTAATAAGATTAGCTTTCAGTTCCATCGCCAATCAAGCGATTATTCCTTTGCAAGACGTTTTAGGATTGGGAACCGAAGCAAGAATGAACTATCCCGGTAAGGCTGAGGGCAATTGGGACTGGCGCTATCAATCTGGTTGTTTGACTCAAGAGTTGAGTGATCGCTTAAAGATTATTACCAAACTTTATGGACGCGCTCCCAGAAATTCATGATCACCAAATCATGAGCGCGTAGCACAAATAAGACTCGCCTTTCATTACTCCAAACTCAATGTTTATGTAGGGATTGGGTTAACTTATGTTGGGATCCAACTGTAACACAGCTATTTTTATGTATGTGTAATTAATCACACTATAAATTGACAGGAATGTTCTCTATCCTGTTGCATCAAGAGTGATAAATTCTCTATTTAGTTAGCCTAATCCCTACTAAATAAAAACCTTTCACGACCTGATTTTAGCGGCTGCAATCCTGATTTCTTCCGCCTTGCCTGGTTGTCCCATTTGTTTTGGTTGTTGTTGATTAACACTCATTAACACACCACCGGCATTATCTGTTTTCACGGTCAGTTCTTCAGTAGCTTTCCAATTACGATGAGTCCCTTTTGGGAGAACCCCCTCAAATTCGGTTTTACCATCAGCAACAACACGAATCCAGGATGATGACTTCAACGTGACACCAATCTCTACTGCTTGAACTTCTGGAGTGCTACTACCAATTTGAATGTCCTCCATATTCTTGGCTTGGAGTTGATCTGTTGTTATATCAGAGTTCTTCTGCACCTGCTGTAGATTTTGTCCACTATTTGCTTCTAAAGCGGCCTGATTCAATAACTGAGATAAGCCTTTGACAGAGCAGATAATTACAAAAATGTAAAGCAAGTACAGATGCACAGGACGTAATTGAGTAATAGATTTAGATTTCCATCTGTTTTGTAAACTCACAGGTTGGGAACCAACGGGAAAATTACTGGCAAATTCAGCTCCCTTTAGTCCCAGCGTATCAGCAAACTGCCTGATTAAACCCTGAATATAAATTGGTTCTGGTAAATCGTTTAGATCACCCACTTCAATTGCGTGCAGCAGTCGGCGAGGGATTCTAGTTAATCCGACAATTTCATCTAAGGATAAACCCTGTTTTTCACGCAGAATTCTCAATTTATTACCCAATTGTTTTAACTTCTCTGTCTGTTCCTCCTCTATGGATGGTTTATTCAGCTTTTCATCTTTCCTTTTTAGCCATTTCATGATTTCGATTACACTCCGTAACTCAGCTTAATCGTTAATAGGTATCTGCTTTATCTGCTTTTTTAAAAAAATCATCTCCTCTGGGGTGAGATGACGATAGTCACCCACACTGAGAAATCCAGCTTTTGGGGTTTGTAATTGAATTGAACCTATGGCTGTGCGATGCAGTTGGATAACTGGATATCCTAACTGTTCAGCAACACGACGAATCTGGCGATTTCTTCCCTCTTGCAAAATAATTTCTAATTTGCTTTGGTGACCCAAAGATTGAATTAATTGCACTTTAGCTGGTCGTGTTTTTCTTCCTTCCAGAAATACACCTTCACGCCACGTCCCTAGAACTACTTCTGGGGGATGTCCTTTAACGACAATATGATATGTCTTAGCAATATTATGACTAGGATGAGTTAGCGAAAATGTCAAGTCCCCATCATTTGTTAATATTAATGCCCCTGTAGAGTCTGTATCCAAGCGTCCAACTGGGTGAATACCTAAACCATGTCGCAATTTTTGTGGCAATAAATCCAAAACTGTAGGTCTGCCTTGGGGATCGTCACAGGTGCAAATAACTCCGGGTGGTTTATTTAGTAACAAATAAATTAAAGACGGACGCTGGCTTTGAGAGACAGGTTGACCATCAATGGAAATTGTGTCTATTTGGGGATCGACTTTTTGACCTAAATGTGCCAAAATCCCATTTATCTTCACTCGTGATCGCTTAATCATCTCTTCAGCTTCACGACGTGAGGCAATACCCCATTGAGAAATTATTTTTTGTATCCGTGCCTCCATGTAAAAATTGGTTCTTCTTTTATTGCAGTTATCAGTTGTCAATCTATATCCCGTTAGCTGTTTTTAAATTGAATACCTAAAATCTCATCTTCCCATTTTGTAGTTAATAGTCATAAGTCTTATATTTAAGAACAGGTTAAGATTCCCGAATTTTTCAGCAAATATACTAAATCAAGTTGTTAAATGACCCCTAAAATTTCCCCAGTGAGGAATCGTCAGAAAATACGATTTATTACTCAGGCTCTCACCACAGCCATCAAGTTTTGGCTAAGAACACAACTAACTCAAGTATCTCAGATTGAGGTAGAGATTGGCGCAACTGATCGCCAACTCCTTTCTGGCTGTATTCCCTCTGTGTGTATTTTTGCTACTAATGCAGTTTATCAGGGTGTTCATGTTACACGCATTCAAATGCTGGCAGAAAATATACAGATAAACATTGGAGGTATAATTAAGGGTCAATCCCTACGACTATCAGAAATTGTGCCAGTGGTGGCTGAACTGATAGTGGAAGAACAGCATCTTAATGACTCCCTTACATCCGAATTATTATCAACTGCCTTAAATGATGTACTGGTAAAAGTATTACCAGAAGCATGGGAAAAATCCAAGCCTATTTGTTGGCAGGAAATTACACTTGACAATGATCGCTTGATAATATCTGGGGCTTTATCAGCCCAAAATCAACCTAAATTGCTTGAGCTTGCAGTGGGGTTAGAACTACTCAATGGGCAGGAATTACAACTATCTCAGATTCAAATAAAACACGACCAAGAAGTAGTTTTAGAAAATGCTGCTGGATATAATTTAGACCTGGGATCAGATGTTGAACTCCACAAAATAACTTTGAAATCTAAACAATTAGTATGCCGTGGACGAATTAATGTCAATCCTTAAATTCACTTATTAGTTATAAGTTGTCAGTTATCAGTCTCTTTACTGTTAACTTTTTACTCTCATCTCCTATACCAGGAGCGTTACAAAATAGTAAACTAAAGGGGCTGTAAAAATATAACTATCAGTCCGGTCTAATATACCACCATGACCTGGTATCAATTGTCCTGAATCTTTCACACCTGCATCTCGCTTCAACATAGATTCAGTCAAGTCACCTAATAGACTGGCAATACCAATCAACAAACCCAAGGCTAAACCGGTGATGAAATAATTGGGTAAATCCAGAAAATAAGCCCCTGCTAAAGCTACTATAACGCTGGCTGTGATTCCAAACACGGCACCTTCTACAGTTTTTTTCGGGCTGATATCTGATAAACGAGTTTTACCGAAGAACTTACCAATAATGTAAGCACCAATATCAGCAGCCCAAATACATAGAAAAGTTAAAATTGTGTATGTTAAACCTTGTGATAAGTTAGCTAAATGACCCTGTGTTAAAATGTCGTTCCAGTTGTTAGGCCAGTAACCACCTAAACGGATATTATTGATGGCTACGCTGTCAAGATTTCGCAATCTAACCCAATAACTAGGCAAATAACCGACATAAAATAACCCCATAATGGAAGCGGAAATATCAGCAATCGTGGCAAATTGGGGTTGAAATAGCAGGTAAAAACAAATAAGCGTACCAGCTATAGGCATAATAGCATCCGCTAAACTACTATCAAGAGTGCAAATTACTAATAGAGCTTGACTCACAAACATAGTAGTTTTGGCAGCAGGAGCTATGCCTCTAGCTCGCACCAAATTAAAATATTCCTGTTGACCTAAAAAGACAATGATCGCAATTGCTATGGTAAAGTACCAGCCCCCTAATAGGGTTGAAGACAAAGCAAGGGCGATCGCAATAACTCCACTAATAATTCGAGACCAAGGCATAATAGTATTTTGGATTTTAGTGAGGCAGCCCCCGTCTTGGCGGTTTCCGTCCATAGGGGACTACCGTTCGCCTTTAGGCGTGCCGGAGGCATCATCCGAAGGTATTTTGGATTGAATCCAAAACCGAATACAGAACAGATTTAGTCTAATTTCTCACCACTGAGAATGAAAATGGGATCAGCCGCAACAAAGGTTTGTGAAAAGCCTCTTGTCTCTAAGCGGTTAACAGCAGACTGGACAACTTCGATATTTATAGCTCTTAACTGAGAAAAGCTTTGGGAAATAGCATACAGACTTTCTAGATTAGCAGCTGTAGCGACCACTCGCCCGGATGGTGGTAAATAATGCCATACTGCTTGGAAAATTGCCTGTATAGCTTTTCCTCCTTCAATACAGACGCGCTGTGGAGCTAGTTTAATTTTTTCTAAACACTCTGGGGCGCTACCTTCAATAACTTCCACATTTTTTAACTCAAAGCGATCGCAGTTGCGTTTAATTAGGTTAGCCACTTCTTCATCTCTTTCTACAGCAATTACTCGTCCCTGTGGACACAGCAACCCCACCTCAACAGGAATTGTACCTGTCCCTGCACCAATATCCCATAATACTGAATTTGGTTGTAGTCGCAGTTGCGAAATTAACAATAACCTCAATTCTCGCTGACTTAGCGGAATACCTGGTAAATTTTCAAATAATTCATCGGGAATACCAGGGGTAATGTAAGGCCAAAGTTGGGAAGGCATAAGACTATACTGGGGAGATGAGGGAGATGAGGGAGATGAGGGAGATGAGGGAGAGTATTTATTTTTATTCTCTCTCCTGCCTTCTAAAATATCTAATATCTGTCATAACTTGAGAGAAGCTTTGAAATTCATTTTTACAAGTAATCATAATGAATGGGGAAGTATTGACAAATCGCTACGAAGTTGAACAGCAGTTGGGCAAAGAGTCAGGACAACAAACTGTATTAGCGCGTGATTTATTAACTTATGACTTGGTAATTGTCAAGTTACTGACATTTAGTAGTGAGTTTGAATGGGATGATCTCAAATTATTTGAGCGAGAAGCCCAAACCTTAAAATCTTTATGCCATCCCTGTATACCGTGCTATTTAGACTAGACCTCTTGCAGAATTAATTTTATGTTATAATCGGCCGTTGTCTTTGTTCTAGCCAAAAGTTAGAGTTACACGCTTATGTTTGAATTAGCGAGCGCAAAGAACACCGAAAATACATAAAATCTAAAACTCTTTATCATACCACAGAAACAATTTTGCAAGATGTGTACTATTTTGAAGTAAATTCACCAACTTATAAAGGATTTGCCCTCATTCAAACTTATATCCCAGCCCTAACTCTAGAGCAATACTTACATACTGGCAGGACTCTTACAGAAGTGGAAGTTAAGGATCTAGCCAAAGCAGTTCTATATATTCTCATTTATCTACATGAGTTAAACCCACCGGTGATCCACCGTGATATCACGGCCAGCAATATTTTGTTGGGAGAGCGATCTGGTAACAGTGTGGGTCAAGTTTATTTAGTGGATTTTGGCTCAATGCAAACAGTTCTAGCCACAGAAGGAACAGAAACAAGAACTATTTAGGGACTTATGGTTATATGCCACAGGAAGAATTTGGAGGAAGAACTGTTTCCGCTTCTTATCTTTATAGTTTAGGGATAGTTTAGGGGCAAAATTAATTTATTTAGTTACCGATTCTCATCCCACAGATTTACCGGAAAAGGATTTTCGGATTCAATTTGAAGAAGTCGCTAATTTGAGTTCCAATTTTACTAACTGGTTAAAGTTAATGAGCGAACCCAATTTAGGAAATTGTTTACCTTCTGCTAATGAAGCAATGAGAGCTTTATATAAACCCCATCTACAAACACAAACAAATATTACTTGTATCTCCTCAATATTTCGGGGAAGGAGTTATTGGGGCATCAATGAACAAGCAAAGGAATTAAGAGAAGACTGCTCACGAAGAATAGTCGCTAAAGTTGGGATTTTTCTAGTGTGAATAATGCGCTCACGGACATACTCAAAAAAGCTGATACCTAACTTACGAGTAGTAGCAACAAGAGACATAAAAGTATCCCACGCCTGAGTACCTTCTAGAGTTTGAGTGGCACAAATTATAGCGGTATGCACTTGAATGTGTCTAAAATTGACGGGAGGAGCCATACAACAAGAGAATTTCACTCTTGACTGAGTGATTCCTGAATACTTACAAATAATCTTCTTGAATAACGAAAAATTCCGATGAACCAACGAACTTAGAACACAAAGAAAAAACACAAGTAGAGACGGTTCGATTCGCGTCTCTACTTGAAATTAGAGTAGGGTATTAACCACGGAAGAAGGTGCTACCCCATTTTGTGAATCATTGATAGTAGTAGTCGAGTTTTGTGGCTGTATTTCTTCCTGAACACCCCGCACCTTAATTAACTTAATAGCCCTGTTAACGCTTTCTGGTAAAATTACCACCAGACTGCCATCGGGAGCCATATCTAAGGCTTTGTTAATGGCTTGGGTTTCATCCAGAATTGATTCAAAGCGGGAATTAGGCTTAACTTGGGTAATGCCTTGAATAATCAAATCTGAAGCAGAACCGCGCAATCTTCCTCTGGTGTCGTCATCTTCCTTGACAAGGATGTAGTCAAAGATATCTGCTGATAATTTACCCAGAGTAACAAAATCTTCGTCACGGCGATCTCCAGGACCACCAATTACACCAATGCGTTGTCCAGTTGTCCAGTTGCGGACAAAAGAACCCAAAGCTTCATAACTAGCAGGATTGTGGGCATAGTCTACTAAAGCATGGTATTTACCCAAATTAAATAAATTCATTCGTCCTGGCGTTTGACTAACTGAAGCGCGGAAAGTCCTTAAACCAGCGCGAATTTGTTCAATAGTCACGTTCTGCACAAAAGCTGCCAAACTTGCTGCTAAAGCATTAGCAATCATAAATGGCGCTTTTCCACCCATTGTTAAGGGTATATTTTCTGCTCTTTCTATGCGGTGTGTCCAATCACCTTTGACAATTGATAGATAGCCATTTTCATACACTGCTGCCACTCCTCCCTTTTGGATATGCTTTCGCACTAAATCTGAATCAGGGTTCATAGTGAAGTAGGCAATATTCGCTTTTGTCTTTTCTGCCATCGCCGCAACGCGGTGATCATCGGCATTAAGAACCGCATAGCCATCAGGGAATACAGCTTCTGCGACTACACTTTTCAGATTAGCTAATTGTTCAATGGTATCAATATCGCCGATGCCTAAATGATCTGCGGCAACATTTAACACCACACCTACATTGGCAGATTCAAAACCTAAGCCAGAACGGAGAATACCGCCACGAGCCGATTCTAATACCGCTACTTCTACAGTTGGGTCTTGCAGGATTACATGGGCGCTTTGGGGACCTGTGTTGTCTCCAGCTTCTACTAAATAATCACCGATGTATGTTCCATCTGTGGTGGTATAACCTACAACTTCCTTGGTTTGCTTATAAATATGTGCTAACAGACGAGTCGTAGTAGTTTTGCCATTGGTACCTGTAACGGTGAGAATGGGAATCCGGCTGGGTTTTTCGTTGGGAAACAGCATATCCATCACTGCAGCAGCAACGTTGCGGGGGATGCCCTGACTGGGGGCGACGTGCATCCGAAAACCAGGGGCGGCATTCACTTCCACAATGACACCATCGACATCTCTGAGAGGACGGCTAATATCTGTGGTGACAATATCCAGGCCGGCAATATCCAAGCCGATAATTCTCACTACCCGTTGTGCTAACCAAACATTTTCTGGGTGAATTTCGTCGGTGCGATCTACAGCACTACCACCCGTACTTAAATTAGCTGTTGCCCGTAAATAACAGATAGTTCCCTTGGGAGGTACGCTATTGAGGGTATAGCCTTGCCGTTCTAATAGCTTATAGCTAGTACGGTCTAGTTCAATTTTGGTGAGGACGTTATCGTGTCCTTCTCCGCGATTTGGGTCTTGGTTGGTTTCCGTAATCAGTTCAGTAATGGAGGATCTGCCATTACCAATCACGTGGGCTGGTACTCGTTCTGCTACGGCGACAACTTTACCATCTACAACTAATACCCGATGGTCGCGCCCGACATAATATCGTTCCACGATAATAGAACGAGAAACTTGTCTGGCTGCTTCATAGGCAGCCTCAGCTTCATCCCAATTTCTGATATCAATGGTGATACCACGGCCATGATTACCATCTAAGGGCTTGATGACTATAGGATAACCACCAACATACTCAATGGATTCTTCTAAGTCATCCAAGAAGTTAATCACCGTGCCTCTGGGTACTGGCACACCGTTAGCAGCGAGAATGCATTTTGTGGCTTCTTTGTCACAAGCTAATTCTACGCCGAGAATACCTGTTTTATCGGTCATGGTTGCCTGCATTCGCTTCTGGTTGACCCCGTAGCCTAGCTGAATAAGAAAGCGTGCGGCTAGAGGCATCCAGGGAATACCTCTTTTTTCTGCTTCTTTGATGATCGCTTCTGTAGAAGGACCCAAGGAAGCTTCACGGCTAAAGTCTTTCAGGTCTTGGATATCTTGCTCTAGTTCTGCCTTGGGATAACGGCCCCGATCAACAATACTTTGACATAGTCGTACTGCTGCACGTCCTGCATAACGTCCCGCTTCCTCATTTATGTACTCAATCACTACCTGGTAAACTCCAGGTGTGGCAGTCTCACGGGTGCGGCCAAAACCTACGTGCATTCCAGCTAATTCCTGGAGTTCTAAGGCCACGTGTTCTACGATATGGCCCATCATAGTGCCTTCTCGTACCCGCATCAAAAAACCACCACGACAGCCAGGAGAGCAATAATGACCCTCCAGACTTGGCAGCGCCTCAACTAATCCTTCATAAAAGCCAGGGATTTCATTTGAGGGCGTTTCCACAAGGTTTTCTAGATCAAGGCGCATAACGATCAGCTTATGGCGTCGAATGCTCCAATAGTTTGGGCCGCGTAAGGTCTGGATCTTGAGGATTCTCATGGGAATAGGTAGATGGAGATTCGGAACCAAAATTCTAGTTTCTTACTGGAATTGACCGCTAAACTGTTTGTTATGAACAGTTTTTTCTTTTCAGATAGTATTTAGTCCAATATTTTGGGCAGTAAGAAATCAAGTGCGGTCAAATCAGTGTAACCTCAGATACTCTATCCCCTCAGGTGGAGATCCGATGCACAGCAGGTAAAACAGTACGTTGGTAAAGATGGAAACGATCTCCGTAACTGAGGATATGTAGGCGTAAATTATGCACTGTCAATGGTTCATTGGCACTAACATGGGGTTCGTTGGTATGGGTAAGTTCTGTGGGGTCAACAATGGTAACACTGCCTTTACCCATAACTTGTAACCAACCATCGCGTTCAAACACAGCACAAGTATCTTCATCAATGCCAATGCCTAGACGGTCAGGATGTGCTGCGATCGCACTTACAAGTCTCCCCATGCGATTCCGGTTATGGAAATGTTGATCCACTATGACTTCAGGAATAAATCCTAAGCCCGTTGCCATATCGACTAGGGAACGATTTGGTGTTTCACCACTTCCACCACCTGCAATCATATGATGTCCCATTACCGCAGCGCCTGCACTGGTTCCTGCTAAGGTTAGTTGTCCTGCTCTTACCCGCTGCCGGATAATATCCATTGCGGCTGTATCAGAGAGAACTCCACAGAGACGTAATTGGTCTCCTCCTGTTAAAAAGACCCCAGTACAAGCTTCTAGAGATGCTTTAATTTGAGAATTGTCGCATTGTTCACGTTCGCGAATGTCTAAGATCTCAACTTTTTCAGCACCCATTTCTTCAAAAATGCGAATATACCGACCACCGATGATAGCCGGTTCGCGGGAGGCGGATGGTATAATTGTAATATACGCCTTACTAGCACCAGCACGAGCAACAAAAGTCCGCAGGATTTCGCGTCCGTGAACTTTGTCTTCTGCGCCTCCGATAACTAGAACAGCGGTTTTGGTTGCTTGGGGTGTCCTCATTTCCAGCGATTTAGCTTTTAATTGCTGCATTGTGTTTCTGCTGCTCCATAAAACTTATACAATGCTGATAGCGCAGCGTGGCGCAACCCATACATTGCTGTTTATTTCCCGCTTCCACCAGAGCCACGGAGAGGGTTTCTTGTCCACGGGCTTAAATTCCGCCAGAGCCTGGCGTACAAATTTAGGGGTTGCATTCAACAGGTTATTAGCTCCTGTCAACAACTTCAGGTAAATTTAACAGGGTTTAATAGCCTGTTGATTTTCGCCCTTTGCTTTTTTGAGAGGACACTTTTCGGAGATTGGGACAGCTTGTGCCGAGCCAATTTTTTTGTTAACCCACACAATGCCTCCTGGAAGTTCTTAACTTGGGTTGGATTTTTAATTTAAATTTAGTTGTGACAATATTTAAACATAAATTAAGTAATTAGAAAAAATTAGAAAAATTAGAAAAATTTTTGAACGCACCAAAAACCCAAGAGTTTTAGTAATTTCAGATACTCTTGATCAAGAGGAAGAAGAGGGTGTAGGGTGTAAGGTGTAGGGTTTAAGGGGAGAAACTATTAAAAATTAAAAATTCACACTCTTCTGCCTTTTACCTCTTAGCTTCTTTGGTAACTGACGTTAACCAGAAATTTACGTTAAATGTTCCAATCTTAGATTAGTGTCATTGAATACGAATTACTGTGCGTTTTGATATAGTTACGCTTTTTCCTGACTGTTTTAGCTCGGTTCTCAGTTCTGGGCTGTTAAGTAAAGCTCTAGCCAGACAGATTGCTCAGGTACATTTGGTTAACCCCAGGGACTTTACCACTGATAAACATCGTAAGGTCGATGATGAACCTTACGGTGGAGGTGTGGGGATGCTAATGAAGCCTGAACCTATTTTTGCTGCTGTGGAGTCGCTACCATCCCTAGCCCTGCGAGATGTGATTTTAATGAGTCCCCAAGGTCAAACTATCAATCAACCCCTGTTGCGCGATTTGTCCACGAATTACGACCAATTGGTGGTGATTTGTGGTCACTATGAAGGGGTAGATGATAGAGTGCTGAATTTGGTTACTCGTGAGGTATCTTTGGGTGATTTTATTTTAACTGGTGGAGAAATTCCGGCTATGGCCTTGCTCAATGGAGTAGTACGTTTACTACCAGGGACGGTGGGTAAGGAGGAATCTCTCAAAGCAGAAAGTTTTGAAGAGGGATTATTGGATTTTCCTCAGTACACTCGTCCCGCCAATTTTCGCGGCTGGAAAGTACCAGATGTGTTATTGAGTGGAAACCACGCGGAAATTGCTAAATGGCGCTTCCAACAACAACTTGAGCGCACAGCTTTGCGCCGTCCCGATTTACTGCAAAAATGGCAAAAAGAGAGAGAACAGGAAACAGGTGACAGTTAACAGTTAACAGTAAATTGGGGAAATTAATGTTCCACGTCTTACCAATGACCAATGACTAATGACTAATGACTATGAAAATCAGAATCGGTAACGGCTACGATATTCACAGATTAGTGAGCGATCGCAATTTAATTTTAGGCGGTATTCACATTCCTCATGAACTGGGGTTATTAGGACATAGTGATGCTGATGTCCTCACCCACGCGATCATGGACGCGATGCTGGGCGCATTATCTTTAGGAGATATAGGTCATTATTTCCCCCCTAGCGATCCCCAATGGGCTGGGGCTGATAGTCTTGTATTATTAAAACAAGTACATCAGTTAATTCGTGACCAAGGTTGGAAAATAGGAAATATTGATTCTGTAGTTGTGGCTGAACGTCCGAAACTAAAACCACATATTGCCAAAATGGGGGATAAATTAGCAGCCATTTTAGAACTAAAACCAAATCAAGTTAGTGTGAAAGCTACTACTAATGAAAAATTAGGATCAACTGGTAGAGAAGAAGGTATTTGTGCGTATGCTGTAGTTTTGTTAGTGGCAAGTGATTAATTAATAGGAGGATTGCTATATGTTTAGTTTAGATAAACCGGAGGAATTAGTTAAAATCAGGCTGATCTCGAGTATTTGGAATAATGAATTTGATTCACGGGAAAAAATAGAAAGATTATTGCTTCTGTCTGATCCAGATATTGTTGTATTAGATAAAGATCAGCAAATAGCACTATTCGTTGATATAAAAAGAAAAAAATACACGGCGAAGACAAAAAAGTACTTTATCAAAAGTAACACAGTTATATTTAGAGAATTCTGAAAAAGTTCTTTTTGCAATGCTGACTGAATTAGACAATATCACTATTTTTAAATCTAAAAATGGCATAACAGAAAATAGACCATTAGAGTTAGAGACTGCTAAGATTTTCAGGACCTATGACAGCAATTTCTTGGCTGTTGTAATTCTCCTATAATATTTATATTAGTGAAATAATGACATTTACTAAAAAAATACTCACTTACACAAAACACTTTTTCTTGCTTATCAGCCTCCTTTCCTTTACAGCCCTGACAATTACTGCTTGTAATCCAACTAAACTGAAAACTAGCACCGCACAAGTAGCACAATTAGTAACCAGCATTCTCAGCGATCCAAAAACCTTTAACTATGCTCTTAATTCTGATGCAAATAATATTTTTGGATATACTTATGAAGGATTGCTTAACCAAAATCCCATCACGGGTAAACTTGAACCAAACTTAGCAGAATCATGGGAAGTTTCTGAGGATAAATTAAAGATTACTTTCACTCTGCGCAATAATTTAAAATGGTCTGATGGACAACCACTCACATCTGATGATGTTGTATTTACTTATAATGACATTTATCTGAATGAAGCCATACCAACAGACGTTAGAGATATTTTGAGAATTGGGAAAGATGGCAAATTTCCCAGTATTAAAAAAATTGATAAAAGACGGGTAGAGTTTACCATACCAGAACCTTTTAGACCTTTTTTACAAAACACTGCTGTGCCTATTTTACCTGCTCATGCGTTACGAGAATCTTTACAAACGAAAGACCAAGACGGAAAACCTAAATTTCTGACAACATGGGGTATTGATACTCCACTTGAACAAATAATTGTTAATGGTGCCTTCAAGCTGGAACGTTACGATACTAGTCAGCGGGTAATTTTCCGGCGTAATCCCTATTATTGGCGTAAAGATGCTCAAGGTAAACCCCAACCTTATATTGAACGTATTGTTTGGCAAATTGTCGAATCAACGGATACTTCTTTATTACAATTTCGTTCTGGTGGTTTAGATGCTGTGGGGGTAGCACCAGACTACTTTTCTTTATTAAAGGTACAAGAAAAACAAGGTAATTTCCAAGTTTATAATGGAGGACCTTCTACAAGTACAAGTTTTGTGCTTTTTAATTTGAATCAAGGAAAAAGAAACGGTAAACCACTCATAGACCCAATTAAATCACGTTGGTTTAATAATGTAGATTTTCGCCAAGCTGTGGCTTATGCAATTGATAGACAAACCATGATTGATAATACATTTCGTGGTTTGGGTAAACCGCAAAATTCACCTATTTTTGTGCAGAGTCCCTATTACCTTTCTCCAGAAGCAGGACTAAAGGTTTATAACTATAATCCCGAAAAATCTAAGGAATTATTCCTCAAATCTGGGTTTAGATACAATGCTCAAAATCAGCTAGAAGATCCTCAAGGAAACCATGTTAGGTTTGCTTTACTTACCAATGCTGGTAACAAGATTCGTGAAGCAATGGGTTCACAAATTAAACAGGATTTGAGTAAAGTTGGTATCCAAGTTGATTTTACTCCCTTAGCATGGAATACTTTTATAGATAAGCTATCTAATACTTTAGATTGGGAAGCTTCTTTACTCGGTTTGACTGGTGGATTAGAACCAAATGATGGGGCTAATGTGTGGTCTCCTGAAGGTGGATTACATATGTTTAATCAAAAACCCCAACCAGGACAAAACCCAATAGAAGGGTGGAAAGTTTCACCGTGGGAAGTGAAGATTCATGAATTTTATATTCAAGGCGCACAGGAATTTGATGAACAGAAGGTGAAAGAAATTTATGCAGAGATTCAAAGATTAACACAGGAAAATTTACCATTTATTTACTTAGTAAATTCCTATTCTCTTTCGGCAATCCGAAACCGTTTTCAAGGAATTAGATTTTCTGCTTTGGGTGGTCCATTTTGGAACATTCATGAAATTAAAATTACAAAATAGAAAATACGTGACAGGTGACAGGTGACAGATTAGAAATTTATCAATTACCAATTACCAATTACCAATTACCAAAAATCGCTGTGACTCAACCTGAAGCTTTGCGATCGCTCCTGGAAGCGGTTGCTGATGGTAAAATTACCCCAGATATAGCATTCGACTCACTCAAGGACTTATCTTATGAATCTGTAGGTGAGTTTGCCAAAATAGATAACCACCGTCAATTAAGAACCGGTTTCCCAGAAGTCATTTGGGGACAAGGTAAAACTATTGATCAAATTGTGCAGATTATGTCCGTGATGCGTCAGCGAAATCCTATAGTCATAGCTACACGAATTGAACATTCTGTTTACACTGAACTGCAAAAGAAAGTTAGAGGTCTGCGATACTACGAAGTTGCACGAATTTGTGCCATTGCACCTTTGGAAATTGAAATTAAATTCCCTGGACAAATCGGTATTCTCTCTGCAGGAACGGCTGATTTACCTGTAGCGGAAGAAGCCGCAGTCACAGCAGAACTTTCTGGTTTCCGTATCCACCGTCTTTGGGATGTGGGTGTAGCTGGAATTCACCGTTTACTTAGTAACCGTCACTTACTAGAGTCCTCATCTGTGTTAATTGTTGTTGCAGGTATGGAAGGGGCTTTACCTAGTGTGGTAGCAGGTTTAGTAGATTGTCCCGTGATTGCTGTTCCTACCAGCATCGGCTATGGTGCAAGTTTTTCTGGTTTAGCTCCTTTATTGACAATGCTTAACTCTTGTGCAGCTGGTGTGGGTGTGGTTAATATAGATAATGGTTTTGGTGCAGCAATTTTAGCAGGACAAATTTTGCGAACTTCCGATAAATTACGCTTGGCATCTCAAAGTTAGTCAGCAAATAAAATAAAGACTGTGTATAATTGCGGTTATTTGATATGAGATTAGTTACTACCATTTTTGGGAACAGTTTATCAATTCTTTGGTCATGAAGTTATGGAAGATTTGAATGATACGGTATTTTCCCTCTTGGGCAACCTGCACTTCCATCTCAGTTTCCCCATTAGTGATCATACCCATTTTTTCCTAGTTGGTGATTACACGGATATTAAAGATCCGGATATTTTACGTCAGATGCAACGTAGTTGGAATAATTTTGTCAAAAGTGGCCAAATTTGGGCAATGTTGATTGGTATGATTATCGGCTATCTTCTTAAGGGTTTAACCAGTTACGGTTAAATAGATTTTTAGATATTAGATTTTAGATTTTGGATTGATGTTGATTCAAAGTCTAAAATCGCAATTTTTTATTTCCTCTTCCTTCTAAATTTATGACCGAAAAACAAACTTGGAGCCAGCGGTTTGAATCTGCACTACATCCAGCGATCTCACGTTTTAATGCTAGTATAAGTTTTGACATTAAACTCATAGAGTATGATATTACTGGTTCTCAAGCTCATGCTCAAATGTTGGCTCATACAGGAATTATTTCCCCAGAAGAAGGAAAGCAATTAGTTACAGGTTTAGATCAAATTCGGCAAGAATACCGACAGGGCAAATTTCAGCCTGGTATTGATGCAGAAGATGTGCATTTTGCCGTTGAAAAGCGACTTACAGAAATTGTTGGTGATGTCGGTAAGAAGCTACATACCGCCCGTTCTCGTAATGACCAAGTAGGCACTGATACTAGACTCTACCTCCGTGACCAAATCCAAAAAATCCGCCAGCATTTACGGGAACTTCAAGCCGTCTTACTTGACATAGCTGAAACAAATATTGAAACCCTGATTCCTGGTTATACCCACCTCCAACGCGCCCAACCCGTCAGTTTAGCGCACCACCTCCTGGCATACTTTCAGATGGCACAACGAGACCTGGAACGCTTAGGAGATGTTTATCAACGAGTGAATATTTCTCCCCTGGGTTGTGGTGCTTTAGCGGGAACAACTTTTCCCATTGACCGACATTACACCGCCAAATTATTGCATTTTGATCAAATTTATGCTAATAGCTTGGATGGAGTGAGCGATCGCGACTTTGCCATAGAATTTCTGTGTGCAGCCAGTATTATCATGGTTCACCTCAGCCGTCTTTCAGAAGAAGTCATTCTCTGGTCATCAGAAGAATTTCGCTTTGTCACCCTCAGAGATAGCTGTGCCACAGGTTCCAGCATCATGCCCCAAAAGAAAAATCCCGACGTACCAGAATTAGTACGAGGCAAAACCGGGCGTGTCTTTGGTCATCTTCAGGCGATGTTAGTCATCATGAAGGGACTACCCCTGGCATATAACAAAGACCTGCAAGAAGATAAAGAAGGCATATTTGACAGCGTGAATACCATCAAAGCCTGTCTAGAAGCCATGACCATTTTGTTGAGAGAAGGTTTAGAATTTTGTCCCCAGCGATTAGCACAAGCAGTTACAGAAGACTTTTCTAACGCTACTGATGTCGCAGACTATCTAGCCTCACGGGGAGTACCATTCCGCGAAGCTTACAACCTTGTGGGTAAGGTAGTAAAAATGAGCATAGCCGCAGGTAAACTACTCAAAGACTTAACCCTAGAAGAATGGCAACAAATACACCCAGCATTTGCAGCCGATATTTATGAAGCCATATCCCCCTGTCAAATAGTTGCAGCCCGCAACAGTTACGGTGGTACTGGTTTTGCACAAGTTCGCCAAGCTCTTCTTGCAGCCCGTACTGAAATCAGTGCTGAATGATGAGTAGTTTTTTACTCCTGACTCAAAAATAAATAAAGGCGTACAAATACTAAATAGATGTACGCCCAAATATACAAAATTAATATAGCAGTTGTCAGGGTAATTAGGGCAAGCTCAAATTCCCAACTCTTGATTATATAAGGTTTATCAAAAGCTGAATGCTGACTGCTCACTGCTATACAAGAGTAAATATTTAAACAGTCAAATTATTCAGCAGCGTCCATTGCTGCTGCTCCTGTTCCTTCATCTTCTTCACTCTTCGGTGGTCTTTGTTGGAACCTTCTTTGCATTCTTCCTGTCGTAGTCCGTTTACGAAACTTTCTGGCATAAGCCTGGTTCCGTAGCGCCTTTTCTTTTTTCGGGTTGCGGCGCTTGGCCATATTCACCTCATGAATAAACAACAAAAATCTACATCTAGGCATTAGTCAGTAATATCAGCTACCGATTTGATTAAAATAGTTCCAAAAAGCATAGATATTCATTTATCTCATGCCTTAAGTTAATCGGGTATAACCGATGGGGCTAACTAAAAAACCCAATCCCTAAAGTATAAAGCTGTCGGGATTACTTTTCGCCTAGTGCAGTAAACATTAGCACTTTAAACAGCATACCATCTTAGCGTACTCACATATTTGCTGTCAAGCTATACTGGCATTTATTTATGGTTATAGCTACCCTAAATCATTATTTCACAACCATCATCCCCGAATTCTTATAAAATTTGGGGATCTGAGGACAGTACTCATGTAGAAGTTCAAAACTTGGAAGTTTGAACACTGCGCTTTTTAGCAATTCAACCGGAATGTAGTTAATAACCCTAGTATTGATTAGTGCTGTGAATCAAGCTCATAGTGTTGGAAATCAGGGAATACTTAAAAAGTATGAGTTATCAATTTTATCCCAAGTGGGAAGGACAACATAAACCAGGAATATGGATTTATAGATCGTTTTTGATTCCTGAAGATACGTCTAATCAATTTTTACTGGTTAATGATTTATACTTAAATAGTATAATTGATGTATTACACGTATCTTCGCTAAAATAAAAGCTCTAATCCCACCATATCTATATCCAACAAAACTCAATTTATGTTTTAATAATTGAGTTTATATTCAGTGGTGGGAAATTACCAACGACACCAAAAAATTTGCAGATTGAATACTATTAATTTTTTAACGCCAGTGATTCAGTCCACACGCAGTTTATGGCACTTTGGACAAACGGTTTTGGGTATTATCTTTCGCCATCCCATTACTGGTACTAGTGTGATTCCAATTTTACCTGATGGTCGAATTGTGTTAATTCGTCGGAAAGATGATGGTTGCTGGTCTTTGCCTGGTGGTATGGTTGACTGGGGAGAAGATATTCCTCATGCAGTGCGTCGAGAGTTGATGGAAGAGACCGGACTCGATGTGTTAAAAATTCGGCGTTTGGTCGGAGTTTATTCTTCACCAGATCGTGATCCGAGAATCCATTCAATTTGTGTTGTTGTTGAAGCTGAAGTACAAGGAGAAATGAAGGTTAAAGATAATTTAGAAGTGATAGAAATTAAGGCTTTTGCTCCTAGTTCTTTACCTCAACCAAAAATGTCTCATGACCATGCTCGACAGTTGCAAGACTATTTGCATGGTTTAACGACTTTGGCATGATACAGCAGGAGTCGGGAGTCAGGAGTAAAACTCTCTTGCTGTCTAGGGTTTAATTTAGATTCTGTACCTTATTGATCTGCAATCTGCTGTAAACCAAGTTGCTAGTTATGCAGTTTCAGCACGTAGTTGGTAATTTATGATAAAATGTTTATCTTAATTTTGTAAGTTCTTAAATCCTGCAAATCATAATTCAGACAATTTCCCATGGAAATTAAACAACACTCTCTAAACTTTTCTGTAAATCAGCGACAAATATTCCTTCGTTTGTAAACAGAGATATGTGTTTTACATTTGTTTTTACAACTATGACTTCATCAAAACTATTTAATTGAAGAATTACCTGAGCGGTAAGAATAACATCACCATCTAAACTATTATTGCTTGCTGTAGGCTGTCCCTGATTTCGTACCCATGCCCATAACTCTGCTGCTTTTTGCATTGTTTCACTTGTTATGGGAATAAGAAAAATTTGGCTGAATGTGTCGAGACGTTCTCAACTCCTGCTCTTTCCTTCTCTGATTAGTTCACACGGAAGCTCGTAGTCAGCTATTTCTGGTATACGTATTGTAGTTTTACTCTCTTGTAAAGATTTCAACCACTGCTGTACTTTTGGATCTATTTTTGGATAGGTTAGTTTACTCAGTGGATGAGTATGTAACAATATAACTCTACTCATCTATCTATATTGATAACGGATTTTTGTTTAAAGCTGCTTCGATTTGAGGATAAGTTTCTTGATCATAATCTGATTCGTCAGCCATCCATTCATCTACCAGTTCTATAACTTTTTCTAAAGAATCATCTGTATGGTCTATATAGGTTTATAATTCAGGTCTATATAGGTTTCTAATTGAAAAGATTTGGCTAAATTTTTATAAAATTGAGCTTGGAATTCCTTGCTAGACCATGATCCTAATGCGTCTAAGATGATAACACATCTTTCTAGCCATTCATTATCTTGGCTAAAGGATAGGATTTAACCTTAATCAAAGCATCGACTTTTCAGGGGAAACGCACCTTATTTCGTAACTTCGTAACAAAGACTAATAAGGATTTCAAAATCATCTATATAAGTGCAAAAATTGAGAAAAATATAAACAAAACAAATGGATTATTTTGCAAAGGCGTAAATTAACTTATCTCTAGTAAAATAACTCTTGTCTAAGGATAGATTACCTAATTATTCAGCCATAAATAAGTCTATTTTAACTAAATTATTGACAAGCTAGTTTACGCTAAAGCTAAAACCCTTTCT
>CAKZGI010000091.1 GCA_936914905.1 uncultured Trichormus sp. | reverse complement strand
GCTCTTGACTTCAAATCAAATCTGAAGATTGTTGTTGATGAATTCTTACCCCAATGGAATTACACTCCTAAACCAGAGTTACAGGTTATTTAATCCACCATCCTAAGTTAACAGTGGCAGTAATGGCCATTAACTTTTCAAAGTATAGCTTGTGGTGCTTACGAGATCTGAGGCTACTCATTATTAGTTACTAACTATACAGGAATACGATATTTCCTGTCTTTAATACCAAGTATCGGTAGATAATCACTCCTGGTAATAAAAAATAAGACTATGGATAGATGCAAAAAAGCAAAATATCCATATTAGTTAATAATCAATTTAATTGAAATTAATCAAAATTCATGAATGATCGCAAAATGATAGCTTAAAGAAATTTAAGATACATTTGTTAGCATTTAGATTTTGCTGATTTCATATGAAGGAGTTGTAACAATTTGGTGTGATTTAGGAAAATTAAGAACAACAGTCACTTTAGTCTGTTTAGTCACAGTTAGTGCAGGAATTTCAGACATAGCTTTTGCAGTCCGTCAGCTTAATTATAAGCCTCAGGAATTCCGGGCTGTCTTGCATGGGTTAGGATATACTGTGAAAGTAACAAATAATATACTTATGGATGAGGAAACTAAAAAAGCAATCAGTGAATTTCAAAAAGGTTATAAGCTGACTGTTTATGGTAAACCAGGTCAAAAAACTCAGGCTTTTGCTGCGAACATAGTACAAATTCTCCAAGGGAATTTAAATGCAGCACTGAAACCTAATCCTCCCCTACCCCGTGATCAATTCTATAGCCCTCGGATGGAAGAATTGGTAAAAGAGTATCAGAAAAAAATCAATTAACGGAAACTGGTATTGCTGATTTGGTACTTCGTCAGAAGTTGGATGAAAAGGCCAAGAAAGCTATTGGACAAACAATCAAGCCGACAGCGACACCAACCGTCAAGCTAACTATAAACCCAAAGCTAAACCAAGCGTCAAGCCAACAGCTACACCTTCAACCACACCTTCAACTACGCCGTCAGCAGAGTCCACGACTACACCTTCAACAAAAGCCACACCCTAGACTCATAATTTATTATTGAGTATATTTCTTACATTGAGTATATTTCTTACACTGATTGCAAGCAGTACAGTGTAGGATTATAGTTAGATTAGTTACAATATAGGTTAGTCTCTCACTCTGTGTTAGAGATACGGCAAATATTGGTATATAAAACTCTATACAACACCTACACAAGAAACTGTGAAACTATTTTTCCTCATTTTTTATCCTTATGCCTAGAGCACGCTGCAAGTCGCTAATGGCTTTGCTAAATGTGGTTCATTTTTCCGTGATAAATGCATAAGTACTAAATATAACCAAATTTATTTTGATACATAAAAATCTGATATATAAATATCTGGTACAGAGGATTTATATATCAATTTTTTTTAAACTATTGCTACTCAGATAGATAGCTATAAAAACTAAGTGAATTTTTATAATCATTCATTTGTAATTTCATCTTAACATGACAATCGCCACTATATTACAAATTCGTAGCTTTCTATTATTATTCCCATGAGGGAAGGTGTTCAAGATTCACGGCTACAAGAACTCTTAAAAGTCCAAGGTAGCACTGAGTTTATTTTAGTTTATCCACCTGTTCAAAGAGTTACTGCTTTAGTTAATGCATCAGTAAAATACCTTCTATGCATTAATTGCGATGAACATCTGCATACAAATATTCCTGAAATTACAGAAGATTATTTTACAAACTTTCCTGAGAGCTATTTCTTCAGATTAAATCAAGTTCAATTTCCTCTTAACAAACTACCCATTGATAAACCTTGGAATTTATTCCCTAATATTCAAAACTTCGAAGTCAGAAAGCGTGATGTTTCAAAAGCTTACTCCGACGAGGAAAATAAATATACAATGAGAGAAATTCCTATTGTTCCTTTTGATAATAAACTAGACTTCTTAGCAGTTCTTAGGGGCATAGAGATGAAAAAGGACCTCATCAAGAAAACTTTGACAAGAAAGTTTGGAAAAATTATCTTGTTCAAGAAGCACTCAAGGAGATTGAACCGAACTTTACTCTATTTGGTCCATTTAAATATATTCCTTTTTGGAGGGCTGACCGATTGATGGGATTATCTCTACAGGCAAGATTGTTTGAGCCGGGAAAAATAGTGGGTTATTGGCTACCTTTACCGGAGCAACTTCGTACTGAGGACAATCTTCCAAACCAACCACGAAAAAATCGACGTTATGTATTAGCTGAAATCCTATTATTAAGACAATTTAGAAGTTTTGGCTATATTTGGAATTTGACAATATTCCATAGAGGTGGGATTTTTATGGTCTGGTTTCCCAAGGAAACACTAAGAGGGTTTTTGAAAAGTTATGCTGTAGCTTGCTTCCCGCAGGGTACGTAGCGCAGCGAAGTGAAGCATCTCATATTAATTGCTTAAACCCCAGATTCTTCGTTCCGGTTTGCTCCACTCAGAATGACAAATTATACCTTTTCTAACTTTTTAAACATACACTAAGAAAAATTGCCCAAAAATTAGGCTTGAAAAAATCCTGAACTAGAGATGATATCTCCATTATTAAAATAACCAAAACTCACTTGGACTAAAAACCTAAAAATAGGATGAATAAGCTTCTATGTCAAATTACAAAAAAAACGATATGCCAACTTTATTAGTAACAGGTGGTGCAGGATTTATTGGGGCTAATTTTGTCATCCAAGTTAGAAATTCCAAATGGGCTAACATCGTTAATTTAGATAAATTGACTTACGCCAGTAACCTCCAGAATCTAGCAAAATTGCAAGATGATCCCAACTATTATTTTATTCGAGGAGACATTAATAATTCTGAGCTGGTAAGTTATTTACTAGAGGAATATCAGCCAGATGCCCTTATAAATTTTGCCGCTGAAACTCACGTTGATAGTTCAATTATTAGCCCACGGAATTTTATCCATACTAATGTAGTAGGAACATTTGAATTATTAGAAGCGAGTAAGGCTTATTGGCAAAAACTCACATCACCAAGAAAGGAAAAATTCCGCTTTCTGCACATATCTACTGATGAAGTATATGGTTCTTTAAGTTCAACAGATCCAGGATTTCGAGAAGATACACCCTATGCACCCAATAGCCCCTATTCTGCTTCTAAAGCAGCTGCTGACCATCTCGTGCGCTCCTACTATCACACATACAATCTACCTACTTTAACAACTAATTGCTCGAATAATTATGGACCTATGCAATTTCCTGAAAAACTGATTCCTTTAACTATTCTCAATGCTTTAAATGGTAAATCTCTACCTATATATGGTGATGGTCGAAACATTCGAGACTGGCTTTATGTAAAAGATCACTGTGATGCTATTTGTCTGGTTCTGATAGAAGGCTGTACTGGCGAAACTTACAACATCTGTGGCATAAATGAACAAACAAATTTGGTAGTTGTGGAAAAGATTTGTGCCATTCTCGATGAATTAGCACCTCAAGATAATTTTCAATATTCTTCTCTAATTACTTTTATTAAAGACCGTCCTGGACATGACCACCGTTATGCAATTGATTGTAGTAAAATTAGCAGAAATTTAGGTTGGAAACCAAAAGAAAATTTTGATAGTGGTCTATTGAAAACTGTGCAGTGGTATCTGAATAATTCGGCTTGGGTAGACTCTGTATGTACAGGTACATACCAAAGTTGGATTAAACAAAATTATGGAACTCGTTGAAGAATAAATTAACCCCTTTGGGGAATTAAAAATTCAAAGTTCAAAATTCAAAATAATCTCTGGTGGCTTGCACCCGTTACTGATTGCCGACCACTGAATTTCGTTTAGTGGAAGCCTGTACTCACAATTAATCAATTGGAAATTTTTCTTAATTTTGTTGGTGCAGCCGGCTGTAAGCACTATTTTGAATTCTGACTATTGAATTCTTTATGGATAATTTATTATCGTATATAAGGATAGTAAAATGAAGGGTATTATTCTAGCTGGTGGTTTTGGTAAAAGACTTTATCCCTTAACTCAAGTTGTCAGTAAACAGTTAATGTCTGTTTATGACAAACCCATGATTTACTGTCCTTTATCGATCTTGATGTTAGCTGGAATTATGGAGATTCTGGTTATTTATACTCCCATTGATTTACCTCCTTTTCAGCGACTTCTTAAGGATGGTAGTCAATGGGGTCTTAACCTTATTCATGTTGAACAGCCTAAGCCTGACCCTTTAGCTCAAGCTTTCATATTAGGAAAAGATTTTATCAAAAATGACCGAGTATACTTAATTTTGGGAGACAACATATTTTATGGACATGGTTTAACTAAAGTCCTGACTCGTGCTTCTCAACTCCAACATGGAGGGTTGGTTTTGGTTATAAGGTGACAGAACCTCAAAACTATGGTGTGATTGAATTGAACGCTGATGGTAAAGCAATTAGAATATAAGAAAAACCGAAAATTCCTAAATCAAAATACGCTGTTCCTGGTATTTACTTTTATGATGATCAAGTTACGGAAATTGCTGCTAGTTTGAAGCCTTCTCCTCGTAATGAACTAGAAATTACTGATGTGAATTTAGCTTATTTAGATCCAGGTCAATTACAAGTGGAAATTTTAGGACGGGGATATGGTTGGTTAGACACTGGTACACATGAGTCTTTGCATCAAGCTTCCAATTTCATCCAGACTTTGGAATAAAGACAGGGACTAAAAATAGCTTGTATTGAGGAAATTGCATATCTTCGAGGATATATTGATTCTCGTCAGTTGTCTTACTTGGCTGAATCTATGGGTAAAAGCAGTTATGGTCTTTATTTAAGGAAAATGCTAGAAGATGAAATTGATTCTAATCTAGAAAAATAGATTCTCTAAGCATGGTAATTAATACATTAAAGAATGTTTAATTATCATCAATAGTTTAAGTCTTTTGAGGCAAAGAGTATAATTTTATGAAGGTCGTATTTACAGGAATACCTGATGTGCTGCTAATTGAGCCCCAAATTTTTGGAGATAAATGTGGCTTTTTTTATGAAAGTTATAACGAAAGAGTTTTTTTAGACAAGGTAGGAATATCATCTCATTTTTTCCAAGATAATCACTCACGTTCTATTAAAAATGTTTTGCTTGGTTTGCATTACCAAATTGAGCAGCCCCAAGGAAAACTGGTGAGAGTTGTAGTAGGTTAGGTATTTGATGTGGCGGTTGATTTGCGAAAAAGTTCTACCACTTTTGGTCAATGGGTTGGTGTGTGTTTGTCGGCTGAAAATAAACATCAATTGTAGATACCACCGGGTTTTGCTCACGGTTTTGTGGTGTTGTCTGAATATGCTCAGTTTTTGTAAAAAACTACTGAATATTATGCACCTCAGCACGATCACACTATTTTATGGAATGATCCTAACTTAGCGATCACATGGCCTATTCAATATGAACCTATTGTCTCTGCTAAGGATAAGCTTGGTAAGCTATTCTCAGAAGTGTCTCTGCTAAGGATAAGCTTGGTAAGCTATTCTCAGAAGCAGAGGTGTATTTATGAAAATCCTCTTAACAGGTACAACTAGACAAGTCGGTTGGGAACTGCAACGCACTTTGATGACTATGGGTGAAGTGATTTCTGTAGGGCGCAACCAAATAGATTTAGCGCAACCAGATATGTTTTGTCAAACAATTAGAGAACTAAAACCCGATTTGATTGTCAATCCTGCTGCTTATATAGTGGTAGATCAGGCAGAGTCACAACGATTAATAGCGATCGCTATTAATGGTATTGCACCTGGTCTGATAGCTGAGGAAGCCAAGCGTCTGGGTGCGGCTATGATTCACTATTCTACAGATTATGTTTTTGATGGAAATAAAAATACTCGCTATACAGAAAATGATCAACCAAATCTCCAAAATATCTATGGAAAAACAAAGTTAGCTGGTGAGGAGGCGATCGCATCTGTAGGTGTGGATCATTTAATTTTTCGCACTAGTTGGGTTTATGGTTTGCATGGGAAAAACTTTTTACTGACGATGCAAAGACTGGCGAAGGAACGGGAAGAAATCAGGGTAGTTGATGATCAAATTGGCGCACCGACTTACAGTCGGATGATTGTGGAAATTACAGCCCAAATCATTTCTCAGGCTCTGCCAAATGCATCTGATTTTTTCGCTACTCAAGGTAGATTATATCACTTATCAGCAAGTGGAAAAACTAGCTGGTATGGTTTTGCTAAAGCAATTTTTGCCAAAGAAATTTTTGAGCCTGATTTACAATCCAGTCAACGCAAGTTACAGAGGTTAATTGCTATTACTTCACAGGAGTATCCTACAGCCGCAAGCAGACCAGGATATTATCTTTTAGATAATCAAAAATTATCTCATAATTTTAAATTGGTGATGCCAGATTCGGAAAGGATTTTAGAGTTAGTGCTTGCTTAGTTTTCTTCTTCCTAATCTGGTTCTAAATCTTCTTCTGTCAGTTCTTGATGGGGAATGGCGGCAATAATGGCATCTATGACTTTGGAAACTTGCACAATCTCAATGTTAAGGTCAGGAAATTTTTGTCCTTTGGGAACAATCGCACGTTTAAATCCGAGTTTTGCTGCTTCTTTTAACCGCAGTTCCATTTGGGAAACCGATCGCACTTGTCCCCCTAAACCGACTTCCCCAATTAATACTGTGCCTGGATCAACTATTCTGTCGCGAAAACTGGCAACTATGGCGATTGCTATTCCTAAATCTACTGCTGGTTCTTCTACGTTCAAACCCCCAGCAGATGCAACGTAGGAATCTAATTTGGACATGGGTATTCCTACTCCCTTTTCTAATACGGCGAGAATTTGAACCAAGCGGTTATAATCTATACCTGTTCCCGCTCGACGGGGTGAAGGGTAACTAGTCGGACTAACTAAAGCTTGCAATTCGACAACTATTGGTCTTGTTCCTTCACAAGCTACGACTATGGCTGTCCCTGGTGCGGGGTCGTCACGGTTGCCTAGAAACAATTCTGAAGGATTGTCTACTTCCCGTAATCCTTGCGATACCATTTCAAATATACCAATTTCGTGGGTAGCTCCGAAACGATTTTTTACTGTTCTTAATAATCTATGGGATGCAAAGCGATCACCTTCAAAATACAAAACTGTATCTACTAAATGTTCTAATACTCTCGGACCGGCTATCGTCCCTTCTTTGGTAACATGACCAACAATTAACATGGTAATATCTTCATGTTTAGCCACTTTCATCAAAGCAGCGGTACATTCCCGGACTTGTGCTACTGAACCAGGTGCAGATGTCAATGCTGGAAAGAATACTGTTTGTATACTATCAATTACTACCAAATTTGGTTTAAGTGAGTCTATTTCCCGAAGAATTTCTTCTAAATCTGTTTCTGGCAAAACATACAGATCAGCACCGATGCTAAGAGGATTTATAGGCTCTTCTTTACTATTTTGTATATCTATAGTTTCTGCTGCATCGGTTTCTTTACTTTCAGTTTCGTCAGTAACTACTATATTTATGGGTTTGGACATTCCCAAACGAGAAGCACGTAATTTTACCTGTTGTCCAGATTCTTCTCCTGTGACGTAGAGAATACGGTATTTTTGTGCTAACTGATTAGATACTTGTAGTAATAAAGTAGATTTTCCTATACCTGGGTCGCCGCCGATTAGCACCATTGAACCGGGGACAACTCCCCCACCGAGTACCCGATCCAATTCTCTATATCCAGATTCCCAACGAGCAATTTGGCGATCGCTAATTTGCTCGAAAGTCAGTGAAGCTCTTGGTTTAGCTGGTTTAGTAGTAGATTTACCATTAGTTTGTGCAGCGTGCCAGTTACCTACTCCCCCACGACTAGGTATATCTACTCCAAAAGGTGTGGCATTCTGTTCTACTAAAGAATCGTAGGTGTCACAATTTGAACACTTTCCAAACCATTGGGAGAATTCGGCTGCACATTTACTACAAATGAAAATGGTTTTTGGCTTTGCCATGTTTAATGTTTCTTTAGAAATATTTATTCTTCCTTAAGTTTTGGAAATAGCTAAACTTGAATACTAGTAGTAGTTACAGCTTTTTCCGATTAACTAGATATTGCTTTTGCTAAATTGTGATTATGAACCATGCCTTTGACATGAAGATTCTCTACTTTGATTCTCCCCTTAGAACCCAAACTGTGAAAAGGAATTTGGACAAAGTTTTGGTTATTGCGTCCACCAATATTGATTTCTTGTTTGATACCAGAATTGTACCCAACAATCAAATTAGCGATACTATTTTGGATCAGTGATTCACCATAAATCGTGCTGTCTTGTTCAGGTAATCTCTAACTTGATTATTGCGTTTTGCTGTAAGTTTCACTTGTTGACTAGTGATACCCTTAATTAAGAACTTATCCTTGATAGATTGCAGTTGAGCATTACGCTTATTGAACCACTGGTTAATAGATTTGATTGGTTTACCATCCACAAGAAAGGATGCCCATATTAGGGATACAGTGGGCTAAAACCCACTGTATCCTTTTTCCTCCCAGGGCTAAAAGCCACTGGGTTTCCAAACTCCTGTTAGCTTTTTCATGAAAGCTTGGCTATGCTTAGATATAAATTTAGGAAACCCAGCCAGTTTATCAACAAAGTTTTTGTATGCTGTCGTTAAATAGAGTGTTGTAGCTTGTAAAATCCGACTATAACAATTAGCTAACCACACAGTATATTCAGCTTTTTTGAGTGCAGGAAGAAATACGTTAAGTGCTGACCTGCCTAGACCCTTACCCGTTTCTTTATAAACCTCAATTGATTTATTTAGGGCATAATTCCACGACCAACAAGCGCAATCAAAAGTTTTAGCTAATTGAATTTGCTGCTCTTGGGACGGATATAAACGGACTTGAACTACTTTGTGTCAGACTCAACATCACCTTATTGTTTACCTATTTTAACACAAATTATACTTTGTGTTAAAGATTATCAAGATAATAATTGCTGACTCCGCAATATCTATTGTTAGACTAACATACATCCAGTATTTGTTTTTGCTGTGCAGAAAATTTATATTTAAGATATAGCTGCAATCGTCATTACCCGCTCACAATCACCATTTTATAAGTACATTGAAGGTGGGGACTTCCGCGATCTGTTAAAATTCGTAATGTAAAATTCCAGTTAGGGAGCTTAGGAAAACTTGGAAAGTCATAAAGAAAAAATCCTGGTAGTAGACGACGAAGCCAGCATTCGCCGGATTTTGGAAACGCGCCTTTCCATGATTGGCTATGATGTAGTAACTGCTGGTGATGGAGAAGAGGCTTTAGAAACTTTTCGTAAAGCTGAACCAGACCTGGTAGTTTTGGATGTGATGATGCCGAAGCTAGATGGTTATGGTGTTTGTCAAGAATTACGCAAGGAATCTGATATTCCCATTATTATGCTAACAGCTTTGGGAGATGTAGCCGATCGCATCACCGGCTTGGAATTGGGCGCTGATGACTATGTAGTGAAACCATTCTCTCCTAAAGAATTAGAAGCGCGGATTCGCTCAGTTTTACGACGAGTAGATAAAACTGGTGCGACTGGTATTCCTAGTTCTGGAGTAATTCACGTCGGGAATATCAGAATCGATACAAATAAGCGCCAAGTTTACAAAGGTGATGAACGTATCCGCTTAACCGGGATGGAGTTTAGCTTACTAGAATTATTAGTGAGCCGTTCTGGAGAAGCTTTTTCTCGGTCAGAAATTTTACAAGAAGTTTGGGGATACACACCAGAACGCCATGTGGATACTCGCGTGGTAGATGTACATATATCGCGGTTAAGAGCAAAATTAGAAGATGATCCTAGTAACCCAGAACTGATACTAACTGCTAGAGGTACTGGTTATCTTTTCCAAAGGATACTGGAATCGGGAGAAGAGTGAAACTGGGGAATAGCGAGCAGGGCGCAGGGGGAGAATAAGAACTAACCAATGTTCAATGCCTAATGACCAATGACTAATGACCAATGACTAAATCTGATCCTAATGTTGTTTTGCGGCTTTTGCCCTTGGTAGTCGGGGGTTTGAGTGCTGTACTTTTACTGGTTAATCGCTTGTTGACACCGGAACTCACAAGTTCTCAAGCACGGGGGGATGTGTTGGGGGTAATTTTGAGTGCAGTGTTAATTTTAACGGGTTTAATTTGGCAACAGGTACAGCCGCGATCACCTGATACTGTACAACTAATTGGGGAAGAGGGATTTATTCTAGCACCAGATTTACCAGAAGCCGTGAAGACAGAATTAGCCTGGGCATCGCATTTATTATTGACCAATACAGTCACGCGATCACTCATAGTTTACTACCAAGGGAAAGTTCTGTTACGTCGCGGTATTCTGGCATCTAAATCTGAAGTCATACCAGGAACAATATTAAAACGGGTGATGGAAACACAAAAACCAGTTTATTTAGTAGCGTTGAAAGTATATCCTGGGAGAATCGAATTTGATTATTTGCCAGAAAACACACAAGGGGTAATTTGTCAACCTATTGGAAAAGAAGGTGTTTTAATCTTAGGAGCAAATGCTCCTCGTAGTTACACCAAACAAGACGAAAACTGGATTGCGGGAATTGCTGATAAATTGGCTGTAACTCTTCCAGAGTAGGGGTATATGCGTCTAGGGGAAAATAGGGAACAGTTTTCCTAATTACGTATCTCTTACGGAAGCCGGAGGCATTATTACAAATTACGAATTCTGAATTAGAAATTATGTAAATAATTTACTGGTTATTAATAGCTCTCATGCTTGTGGGTGTACTTGGTGCGGTAGTTCCAGCTATTCCTGGTAGTAGCTTAGTATTAGTAGCTATTATTCTCTGGGGAATCGTCAGTAGTTCCTTTGCAGCCATTAAAATTCCCTTGATTGTCACCATTATCTTTCTATTTTTGTTTTGACTATTGGGAGTAGATTTCCTAGCTGGTTACTTAGGTGCAAAACAAGCTCCTGCAAGTAAATGGGGACAAATTCGCGCATTTGTCGGTTTATTTCTGGGATTTTTCGGGTTATTGCCAACATTGCCCTTTGGGGGACCACTATTAGGAATGTTGCTGGGTCCACTTTTAGGGGCAATTATAGGTGAGTATATTTACCGTCGTGACTTGGGTAAAGCCGTCAAAGCTGGGATAGGAATTACAGTCGGAACAGTAGTAGGGAACTTACTTCAGGGTATTCTCGCTGTTAGTGCTATCGTAATTTTTATATGGACTACCTGGACTGAAGTATATGGAGGGTAGTATTTTTATCCTAAATTATGGTTTAACCGGCAATTTCTTCACGACAACTTCAAATAATCTGGCAGACTATTGCGGGGTGGATAAATTAAAAATAAAAGTCAATAAAACCTTGAAATATGGGCTTTGTGTTGATTCTTAACACATATAATTGATACAGCTATTCCGATTCACCAAACTGGCTTTATTTAAGACTATTGCCGGAATATTAGGTTTTACAAGATTTAGGGATGCAAGAAAAACAACTAGATTCTTGATAAAGATAATATCAAGATGCTTCAGTATATGTTGCCAGTCACTGGCTGAGTATGTAATCATTGTTGTATGGGGAATACAGAAAAAACTCAAGGAACTCAAGCAAACAGCTACAGTATACTAACCGTGTTAACACAGTAATCCTAGCCTAGTATTTAAACAAAAACACAAAACGACTTAATACAGGGTAATATCACTTAATTTCATAAACTGCTATGCAACTTACAGGATGGTTGCTAGGAAAATCACGTAATTATTTGTTCGCAATTTTTTGATAGGAGCGAAAGACTACAATGTTTAATTTCAAATCTCAATTGTTCGGCGCTGCTGCTGTACTACCTATTGCTGCTGCTGGTTTATTAGGTTCTGCTGGTTCGGCTCAGGCTTTAACACTGAATGGGAGTATTGGTATTAATGGTACAGCTATAGTTCCTAGCGATGGAGTGAATCCAGCTACTACTAGCGTTACGTTTGTTGATGTTGATGGTGTGGATCTTACAGGTGATTTTGCAAACTTCACACCAAACTTGGACTCAAACACATTGCCTATTACAGGTATTAGTATTAGCACTCTGAATCTAACAAGAACAGCTGTTCTCTCAGCTAGAAGAGCTACATACTTAACAGGAACTTACACTCCATTTATTGATTTTGGAGAAAGAACCCTGGATGATGTTACTGCCTTTCTTACCTTTGACCTGGACGATACTGAAGTTACCAGAACTCGGTTAACGAGCAATAATATCAGTGATGTAACATTGGATGGTCTGACAGGAAGATTTAATTTCGATGGAGTAACTGTGGCGACAGGCTTTTTGAACGCTTCTCTTTCTGGTATTTCAAGCACTTACCAGTTAACTATCGTTACCGATCTAACTCCTATTCCAGAACCCACTACAATGCTAGGTTTAGGTTTGGTTGCTGCGGGAATGACTGTAGCTCGTCGTCGCCAACTAGTAAAAGCTTAGTTTGAAAGACTACTTCTGATATCAAAATCTTAATTTTCGATCTGGTTAGAATGCGACAATTTACCAACCAGGTCAATTTTTTTGATTTGTAGAGAAGTTCTATACAATGTCTCTACATTCTTTATTTCACCAGATGTCTATTCCAAAGCTTGTTTTGCTTCTTTTGCGATCGCATCTACTTCATCATTAACCAGCGTCTCCAGAATAGATTTAGCTTCCGCACCACCTAAATTACTTAAAGCTTGGACAACTCTGTAACGCACTTGCCAATCTGGGTTAGTGCTGTATGGAATCAATAGAGAAACTGCTTGGACATCTCCCAACTCACCTAGAGAACTGATAGCAGCAGTTTGGATTAAACCGTTATCTGAGTTAAGAGCTTGTTTGAGAAGTTCCAAACTGCGCGGATCACCCAATGCTCCTAATGTAGCAATAATACTGAATTGTACTAGCCATTCCGAGGTTGTATGGTAAAGTTGCTCTAAATCTTCAAAAGCCGCGTGTAATTTAAGCGCACCTAAACAATCTGCTGCTGCTGCTTGCACATCCGCTTCAGGATCATTGAGCAGTTCGCGTAATATCTGCAAAGATAAATCTAAATCCTGCTCTCCGAGGGTATCAAGTTGACTTACCGCCGAATAGCGAACACGGGAATTTTCATCACCAATAGCGATTTGAACCAATTCAAACCCAGTGTTTGGTTCTATTTCTCGAATTTGATTGACTGCACGCAAGCGATCGCTAAAATTCTCCGAACTCAGTAATTCTCTCACAGATTCAGCAGAAGCACTCATGATAATTATCCTAAATTTTGAAAATTGTAATTAGTCATTGGTCATTAGAAATTGGTTTAGTTGTTCTTCTTCCCCTGCTTCCTCCCCCCTTGCTTTCTTTCCAGTCCCTACTCTGTAGCCATAGCGCGGATAATATCACCACGAGTTAGAATACCTATCACTTGACCTGTGCTATCTAACACTGGAAGACGGTGAACTTTATATTCTTGGATTATTTTTGCAGCTTCTTTCAGGGGTTTATCAGGAGTAATAGTAATAGGGGTTTTACTCATCACTTCCCCCACAGTTTGTCCTAAAGCCTTGTGTAAATCCCGTTCATAAGTACCGGGATTTTGTAAATAAATCACACTATCCAAAAACATGATGTAAGCTGGGGGAGTTACACCAGTTTCTTGCCACATCAAGTCAGTTTCTGATATAATTCCTACCACTTTACCTGCATCATCAATCACAGGTAAACCACTAATTCGCTTGTCTGCCAAAATTTGGATAGCTTCTTTTAAGGGAGTTTCGGGACGAACCAGAATAGGATTGCTACTCATCACGTCAGCAACAGTTTTAGGCATTTTTTTTACTTACACCTTTTATAAAAGTCTTGATTAATTATTGTAGAAAATTATGAGTAACAAATAAATACTGTTAATACATTGTTACTTTTTATTTTGAAAATAACCACTAATTGTCCTGAGACGTACTTTTCTATAAACTAGAATCAATAAGTTGGGTTGACGTAAGAAAGTCGAACATTATTAAAACTTTTGTTGGGTTGTACTTTAGCTTAATCCAACCTCAATTTTTATTTATCAATTTAATCGCGTGAATCTCTAACTGCCTTCATCAATTCCTTATATCCTTATATCTTTCTACATTGCCCTGATTTGAAGATAGTTCTGCCGCTATTTGGGAATAAGAGATAGCAGCTTCATCATTACCAAGTCTTGCATAAATTGAACCCAGATTACCATAAGTAGAATCTAGTAACCGTTCTAATACCAATTCAAAAAATGTTTGCGTTAAATAGTACAGAATTAGCTGCTGTGGGATTTGATTTAATTTCTTTTTCACAACAAGGTTCGGAAACTTTTGGTTGCAAAAATAATGATGTGATCGCACTTCAAGGAGAAACAACTCATATCAAACCTCCAGAACCTTCTACTATTTTCGGATTAATGAGAACTGCTTTAATCTTGGCGGCGAGTAATTCTGATAAATTGCTTAAATTTGAGTTGAGCAAATAGCAATATTTAAAAATAGATACGTTAAAAGTAAAGAAATAATAACTAATCCTTCATACATACCTGAAAATATCCATCTAAATTGTTCATATAGTTGATTGTTTATCTAGCAGTTTTCTCCTGACTTAATTAATTATCATTTTGACCTTTTCTCAAAGCTGCAATAATTTCTACATTCGCTTCTGGAAAAGTAAAATCATCTAACTCATCTAAACTTACCCAACGAATTTCTGAACATTCTATAGCTTGGGGAATACCTGCTAAATGACGACAATGATGCACAGTTAAAGTTACCTGGAAATGGGTAGAAGTATGATCAATAGTAATTAGATGTGTACCAACTTCTATTTTAATTCCTAACTCTTCTGAAATTTCCCTGGCAATACACTCTTCTATTGTTTCTCCTGATTCAATTTTACCACCAGGAAACTCCCATAAACCAGCCATTGTTCCTTTGGGAAGACGACGGTCAATTAAAATTTGTTTTTGATCGTTCCAAATTACAGCAACACCAATTATTTTATGAGGAACAGTAGATATTCTATTCATAGAATTATACCCAATCGTCAATAAAAAACTCGACAGATAGATTCTTTGACTATCCAGTTTTTAACTAGACCAAATTCGCAATATACAATATTAACATTTATTCACTAAAAAACACCAATTATTAAATTTCTCTTGTGAAGTTGATATTTCGTAGAGAATTTGTTTAACTGGCGTTAATTCGTTTTTCTATTCAGCAATATCAGTGCTATTCGCTTCGGTTCCTTGCAGGCTCATGTCAAAGCTCATTCGCTGTTCAGCATTACGCAAAAAATAACCACTAATCATAGCAGATGCCAGTAACCGTCCCAAATTTTCCCTATTGGTGGTGATAGTCACACCAAAGTGTTCAGAAGGTAAGTTTCCTAATAGTCCTGTGATATTGCGTTCCATCACCTGAAAGACTTCGGGAGAATTTGGTTTGGATAGCTGGGTAACGGTTTCTGGACTTAAGGATTTAACGTAATGCCATAAGTTGCTAGTTTCAGACTCGCTATCAAAAAATTCAGAGACTCGATTGGGTTGGTTACTCACTTTTGATCTCCTTCTACTAACACTGTTAATTGCGGTGTTTAGGACTGAAATAATTAATAACCTATTTTGTATTGAATTTAGATGAAAATTGTGTGTTCATATCAATCAATTTAACAGGTTATGTCAGTCGTGGGAGTCGGTTAAACCGTACCAAAGGCGGAGTATTTTTACGAATAGGCAGTTGGTGATTGGGTTATTTAGATCCTCAACTTCCTAATGCCTAATCCCCAGTCACCAGTCTCTTTCAACTACCTAACTAGCAAGATATTCGTTAATGTTAACTTTAGATTTGCGAAGTTTCGTTAAGGCTTCACGCTCAATTTGTCGGACTCTCTCACGGCTGATATTGAGGATTTCTCCGATTTTAGAGAGTGTTAAAGCTTGTCCATCTATTAACCCGAAGCGCAGTTTAATTACTTCCTTTTGTTGAGGAGTTAGTTCTGTCATCAGACGTTCTATGTCGGAAGATAAAGAAGATTGGATGACAAAATCTTCTGGGGTTGCACCTGTATCTTCCAACATTTCACCCAGTTCTGTGTCGTAATTGTCTCCTAACCTTAAATCTAGAGATAAAGGCAGTCGGGCTTTTTCTAGGCACTCCCGCACTTGTCTGGGTGTTAGTTCTAATTCGTCAGCTAGTTCTATAGCTGTGGGCGCACGTCCTAATTTTTGAGATAGTTGACGTTGGGCTTTTTTAATTTTATTGAGTTTTTCTGTAATATGAATAGGTAGCCTGATGGTGCGAGCTTTTTCGGCGATCGCACGAGTGATGGCTTGACGTATCCACCAGTAGGCATAGGTAGAAAATCTATAACCCTTGGTGGGGTCAAATTTTTCTACTCCCCGTTGCATCCCAATACTACCTTCTTGGATTAAGTCGAGCAAATCGACATTACGCTTAATGTACTTTTTCGCAACAGAAACAACTAGACGCAGGTTGGCTTCTACCATTCTCCGTTTAGCAATTTCACCTTCTGCGATCGCTGTATTTAACTCTACTGGTTCTACTTGTGCTGATGCTGCCCACTCTTCTAAAGTTGGCTGATAACCTAACTGGGTAGCAAGATTTTCCCTCACTTCATACAAGGCGGTACATCTTTGTACCTGTTTACCATAATGAATCTCTTCTTCGTGGGTGAGAAGTGGAACACGGCCAATCTCACGCAGGTAAGTCCGCACAAGGTCGGTGGCTGTCTGAGCGGTCTTCATGGCGCTACTTTTTGGTGATGATGGGTTTGCTGGTAGTGTCATTAGCTGATAAATGCCTTGAGAGGGTGCTACCCAGATGACCTGGGAAACCATGCTAAGGTTTGCAAATTAAACGCCCGATAAACTCGGCTGCTCGTATTTATTTGGTCAGTTTTAGCTCCTTAACTGCTGGAAGTTACAGTCACTTCCTACTGATTTACAAATATCTACAGTTAGATATAAGGTAGCAAGTTAAACATTTCATGTTTTATTTTAATATTAATAATTGTAACATTTATGAGAATATTTTGACTACCTAGAAACCCGAAACTTCTTGGTAATTTCCGGTTACTGAATATCGTAATTTAAAAGGTAGTATTTCAGGCTCAGTAATGAGCCGTCCAATTTTGATAACCCTTCTATAATCAAGATTTGAGAATTTTAGGTTGTCTTGGTTACATTGGCTTATACTATCAGATCATATATCTAAAGCGACCGAAATGGTTCTTTGGAGAGGAAATAACTTCCTCATATTTGTTACAATATCTCAATGATAACTATCATGATTTTCTTATAATGATTGCTTAATATTTCAGGTGACAGGGAAGTAGGTGTGTAGGGAGCAGGGGAGAAAAATAAGTTCTTTCTCCTGAACTCCTGATAGTGGAGCCTGGCGATAGCCATACTCCTGAAATCCTACCCCATTGGGCAATATTCTTGAATCACCTTCACATCTAAAGTCGTATTTTGCAAAGAACGGATAGCTGCTACTGTTGCTCTAGCTCCAGCTATGGTAGTAATGATAGGGATTTTGTAGGCTAGGCCAGTACGTCGGATTAACCGCGCATCGGTTTGTGCTTCCTCTCCTGATGGCGTGTTAATAATTAGTTGGATTTTCTCATTTTTGATAGCATCGAGGACGTGGGGACGCCCTTCATGTAGTTTCAAGATTAATTCAACTTTTACCCCGTTTTCCTGTAGAACTTGCCGTGTCCCTTGGGTGGCGATGATAGTAAAACCTAAGCTGATAAATTCTTTCACTACCTCTATGGCTGCACCTTTATCTCTATCACTCATAGACAGAAATACGCTTCCTTTAAGTGGAAGTTTTTCCCCTGCACCTAATTCTGCTTTTGCAAAGGCGCGGCCAAAGTCAGCGTCAATACCCATGACCTCCCCTGTGGAACGCATTTCCGGTCCTAATAAAGTATCTGTACCGGGGAATTTATTAAAGGGTAATACAGCTTCTTTAACGGCTATATGAGAAGGAATAACTTCTTGGGTAAAGTTCAATTCTTCTAGGGTTTGACCCGACATGATTAAGGATGCTAATTTTGCCAAGGGGATACCTGTGGCTTTGGAAACAAAGGGGACGGTACGGGATGCTCTAGGGTTGGCTTCTAGGATGTAAACTTGGGGAGAGTAACCGTTTGCACCAACGACTGCAAATTGAATGTTCATTAAACCGACAACGCATAAGGCTTGTGCTAGTTGCACAGTCCAGGTGCGGATTTGGTTTAATACAGCTGGGGAAAGAGAGATTGATGGTAGGGAACAAGCAGAGTCTCCTGAGTGAATTCCAGCTTGTTCTATGTGTTCCATAATGCCGCCGATTACGACTTTACCTGTATGATCGGCGATCGCATCTACATCCACTTCAATGGCATTTTCTAAGAATTTATCAATTAAAATCGGGTGTTCTGGTTCTACATGTACTGCAAAATTCATGTATCTTTCTAACTCTGCATCAGAATAGACGATTTCCATCCCCCTTCCTCCTAATACATAGCTAGGACGGACTACGACAGGATAACCAATGCGTCTGGCAACTATTAATGCATCTTCATAACTTCTAGCAATACCATTAGGCGGTTGAGCAATATTTAACTCTTGCAAAATCTTTTCAAACCGTTCCCGATTCTCTGCCATGTCAATAGAATCAGGAGATGTACCCCAAATTTGAGGGACTGGGGACTGGAAACTTCTTCCCTGTAAATATTGCTGTAATGGTATGGCTAATTTTAATGGTGTTTGTCCACCGAACTGGACAATAATACCGATAGGGTTTTCGGCTTCTATGATGTTGAGAACGTCTTCTTTGGTTAAAGGTTCAAAGTACAAGCGATCGCTGGTATCGTAATCTGTAGAAACCGTCTCTGGGTTAGAGTTCACCATGATGGTTTCATAACCCACAGCTTTGAGAGAATAAGCCGCATGACAACAACAGTAATCAAATTCAATTCCTTGTCCGATACGGTTTGGACCACCTCCCAAAATCATCACCTTGGGTTTGTCGGTGGGTAATACTTCCGTTTCTTCTTCGTAGGTAGAATAGTAATAAGGTGTGAAAGCTTCAAATTCAGCTGCGCAGGTATCCACAGTTTTGTAAACTGGGTTAATACCTAATTTTTGCCGATATGCTCTCACTTCATCTTCCCTGGTTTTGGTCGCATAGGCAATTTGGCGATCGCTAAATCCATTTCGCTTCACTTCATACATTTTCTCTTTTGTCAACTGCTGTAAAGGTGTGCGTTTGAGGAACTTCTCAATTTCCAAGATTTGCTGTAATTTATCCAAAAACCAAGGATCAATAGCTGTTAGTTCATAAATTTCCTCATTAGTGATACCCAACTGCATCGCATGACGCAACGCATATACTCTTTCTGGGTTGGGAGTCCGTAATTGAGCGCGTATTTGTTCCCCACTAGGTAATTTTTCTGACTTATGACAACCCCAACCTGCACGACCCGTTTCTAAGGAACGCAAAGCCTTTTGGAAAGATTCATTAAATGTCCTGCCAATAGCCATTGCTTCCCCAACAGATTTCATCTGTGTAGTCAGAACGGAGTCAGAACCAGGGAATTTTTCAAAGGCAAACCGGGGAATCTTTGTCACCACATAATCTATAGTGGGTTCAAAGGATGCAGGAGTTTGTTTGGTGATGTCATTTTTGATTTCATCCAAGGTATAACCGACAGCCAACTTTGCGGCCATTTTCGCTATGGGAAAACCAGTGGCTTTGGAAGCTAAAGCAGAACTGCGAGATACACGGGGGTTCATTTCAATAACTACCACATCCCCGTTCACAGGATTTAGCGCAAACTGAATATTAGAACCGCCGGTCTCTACCCCAATTTCGCGGATAATTTTAATTGCCATATCTCGCAGACGTTGATATTCCTTATCTGTGAGAGTTTGAGCAGGTGCAACTGTGATAGAATCGCCGGTATGAATGCCGATCGGATCGAAATTTTCGATGGAACAGATAATCACCACGTTATCTGCTAAATCTCTCATTACTTCTAGTTCATACTCTTTCCAACCTAGCAAAGATTGGTCAATGAGAATCTGAGAAACAGGACTAGCATCAATACCGACCTGTGCCATCACCTCAAACTCTTCTTGATTATAGGCGATACCGCCACCGGTTCCACCCATTGTAAAAGCGGGACGAATAATGAGAGGATAAGTACCGATATGATGAGCGATCGCTTTAGATTCTTCCAAGGAAGACGCCGTACCACTAGGACAGACTGGGACCCCAATCTTGTCCATCGCTTCATTAAACAACTTCCGGTCTTCAGCTTTTTCAATTGCTGGTAATTTTGCCCCAATCAATTCCACATTATACTTATCCAACACCCCATTTTTCGCCAAAGCCACAGCCAAATTAAGGGCCGTTTGTCCTCCCATTGTTGGTAACAAAGCATCTGGACGTTCTTTTTCAATGACCTTTGCTACTAATTCCGGTGTTAGTGGTTCAATATAAGTGCGATCAGCAGTTTCCGGGTCAGTCATAATGGTAGCAGGGTTAGAATTAACCAAAACCACCTCATAACCCTCTTCCCGCAAAGCTTTACAAGCTTGAGTACCAGAATAGTCAAATTCACAAGCTTGGCCAATCACAATCGGACCAGAACCTAACAGCAATATTTTTCTGATATCTTGACGACGAGGCATAGTTTTTACTTTAGATTGAGAAAATACAAATCTTGACTATTTTAAGGGTCTTTACCCCTGATCATCTTATCTATTATTAAGTTTTCCGGGTATTAGGCAGTAGCGTGCGTCAGAAATTAAAAGTCTGCTCATTATCTATCCTATAGATATAATATTCGTATCTATTTGCAATTATCTACAAGATATACGTAGATATACTTAATCTCTATAATATCGACTATATCTTGTTTGTTCCGTGTATTAAGAAACCTATTTCTATAGAATAGATACGAATATACAAATACAGAAACACATCCATATTTATAAATACATATTTTGATTTATTTATGTTTTTCAAACTGAGATTTATTTTTATAAATCTCAGTTTGAAAATAGACTGATTCAAAAACCATCAATATGGAAAAACAAATATGATACTTAATCTCAATTAACATATCTAATATTTTTCTGGGTTTACCGATAGTCATTTTGGCAATGTCCATAAAAAAGACAGAGATAAATTTTTCATATCTCTGCCAAAATTTATTTTCCTGAAAATCCCGACTTTTAAAGTATTCTTTAACTAGCATTCAACTAGTCCTAACCATTGAAAGTTTAGTTATGTGCCGGTTGCACAAATCCTAAAGTTAGACTCTCTTTAGCTAAGAAATGTGCTAAATGATAAGCTCTTTCTTCAGTTCTTAACAGAATTTTTTCATAGAGATAGCGTGTACCTATATCTCCTAAACTCTCAGCCTGAGTAGCTTGACGACGAATTACACCGATCATTACTTGTTCTGCTGCGAGGTCATTTTCTACCATCTTCTGGGAAGAATATACACCATCAGCTTCGGGTTCAAAGCAGCATAGTTCCGCTAATTTACTAAAACTTGCTGCAGGTACACCACCTAAACCATTTAAACGTTCGCCAATCTCATGAATATGATCTTGGACTTCTTGATAGCTTTCATTGAAGAAATCATGCAAGGAACTGAATTCTGCACCTTCTACCACAAAATGATGTTTTTGATACTGTAAATAAAGTGCTTGAAAACTTGCTAAAATAACGTTAAATCCTTCTACTACTGGAGCAGTGACGCTGTTATCTAGTAATACTGGATTGTCGTAAACTTGACCAAAATTGTGTAAAATAGCTTGAGTATCAGACATCGTTCTCCCCTTTTTGTGACAGTTAGAATTTTTAACTGTTCAGTTCTTACATATTAACATTGAAAAAAATGAACGCAATACTAACAAACCTGAGTCAAATTTAGATTTTTAATAGTTGCAAGTCACAGTTTTAACTCTAAATCTGTTCTGAATCTGTTATGTAATTTCTGATGACTCACATATTATTGACTTACAAGCCTAAGCATGCTTGGTCAGGATAATATACTAAGAATGAGATTTTATTGTAAAATTAATGATAATATTTTTCATTTAATGTATTCTTAAGACAGATTGGGGTTAGATGTTTAGTTTATTCTGTACTTAGAACTCTCAAGATGGAAGAAAAGAAGGTTATAGACATAAATTGGGCAGATAGATGGCAGGTCTATCAACGTCTGCGGGAGTTGGATATTCCCTGTACATGTGAGGTTAACCAACCTTTACAGGTGAATATAGCCACTCCAATATCAGCACTGCAAGCTTGGAGTGTAATGCGGCAAATAACAGCTCCTCGTCAAGATAAGATTCGGAGTTTGGAACGCTGCTGGTGTATGCGTCACCAAAACTTTTAATTAGTTGATAGTTTCTTTTGATTAGAAATAGGTAAAAAAAATGAGAATATATTCTACTATGGAAATGACAGAATTTTGCTTAGAAGGCAGATTTTTGGATTTTGTGATTAAAGATGGTTATAAATTGAAGGGTTTATTGTTGGCCACCAGCGAGGGTCAATGCTATATCAAGTTAGCCAAGCATTTACGGGTGGCTTTTGATTTGGGTTTACCACATGGTGCTTGGTTGCAAGTGGTAGGTACGAAAAAGTATGATGCTAAAAAAGATGAATTGACATTAAAAGCTGAATGGGTTATGGCTACAAGTGCTGATATGGGACTTAAACCTAAACCTGAAGCAGCGAAAAGGCAGACTATTTTATTTTGTCAAAAGTCAGATTGTATGAAAAGCGGTGCTAAAGCTGTATGTCAGATGTTGGAGAAAGAGTTGAGTGATCGCGGTTTGGAAAATAAAGTCAATATTAAAGGTACTGGTTGCATGAAAAACTGTAAGGCAGGCCCTAATTTAGTTATGCCAGATAAAACTCGTTACAGTCGCATCCAGGCCGGACAAGTTCCCGCAGTTATAGATAAGCATTTGGGGAAAAATGTGGAAACAGAAGTGCCTCAGTTTGTAAGAGTTTAGGCAATAGATATGAAACAAATCGGGATGACTGGATTCGAACCAGCGGCCCCTTCGTCCCGAACGAAGTGCGCTACCAAGCTGCGCCACATCCCGCTAAAAAATAGCAATATAACCACACAATATCACAATCAGCACAGAATAACAAATCTTCCATCTTCCACAAAGGTCTTTGCTTGCTACCATTAGATTTGTATAACTAAAAAATGGTAAAAGTAGACTGTGACTTTAAAACCAGACTGGTTGAGGGTAAAAGCACCTCAGTGGGAGCGTGTCGGTAACGTTAAAGAAATTTTGCGGGATTTAGCCCTCAATACGGTTTGTGAGGAAGCATCCTGTCCGAATATTGGTGAGTGCTTCAATGCTGGTACTGCTACGTTTTTGATCATGGGACCAGCTTGTACAAGGGCTTGTCCTTACTGTGATATTGATTTTGAGAAAAAACCTGAACCATTAGATTCTACAGAACCAACTCGATTAGCAGAAGCTGTACGCAGAATGTGGCTTAATCACGTCGTCATCACTTCTGTGAATCGGGATGATTTACCTGATGGTGGTGCATCTCAGTTTGTCCATTGCATCAATGCAGTTCGCAGCATCTCACCGCACACTACAATTGAGGTGCTAATTCCTGATTTATGCGGAAATTGGAATGCTCTGGAAATTATTCTTGAAGCTGCACCAGAGGTACTCAACCACAATACAGAAACTATATCACGCTTATATCAGCGAGTACGTCCCCAAGGGAATTATGAGCGGACAGTGGAATTATTACAACGCTCTCGCCAGATTTCTCCCAGTACATACACCAAATCCGGTATTATGGTGGGCCTAGGTGAAACTGATGCAGAAATTCGTCAAGTTATGCAGGATTTGCGCGCAGTAGATTGTGATATTTTAACTATTGGACAATATCTCCAACCTAGTCAAAAACACTTACAAGTGGCTGAGTTCATCTCTCCAGAACAATTTGCTGCTTGGAAGGTATTCGGAGAAAAATTGGGTTTTTTACAAATAATTTCTTCACCATTGACACGAAGTTCATATCATGCAGAACAAGTTAGGGAACTAATGACACGCTATCCGCGATAATTCAGTTATCAGTTACAGCAGATTCCAGATCAATGAGGTACAGAATCTAAATTAAAACCTATGACAGGAAGATAATTTTACTCCTGACTCCTGACTTATGCTGTATAAGTTATCAGTTGCTACACCTGATTTTAGTAATGACTTATCGAAAATCGAAAATCGAAAATCGAAAAACTGTTGTGATTCTGGGTGCTGGTGCTTGGGGAACAGCCCTGGCAAATTTAGTGTGGGTAAATGGTCATGAAGTGCGTTTGTGGTCCCGTAACAGTTCCCAGACTCTGGCAGCAGTACTACAAGATGCTGATATAGTTGTATCTGCTATTTCTATGAAAGGAGTGAGGGATGTAGCTTTATTAGTAAAGTATTGTCCCTTATCTCCAGAGATAATTTTTGTCACAGTAACAAAGGGTTTAGATCCGCAAACTACTTATACACCTTCACAAATTTGGCAAACAGAATTTCCCCACCACTCAGTAGTTGTACTATCTGGTCCAAATTTATCCCAAGAGATTGAACAGGAATTACCCGCTGCATCTGTAGTAGCCAGCAAAAATCTTGCTGCGGCTTATGAGGTCCAACTGGTATTTTCTTCCAGTCGTTTCCGTGTTTATACTAATCCTGATCCAATTGGTGTAGAATTGGGAGGAACGCTGAAAAATGTGATGGCAATCGCAGCGGGTGTCTGTGATGGACTGCACTTAGGAACTAATGCCAAAGCAGCTTTAGTAACTCGCGGCTTGACGGAAATGGTTCGGGTAGGTCAAGTTTTAGGCTCAAAAACGGAAACATTTTACGGTTTATCCGGTCTAGGGGACTTGTTAGCAACCTGCAACAGTCCCCTAAGTCGCAACTACCAAGTTGGATATCAACTGGCTAGTGGGAAAACGCTGACAGAAATACTTAATACTTTACCAGGAATAGCTGAAGGAGTTAACACTTGCCGAGTTTTGATGCAAATATCCCAGCAACAAAATATTACTATCCCAATCACTGAACAAGTTTATCGGTTACTGGAAAGTGAAGTTACACCTCAAGAAGCCCTTGATAAACTAATGTTAAGAGATATCAAGCCGGAATACAATCAATAGAGTTATGCTTTGCACCACAAGGCGCTATCAGGATTATTCCCTAACTAAAATCTACTTCTTAGCAAAGAATTACTAAAAAAAGATATTAAATCGTCAGGAAATTACTTTCTTGCTCATGTAATTATAACTATGTAGTTGATCTACAGCATAATTACTAGGAATATGTTTATACGCCATTTTAAAAAAAATGGTTAATATTCCTGAGAAATTCCATGCTATAGTCGTCGCCAGGGTAATTAGGAGCATCTTAAAATTATGGAATCTTTGTCAGACAAGAGTTTTAAAAAGCTGACTGCTGACTACTATGGCTAGGTAATTTCTTAATTCCCAGTTAGATTGGGGCTGTAAACGGTTTTAATTTCCATCAAAAAACTACATTTACCGATAAAATTCGGAAAAAATGTATGTATCACTCAGAGTTTGCTTAGCAGGTCTTATGTTATATCAATCATTCATGTTTGAAAGTTCGTTCAGGCTAACTTTGTTTGCGTACTAGCGAATTATACTCATTACATACTTTTCAGACCGAGAAAGCAGAACTTCTACAATCTTTTGCAAAGAATTGTACGGTAAAGCTCAATTATGTTATTTCATCTATGTTATTTCATCGTGAATTACGGGAACAATAGCAACAGTTAATTAGCTGACCGTAATTTTAGCTGACCTTAATCTATTGTTACCTGGAGCAATAAAGACGTTATGCCAGCAACATCTTTTCATACAGATGCCGCTTACGATTCGCCAAAGTCTAATCCAAAATTAGAGCCTGATTTGGGTATTGATGATGGTGATTTGTCCCTAGATGATCTACAGGATTTGGATATAGCTGCTGCTGTTGATTCTCATAATCTAGCTGCAAACACTAACCGTCGCACCACAGATTTAGTACGTTTATACCTGCAAGAAATTGGTCGGGTGCGTTTGTTGGGGCGCGATGAAGAAGTTTCCGAAGCTCAAAAAGTACAGCGGTATTTACGGTTGCGCATAGTGCTCGCTAATGCTGCCAAGCAAGGTGATACTGTGATTGCACCCTATCAGCGGTTAATAGAAGTTCAGGAGCGTTTGTCATCTGAACTGGGACATAGTCCGTCATTGGAAAGATGGGCTAAGACTGCCGGTATAGATTTAGGGGATTTGAAGCCAACTTTGTCAGAGGGTAAACGTCGTTGGGCTGAGATTGCCAAATTGAAAGTAGAAGAACTGGAAAATCTTCGATCCCAAGGACTCCAAGCCAAGGAACACATGATTAAGGCGAATCTTCGTCTGGTGGTTTCTGTGGCCAAGAAATATCAAAATCGTGGTTTGGAATTGTTGGATTTAGTCCAAGAAGGAACTCTAGGTTTAGAGCGAGCTGTGGAAAAATTTGACCCAACTAAGGGTTATCGTTTTAGTACCTATGCTTATTGGTGGATTCGTCAGGGAATTACCAGAGCGATCGCTACCTCTAGCCGGACAATTCGCCTCCCTGTTCATATTACAGAAAAACTGAACAAAATTAAAAAGGCACAACGTAAAATTGCTCAAGAAAAAGGTCGTACTCCCACTTTAGAAGACCTAGCAATTGAATTAGACATGACACCTACTCAAGTTCGGGAAGTGTTGTTGAGAGTACCCCGTTCTGTTTCTTTAGAAACCAAAGTCGGAAAAGATAAAGATACCGAGTTAGGGGAATTGCTAGAGACTGATAGTGTCACCCCAGAAGAAATGTTAATGCGGGAATCTTTACAAAAAGATTTGCACCATTTACTAGCAGATTTAACCAGTCGGGAACGGGATGTGATCGTGATGCGGTTCGGTTTATCTGATGGTCATCCTTACTCTTTGGCCGAAATTGGTCGCGCTCTAGATTTATCAAGGGAACGGGTACGACAAATTGAATCCAAAGCTTTGCAAAAGCTTCGTCAACCTAAGCGCCGTAACGTGATCCGGGACTATTTGGAATCTTTGAGTTAGAAAAGGTGATTGGTGAAAATGACCAATCACGAATAACTAATAACAATTACCCAATATTTTCAATAAGCAACAATTGTTGCAAATCAGGTCAAACATTTGCTATATTCTCAATTAACAGGCTTTATTGAGAAAATTTAGTATGACTGTCTACACAACTGGTTCACTTAAGGCAGAACTAAACGATCGAGGCTGGCGTTTAACTCCCCAGCGTGAAATAATACTTCACATTTTTCAAGAACTTCCACAAGGTGAACACTTAAGTGCGGAGGATCTTTATCTGCGGCTAGAAACTGACGGTGAGGGCATCAGTCTATCCACCATCTATCGGACTTTGAAGTTGATGGCGAGGATGGGCATTTTGAGGGAATTAGAGTTAGGTGAAGGACATAAACATTATGAAATTAACCAACCCTATCCCCATCATCACCATCACCTGATTTGTGTTAGATGCAACACTACCATTGAATTTAAAAACGAATCTATTTTGAAAATTGGGGCAAAAACAGCTCAAAAAGAAGGTTTTCACCTGCTTGATTGTCAGTTGACAATTCATGCTGTTTGTCCGAAGTGTCAAAGAGCTTTAATGCCGCTTTAACACTTAAGTGGGGGAATCTAACTGCGACCCTAGAAATTACCGTTTTTGATATCAGTAAGGCTGATACCATAAAATTCTTGCGATCACTGGATGGCTTTTTGGTATCTGCTGCCATTACTCTGTTGATTTGACCTTTATAAAAACCCTTTTCTTGCAATCGTCTTTGAATTTCTAGAACGCTAAAATCACTTTTGGTTGAAGTTTTGACTAAGTTATGTAACTTAGCTCTGGTAGTTGGCGTTGGCCTAGCATTCCTGTTAGCTTCTAGTCGGTGATTTTTTTGAAAGCGACTTACAGCATCGGCTGTATAAAAACCATAGTAGCCATTAGGTTGTTTGTCTAATATATCCGGCTTTGATTAAATGTTCTTGCAAAATTCTGACAGCTTCACCGCGACGCCTAAACTCAACTGATCTGGATTAATTGCTTTTTTGGAAGTTTGTTCTCCATCTGGATTAAGTGGTGGTAATTTGGCGAGTGTGGCTGAACCAACAACACCATCAATATTCAATTTATAAGGCTGTTGGAATCGCTTGACAGCTTCTTCGGTAATTGGCCCAAATATGGCAGTAGAATTCCCATAATAAAAGCCAGCGATTCGTAACCGTGCTTGTAAAATGCTGAACCTTTGACCAAGAAATTAGGACTTAGGACTTTTACTTTTTGTGGTGACTAGATTAAAAGTGGTGATTTTGGTGGTTGTGGTGGTTGTGGTTGTAGCGATGGTTGAGTTACTTCCAGGAGTTTTTGGCCAAGGTTCTATTTTTTATTCTAACTGTTCTAGAATGCTCACTTCAATATTCACTGATAAATCAGAACTTTTTTGATTACCTATTTCTAATGCTAAAACGGTACTGACAGCACTCAAGATCGATAAGGTGACTGCTAGAGGTTGCATATACATGCAAGCTTTGCTGCAAGAACGTTTCCAGTTTGGAACTGGTGCTTTATAAAAGAAAGAATTCCAGGAGATTAATTGAGTGATATGACTATCTTCGTGGGCATAAGCCAAGTACAAATACGCAAGATTTTCCATATTTCTTTCTTACAGAGATTTTAAAGTTTCGCGCAAAGGAAGAAATTAATTTAGGGTGTGGTCAAAAGTCGAGAACTCCTGACTCCTCCTATACTTATTGTTCTTCGATTGCTGCTTCTGCTTGATGGACTAGGTTGCGTAGATTGTCCAGTGTCTTTGAATTGACATCTTGCCATAATCCTCTTTGATGGGCTTCTAGGAGTCTTTCGGCTATATCACGTAGCGCCCAGGGGTTCTTGGCTTGGATGAATTCGCAAACAACAGGCTCTTCTAAATAAGCTTGGACAACACCCTGATAAATATGGTCTTCTACACATTGGGCGGTAGCATCGTAGGCGAATAAAAAATCTACCGTTGCAGCCATTTCAAATGCACCCTTGTAACCGTGACGCATCACTCCCGCTATCCATTTGGGATTAACTACACGAGAACGGTAGACCCTGGTAATTTCTTCTTTCAGGTAGCGGACTTTGGGCTGGGATGTGTTGGAGTTATCGCCAAAATAGGTTTCGGGATTTTTTCCTTGGAGAGAACGGACCGCTGCTGTTAAACCACCCTGAAATTGATAATAGTCGTCAGAATCAAGAATGTCATGTTCACGGTTGTCTTGATTTTGCAGGACAATTTGCATTTCCTTCAACCGTTGCTGGAAAACTTCGGGAGAGGTGACAGGTGATAGGTGAGAGGTGACAGTATTATTGCTTTCTGTTCCCTGTTCCCTGTTCCCGGTTCCCTGTTTTGAAGAATAGGCGTAACTACTCGAATTGATGTAAGCTTGGGCTAAATCTTGGTCTGTCTGCCAGTTTTGAGAAGCGATCAAACCTTGGAGTCCGGCACCGTAAGCGCCTGGTTGAGAACCAAAAACACGATATAGAGATCGCTCTTTTGCTGTTTCTAAAGATAAACCTTGGTCAGTCCATAATTCGGTTTCTTTTTGTACTGCAACTGCTAGAGGGTTGTTTTCTGCTGGTTCATCTAAGTTAGCAACTGCAGCGACTGCCTGGGAAAATAAATCTATTAAGTTGGGGAAAGCATCCCGGAAAAATCCCGAAATTCTTAAGGTAACATCAACACGGGGACGACCCAAAATAGATACGGGCAAGATTTCAAAATCCACTACTCGCCGTGCTGCACCATCCCACATAGGTCGTACACCAAGTAAAGCTAAGGCTTCGGCGATATCATCACCCCCAGTCCGCATGGTAGCAGTCCCCCAAACGGATAATCCCAGGGTTTTGGGATATTCTCCATGTTTTTGGGTATAGGTTTCAATTAGGGTTTCTGCGGCTTTTCTGCCAATGTCCCAGGCAGTTTCTGTGGGTATGGCGCGAATATCAACAGCATAAAAGTTTTTGCCGGTCGGGAGAACTTCAGGATGGCCGCGTGTGGGTGCGCCGGATGCAGCGCTGGGGACGTATTTACCGTCCAATCCTCGTAAGAGGTTGGTGATTTCTTCTTTTGTTTTTTCTAGTGCGGGAAGGAGTTTTAAGGTGATCCAGTTAAGAACTGGGGACTGGGGACTGGGGATTGTGGACTGGGAATTGATGATTTGTTCAACTAAATCGGCCGCTTGTTCTTCTAGGAGTTCTACGATGTCGCCGTGTGTACGGCAAGATTCTAATCTTATGGAGAGATGCAGCGGCGCAGAGAGGGTTTGAGAAGGGGTGAAAGGGGTGCTAAGGTCTGTTGTGAGGGGGTCTATGTCTAAGCACCATTCTTGAGCGAGCGCACGGGTAATGCCGATAGAATGACGGTTCGGGACGCGAGCGATCGCTACTATTAAATCTCGCAGTTGCGTTCCTTGGGGGGTTTGTCCAAATATGTGTAGTCCGTCGCGGATTTGGGCTTCTTTGAGTTCACACAGATAGCCGTCGAGGGAGTTTAAAATTAAGGTTTCAAAGTTGATAATGTCTTTTTCTTCGGTGATGCCTAAGTCTTTGTAGAGATTTTCCTTGATGACTAATTCTTGAATGCGATTGCGGATTGCCGGCATTCTATTAGGATCTAAACTTTCGGCTTCGTAATATTCATCAATTAAATTTTCTACTTGTTGCAATGCCCCATATAAATCAGCCCTGGTCATGGGGGGTGTAAGATGATCAATAATTACCGCTTGGGCGCGTCTTTTAGCCTGTGAACCTTCTCCGGGGTCATTGACTATAAATGGATATAAATGAGGCATTGCCCCAAATGCTACTTCTGGATAGCAGGTATCAGATAAAGCTACACTTTTACCCGGAAGCCATTCTAAATTTCCATGTTTACCAACATGAATGATGGCATCACTACCAAAGCTTTCTCTTACCCAATAATAAAAAGCTAAATAATCATGGGTTGGTTCTAAATCTGGTGCGTGATGATTGAAACTTGGGTCAATATCATAACCCCTAGAAGGTTGAATACCTACAAAGACATTACCAAATTTAATTCCTGAAATGGGAATGGGTGATTGGCTATTTCCCAGTCCCCAACGTTTAGTAATTCCTTGTTGTACAGTTTCGGGTAAGGTAGAAAAATATTCTTGATATTCCTCCATAGAAAGACTTTGCTGTAGTGGTTTCCAGTCTCTTCCTTCTGGATCATTTGTCACACCAGATGTTAAACGTTGAATTAGTTCATCACCGTCTGCGGGGATATTCTCTACTTCATAGCTGGCTAATTTTAAAGCTTTGAGGATTTCCACACAACTGGCGGGAGTATCTAAACCGACACCATTAGCTAAACGTCCATTGGTGTTGGGATAATTGGCTAAAATTAAGCCTATGCGCCGTTGCTGGGGTGGTTTTTGGCGGAGTTTTACCCAGTTAGCTGCTAGTTGAGCGACAAATTCAATGCGATCGCTCACTGGTTCATAAACAATCACATCGGTTTCTAAATCATGATTCCGAGTTTGTAAAGTTTTAAAGGAAACAGCACGGGTAATAATTCGCCCGTCTACTTCTGGTAATGCCACATTCATGGCCATATCACGGGGAGTCAAACCTTGTAACCCTACATCCCATTGTTCTCGAAAACCACCACTCAGAATTACCTGGAAAACTGGTACATCTAATTTTTGCCAAAGTTCAATTTCAGGTGTTTCCGTTTCTAACTGCGCTAAGGAAAAACTGGTAGTATTCAATAACAAATCAATATACTCAGAATCTTGAGGTTGAAATAACTCATATAATCCTTCACAAACACCAGGTTCACGCAAGGAAGAAACAAATACTGCCACAGGCTGTAAGTTTCTTTGTACCAAAGCACTACATAAAGCATCAATTACCTTGGTATTTCCCGCTAAATAATGAGCGCGATAAAATAAGATACCAACTTTGGGTAATTGCTGATTGGGAATGGGTAATTGCTGATTGGGAATGGAAGAAATTTCTCCTTTACTCCTAGTTTCCACAGTCCCCAGTCCCCAGTCAGTCCCCAGTCCTTCATACAAGCCCACACGGGGAATAGTCTGTGGTAGTGGAGGATTAAATTTAGTATCAAAGCATTTATCAGCAATAAATTGGAGGGCATTGAGGAAGTTTTCAATACCACCTTCTTTAAGGTATTGCCACACTTGATTAACAATTTCTATGGAAATAGTGGAATGAGAAATTAAATCGGGATCAAGAGCGTCGTCACCTGGCATTACAATTAACGTTGTACCCTGACGTTGTACAATCTCCTGCACGACTTCTAAACCATAAGCCCAATAGGAACATCCTCCTAAGAGACGCAGCACAATGACTTGGGCAAGTTCTAAAACTTGTTCACCATAAGTATCTATACTTATTTGTTGCTGTAATTGCAACAGGTTGGCAACTCTGAGGGCAGGAAATTGTGTAGGTAATTTTGGGACTGCTGCTGCTAGGGTTTGAACGTCGGTGTCAGCCGCAGTAATAAACACAAAAGGGGCTGGAGTTTGTTCTAGAAAAAGTAAACCTTCTGACTGATTCCATTCACCTGGTGTGGCATTTATACGATGCATAATCTTCTATTACGTCCTTAAATTGTTGGTAGGTACACAATTCCCAAAACTAGAAAACAGGAAATTGGTTTTTAAAATTTACCGTGTTCCTGTGTCTGGAGTCCTTGTTTCTATTTAGGCATTTAGCCCATTTCACTTTTATTTTGAAAATGCTTAGTTCTCCCGATTTGAGCTTTTCTCGAACCTTGCCTCTGAGTATATTTAATCGGCTTGGGGAATTGTTGCAGCAGATGGCTCAAGCAGTGGGTAGCGCCGCTTTGATGCTAACAGAAGCTGTGTTGCTACGAATACCCATTCCTGTTGAGTGGGAAAGGCAACGGTTTACGCTGGTAATTTCTGAACAATTTAGTGCGCTGCTGTTGGGAAATATAGAAGCAGGGGAACAGGAGACGAGGGGACTAGAAAAGCCAGAAAATCCCTCGATAAATACTAGTTTGACATTTAATTCAGATGCGATCGCTTCTTTTATCTCAGAAGTCATAAATTTGTTTGAGTGCAATTCTTACATTTATCAAAACATCGCTCGATATCAACAAGTTATCGCCCCTAATGATGCTACACTGCAAAGTAAATTCACTCTGTTATTATTAGAACATCTGCTACCCGTTATTAGTAATGAGGTAACAGTGTCTTCAAAGAAGATTCCTGCTGAAGCCTATAGTTGTCAAGCAGTAGAAGACTCTCTAAATAAGCAAATTGCCCAAGAACGACTGTTAAATGAAGTAACAACCCAAATCCGTAAAAGTTTGGATTTGCCAGTTATCATGAAAACGGCAATTACCCAAATACGCGAGTTCCTGGAATTAGATAGATTAGTAATTTATAAATTTGCATCGGCTCAAGTTAAGAGTCAATACTCATCATTCAATGACCAATATTTACCTAACTCTCAACATTTACCACAAAATTATCAAAATTACCAGGGTTGTATAGTTTATGAGGCTCTGATCACAGATGATATACCCTCAGTATTAAATTATCAAGAAGAAAGTTGTTTGATGCGAACTTCCTTCTGTTGGGAGAAATACCGTCAAGGTTTTATTTTAGCTGTGAATGATGTAGAAAAAACATATCCTTTGGAAGAATGTTTATTGAATTTCTTAAGAAGAAGTAAAGTTCAGGCGAAATTAGTAGCACCGATAATTTTCGAAGAAAAACTGTGGGGATTATTAATTGCTCATCAATGTGATGCTCCTCGTGAATGGACTGAAAGTGAAAAAAGTTTGCTAACTTCAGTTGCTAAACAGTTAGCGAGCGCAATTCATCAAACAGAGTTAATGGCATCTCTCACTAAACAAAAACAAACCCTAGAACAACGAGTTATTGAACGCACAATGGCCCTGCGAGAAGCCTTACTAGCAGCGGAAGCAGCTAATCGTCTCCGAAGTGAATTCCTTGCTACTATCAGCCATGAATTATTAACTCCTTTAACCTATGTAATTGGGATGTCTTCAACATTATTGCGTTGGCCTTTAGGCGAATTAAGCAAACGACAACGGGATTATTTACAAACCATCCATGACAGTGGAGAACATTTATTAGAAATGATTAATGACATTCTGGATTTATCACAAGTTGAAGCTGGTAGGACAGTATTAAATATTTCCGAATTTTCTTTAGTTAAATCAGCACAAAATACTTTAGATTCTCTCTTAGAAAAAGCCAGAAGCGAAAAAGTAACACTTAAACTAGATTTGCAAATTGATCCCACACATGATATCTTTACTGGCGATTCTACAAGAGTAGAACAAATTCTATGGAATTTGTTAACAAATGCGATCAAATTCACTCCCGAAGATGGTAATGTCACCTTACGTTTGTGGGTAGAAGATGAAACCGCTGTTTTTCAAGTAGAAGATACCGGTATTGGTATTCCAGAAGAACAATTACCTCTTTTGTTTGAGAAATTTCAACAACTTGACACACCCTATCGTCGTCGCTACGAAGGTACAGGAGTTGGTTTAGCTTTAACCAAACAACTTGTAGAATTACATCGAGGTCGAATTGAAGTAGAATCCACCGTAGGCATAGGTTCTATTTTTACTGTTTGGATACCTAATCAATTAAAGATCAATTAAAGTAATTCGTAATTAAGTTATGTTATCGAGAATTTAGACTTACCTAAAAAAAATTGTTACTTTTATAAGTGGTAAACTTAAAACCTTAAAAATTAGTTAGATTTTAAAAAATGACGCATTTACCCAAAGGGTTAATTGTTTCCTGTCAAGCACCTGTAAGTTCACCTTTGGATGATCCTTATATCATAGCTGCAATGGCACAAGCTGCTGTGAATAATGGTGCAGTAGCCGTGCGAATTAATACCCCAAATCATATTAAGGCTGTGAGAGCAAAAGTACAAGTACCAATAATTGGACTTTGGAAACAAGTAATAACAGGTTCACATGTCTACATTACCCCACAGTTCCATCATGCTGTCGCAGTTGCTGAAGCAGGAGCAGATATTATTGCTATAGATGGGACTACTAGAAATCGTCCTGGTGATGAAAAATTGCCAGATGTTATTAATAATATTCATCAGCAATTAGGTAAGCCGGTAATGGCAGATGTAGATACTTATGAAGCAGCAAAATTAGCCGTAGAAGCTGGTGTAGATATTGTTGGAACAACTCTTTTTGGCTACACTTCGGAAACTAAAAGTTTTGCACCTCCTGGTTGGGAATTGCTAACTCAGATAATAGGAAATTTAAAGATTTTTGTAATTTGTGAAGGTGGTATTTCTTCACCAGAAATGGCAATAAAAGCCTTAGAATTAGGTACTGATGCTGTGGTAGTTGGGACTGCAATTACTGGCATTGATTTATTAGTCCAAGCTTATAATAATAACATTGCCAATTTTTACAAACAACCGAAAATCTGAACATTAGGAGATATTTGTAAAGCCTAGTTTTGTAGCGATATTCCTCAAAGTCCTCCTTAAAAAGGAGGATTTAGGAGCATTGGTGACAAGTTAAGCCTGAAAGTCTTTTGTCAAGAGGCTTTTGGAGAAATATGGACAAAGAACTGGTCAGGACCTCGTTGAAGATCAGGAAAGGGACCAATAATTAACCTAACATTTGGTTTCCGCTCTTGTTTGATAATACCTAAATATCGATTTTGGGTATCAGCAAAATACTTAACTTTCTTCTGTTGCCTCACCTTTTTGATGAGCCATCGTAAAATGATAAAGACGACGATACATCATTTCTAATGAGATTTCATCAAAGGCCAGAGAAAATTCATCCGCTTCCGATTTTCTTCAAACCAAATCTCAACAGATAATCTGGTCATTAAATCAATGACTGTACTTATCTTTCCTGCCAGTTGTCCTCTTTGAGCTTCTTTTTTGAGCTTCTTTTAAACTTTGTAATTTTTTAAAAAATGCCTCCAATGTTGATGTTGAGCCCTTCCAGTTCGCCAGTTACCATAAGGTTAACACCGCAGCCATGATCAACAGTAGACCTCTTGCAGAATTAATTCTATGCTAGAATAGCGCGTTATCTTTGTTCTAGCCAAAAGTTAGAGTTACACGGTTATGTTTGAATTAGCGAGCGCAAAGAATACCAAAAATACATAAAATTTAAAACTCTCTATCATACCAAAGAAACGATTTTGCAAGACGTCTAATATATATAATTCAGAGTAATTCGTATTTTTAGAAATGTGTCCTAAATTTTCCAATGGTAATAGTTCATCTAAGTCATCAGGATAGAATTCCATATACACGTCATCAGCATGTTTGCCTTGAGGTGATCTAGATATTTGAAATTTCAGTTTTCCTTTCTGCCAGTTTTACCTATCCTGAGTAACAAACAATCTTTGAAGAACTCAAATTTAATGCTACTTATTTCTATCATTTCTTCCGATATTTCCATATGTTCGAATGATTTGATTATTGCTCGCTGAGACGGTTGTTGATTATTGCAAATTCGCTGCATTAATTTTTCTCTAATTTCTCGAAGTAGCAACTCTCTAAATCTATTTATTCTAAAAATATCTTTCTGTAAAGATAAAATGCCATCATCACAATTTTAGGAAAAATACTTTCTATTCATATTTTCCCCATTATATTAATGTTTATTGAAACCTATTGGTAAAAATTATTGGTAAAAATTTACCAGCAGCAAGTCAATTTGTCGCAAGGTATAGTTTTCTGTATCAGCAACCTAGAGAATTTGAGTCTCATTATCATAAGGAAAGTGGATTAAATAAGGTGTAAGAGTGCCAATAATATCTATACACCAGA
>CAKZGI010000090.1 GCA_936914905.1 uncultured Trichormus sp. | reverse complement strand
ATATTCTGCCTCACCTATCACACTTGTCAATACCCCACCACCTCAATCCTTACATCTTTTTGAAATTCCACCTCGCAGAAATATACTACTTCTGCACCTTCGGTTTCCGGTGGTAAAAATACTCCCTCAATTTCAAATTTGGGTTCTTTGACAGCTACGGAATCAAATCGGTAAGCATCCGGATTTGTTCGCAGATTTATTTATAGTTTAAATAACAGATAAGGAGATTGTTGAAATAGTTTGTGAAAGATTAAAGGTGCACGCATAAATAATTTGATTTTTGCAAACTGGAACAACTTTAATCACATATCTCTTTATAATGCATTTTTGTATCACAAAATATTCCGAGCTTAGAAATTTGTTGGTTAAATTTATTATTTAAAATTTAACCCGCCGATAAATTTCCTGCGAAGGAACTTTTACATTTAAACTATGCAGAAGAACTGACCGCTCAATTCATAAACCTGCAATTGCCAAAGATTATTATTTTCATCTTCCTGTTTATAATACTCCTCAATATAAGGTTCAATTTGAATGACAAGCACATATTAACAAAAACTGGAAAGAGAGGGATATTCTCTGAATTTATCCCGACGATCATAACCTTCACTGGAAGGAAGGTGAAAGAACTTCAGCAATCAGTAAGAGATTGAGAATTTCATCAGTCCGATCGCTATTAAATTCTGGTTCACCATTAATCACAAGAACATCAGCATAAGTTCCATGGTTAAAATTGCGAATCCAGATTCTTAAATCCCCATTATAACTTTAAAAGTTAGTATCGCGGAGGGATAACTTGAGAAAAGTTGTGATATTTACAGTAATACGGCTGTGAACTTCTGAAACTCCCGGTATAATAATAATCTCTCCATTACGGTATTCGTGACGTTCTTCGGCGGTTTCTTCCATCTCTCGATACTCATTTGGAGTAAAGTGAGTTTTTGTCACCTCTGAAGTAATAATCGGCGGGTTGGTATTAGCAATAACCATCATCTCACCTCATCAGTAATTAAACCTGAAACTATTATGACTATAAACGTTCAGGAATCGAAAATCAGCAGTCAGCTTTTTCAGGGTAACGCTAAAAATACCTATTTGATGAAAATACCTATTTGATAATTAACCAATTTATCAAACATTCTGACTCCTGACTCCTGAATTCTTACTGATGACTTACAGCAACGATCAGAATTTTATGTCCTGTGTATATCTACACAAGGCTCACCATCACAATGATTAACTTCCACAGATACATGAGCAAGAGATGGGATATCTTTTAGTAGGTTTTTATAATATTCTGATGTTTGTGGGTAATGAGTAACCAAAGAAATTATAGCTGCTAAATGATGCTGACCCACATACCAAATATGCAAATCTGTAACTCGATTATCAGCGTCTTCTTCAATGGCATTGACAACAGCTAACTTTGTTTGTTTATCAATTGCGCCATCTAGCAAAATTAAACCAGTATGACGCACCAATCCATAAGACCATTTGGCAATCACAGCTGCACCAATAAATCCCATAGCCGCATCCATCCAAACCCAACCCAGAAACTTACCAGCGAATAAAGCTATAATGGCAAAAATAGAAGTTAGTGCATCTGCTAAAATGTGGACGTAAGCAGCACGAAGGTTATGGTCATGATGATTGTGATCATTTTCATGTTCATGGTGATGATGATCTTGCAATAAAAAAGCACTGATTACATTGACAACTAAACCAATAACAGCAACACCAATTGCTTTGTTAAACAGAATAGTGTGCGGCTGAAAAAAACGACCTAGTGATTCAAGTCCCATCACAAAAGCGATGACAGCAAGTGCTACAGCATTAGCAAACCCTCCCAGTACGCTAACTTTTCCTGTGCCCAAGGTATATTTAGGATTACTGGCGTTACTTTGTGCATATTGATAGGCAAAAATCGTAATTCCAAACGCTGCAACATGGGTTGTCATGTGCCAACCATCAGCAAGCAAAGCCATTGAACGAAAAATTGTTCCAGCGACAATTTCTGCAACCATCGTTAATGCTGTTAGCAGCATGACTATTTTGGTATTTCTTTCTGCATGATTTTGGTCAACAGAAAAATCGTGAGAATGATGCCATTGTTCAAGCGTATGGATATGCACGGAACTTTTTACACTCCTTTCGTCAATATATTCAAGACTACAGCGATTTTTTCAAATTTTGTCCATAATTATTCTAGCTAAAATCTTCAATGATCTTAATCATGAGTGCGATCGCCCAGCCTGTAGGATGGGTAAAAGAACAAAACTCATCATCTACAAGCATTAAAGCCATTCTACTCACCCTGGTAAATCCAAAGCAATCAACAAAGCCTGCGCCAAATGTTTCAATACAGCTTCAGAAAGCACTCCTCTCAAACGCAAAAGGCGGGTTTTAGACAATACCCGCACCTGATCTGCCATTGCGATCGAGTCTTTCTTGAGTCCTCCATCTGGTGCTAAAATTAAGACTTGAGTGGGGTAAACTCGCTTCCCGTCTTGATAAGTGGTACAAGGTACTGCTAAAACTACCGGGCTAGATACATTAATCACGTCACGACTGACAATAATTACGGGGCGAGTTCCTCCCTGTTCTGAACCTTCAGTCATTTCCAGACGCGCATCATACACTTCACCCCGTTTCATCTTGGAATTTCCCCTAACTGCAACGCCTCCCATTGCGCTGGTGCAAATTCAGCCTCCATCTTTAAGACTTCTGCTTGATAATCTGGATCCCTTGCCATTTCTGCCAAAGCAGCATCAATTTCGGCTCGTTTTTGGGCTGCTAACTCCCGCTTTAAAGCCTGGATAACAAAATCATTTCGACTCTTGGCTTTTCCTTCCAGCACTGCCTTATCTGTAGCTTCCAGCAGTTCTTTCGGGATAGTTAGCGTCGTGCGAATGGTTTCTGCCTTCATAGCGCGTTCATTGTGTGATGTCTGAAGTGATGACTTATATGATATCGTTTCAGGCACCAAATAGTAAGTAAAAGATGAACTCTAAAGAAATACAGGTGACAGGTGACAGAAAGAAATTTACCGATTACCAATTACCCATTAGCAATTAAAGTATATTCAAGACCTTTCTCAATAATATTTGGTCTTCTAATTTGGGTTTAAGACGGCCATTTTCCACATCACGAATCCAGCTTTGGCTTTTACCAGTGAGTTTTGCTAGTTCTCTTTGGGAAAGATTAATACTTTTTCGTGCCTGTATAACCTGTTCTGCTAATAAATCATCTGTGCTTTTGGTAATTTTTTTACTCCTAATGGCACGCCGCTTTTTTTTCTCTGCTTCTGAACTTTGTTGTTCCCATTCTGGAGGAAGTTCAAAAGATAAAATCCGCGCATTCATCAGCAAATTCCATTTACCACGAGGTCCGCTATCTGTAAGTCGAGTATCACCACTACCATCATTAATCCAAAATTCCAAGGACTCATCTGGATCTTCCGGAATATCGACTAATTTAGCCCACAGAGGTTGAATTTCTCGCGGGTAAGTAATTGGGTCAAAAATTGCTTTGACTCCATAATGATTGAGAACTTCCAAATCATTTTCAAATGTTCGCAAGAGGCGCTTACGTTCATCTCTTTGTCTAGCAGCTAGGTGAATTTTTTCCTCACCATAAGCAACACGTAATAAGGTAGGAACTGTGATGCGTTGTTCTCTACCCATTTTGGTTTTAAATAATAACCATAACATCAGTCTGACTGCACCTTCATGTTGCTGCCAAAGACTCATAACTGTAGTTAACAGCGTTTTTGGAAGACTACCATATTGATAGAATCCACTGCGCTCTTTACAGCCTTGTTTATTTAAGAAATGTTGCGCCCAGATGCCAGCTTTAATTTTAAATGTCAGGCCAATCAGATATTTGCACCCCTGATCATCTTCTTGAAAATGGTGGTGGATATCTGTTAAATGCCACAAACGACTATCTAAAACAGAAAATCCGGGAACTCTACCCCTTTGAGGCCAGTCAATAGAAACAATCAGTGAACAAGCTTGCTGGACGATGTTTTTGATTAGACATAGCTTGGCAATTTTATTGAGGTCTTTGCGTTTTTCTAACCCCAAATATTTTTCAATTTGGCGTTCATCAATCGCAAATTCCTGATCCCAAGGTTGTTCTAAGGTTGTAGCATGGGCGGCAAAAATCAGATGAATACAAGCGGATCGAATATCGAGACTTTCGATTGCTTGTAAATCTTTAGCCAGGTTGCTAACTTGAAATGGGTTTTCGATATGAAAAGAAATTGCACCCCGACCTTGATTAACTTGTCGGCTATAATGTAAATTACCTTCTGCGTCTGTCTCCCAATTTAATGATTTACGTTGCGCTAGTAGATTGCAAGCCTCCCAAATAACTATTGCCGAAGCAAAAGGGTTATTCTTGCCATTACAAAATAAATCAGGACTGGTAGGTTCTCTCGCTTCAACTTTGCATCTGCCTTTTTTAGCTTGCCAAGGTATGGGAGAATTGCTTGGACAAGCAATTACACATTGCGGTTCTGGATAATAACCCTCACAATTGTTACACAGACAAGGATCAATCCAATATTTATCATTTTCAATTTTGATTGCACCCGTAGGACATTTGGGGCGGCAGTTGTCACATCCATCGCAATTTTTGTTAGGAATTGTATAAGGCATAAGGCTTCTTCCTACTCTAATTGCTGAGATCTTTGGCTCAAGTTTCCCCTCGATGTCTCCTCTTTATTCATAACTTGCTACCAAATTATCTCCATGACAAGAAAAGTTCTTCTCGCCTCACTTATCAGTTATCAGTTATCAGTTACCAGTTATCAGTTACCAGTTATCAGTTACCAGTTATCAGTTACCAGTTATCAGTTGTCAGTCATCAGTTCTAACTAGTTTGTTTTTCCTAACTTCTGCGTTGGAGGTTCCTGCTTACTGACTTCTAAATTCTCCATTCTGTTGTATTATCCGTCACTGATTTCAGATCCTAGAAATTAGGACTTCATTGCTTCTTCATTAACTATACATTTCATAAAGATCTCGCTAAGTTTGTTCAGAATAAGCTTAGGACAATTTCTTAATATTTGTGTAGTCTATTGATCGAGAATACTGGCTGAAAGTGTTTCCAAATAACATCTAACTAATATCAAATTGTTCTAATTTAGTATTTAATTCTCTTGACAATTAATATAAATTTTTGTCTCGTTATAAAAGTTACATTTTCTCGAAAAAAATCTCTTTGTCCTACACTGAGTTAATGCCAAACTATAACTTTTCTTCTAATGGCATTTGTATAGATGCTTGCATAAAAGATAACTAAAACTTATTTTGTATCTACAAATACGGTTAAAGTAGATTTTTTATCCAAATTTTAAATACTATATTTGCAAAATAATATCGAGATATAAGTTATTGTTTAAGTAACAAAATCATTGAGCTCATGCCTTATACAGGACTGGTTATAAAGATGTACCTCAATTATAACTAATAACAATTAATAGCATTTAATGTTTTCAACAATCTCGAACTAATTGACACTATTTAGCAAGTCAGTAAAATTTGATAAAGAAGTTAATCTCTATCATCAAAATCCCCGAATATTAGGCTATTATTAGGATTAAATCACCAACTAAGTTGTAAGCGAAATTGCTGAGGATAGATTCATGGCAACATTAACAGGCGTAACATTTGGCGGTAAGACTTGGACACCTAAATTTGCCCAAGCAATTGATAAAGATAAATGTATCGGTTGTGGCAGATGTATTAAAGTATGCGGTCACAGTGTTTTAGCTTTGAAAGCATTAAACGAAGAGGGTGAATTTGTAGAAGATGAAGATGATGAAGAAATTGAACGGAAGGTAATGTCAGTTGAACATCCAGAAAACTGCATTGGTTGTGAAGCTTGTTCTAGAATTTGTCCCAAAAACTGTTATTCTCATACAACATCAGATAACTAAGATGTAAGAACTTAGGAGTCAGGAGTCAGAATGTTTGAAAAATTGGTTAATTATCAAATAGGTATTTTTGGCATTAGCCTGAAAAAGCTTACTACTAATGGCTCATAGCTGAATGCTTACACTAAGACTTCTGGGAATTAGCTACATTGTTTAATTCCGTAAATACGCTAAAGAAGGTAATTAGAGGGGAATACTTCATTCTTATTATAAGTGGATAAAAGTTCATAGCAAACGAAAATATAAATCATAAATTGTTATTCTTAAACAGCAATAAGTTACAAGATCAATCATTTTTTAAAAAAGTTGGGAATCTGAACATTTTCGGAGGGAAGGTTATGAAAAAATCTGGAAGTTTCACCTATTTTCGCTAAGGTGCAAGTTAGAACGTTAATAAGTGAAAATCAAAAATACCTCTGAAATTGTTCAACCTATTAGCCATCAATATATTATTTGGCTAGGGCTAAATATCAATAGCAGGATGTGATGCACTAAATCAGTGAAAAATTAACAGATCGATAACTGGTCACTGATAACTGATAACTTATAGAGAGCAGGTAGTATGCAAAAAGTTCCTGTATCGTTGTGGACGCTTTTAGCTGGGATGATAATTTCCCCTATTAGCATCTGGATTGGTCAAAATCATCATCTACTTCCAGTACAGGCATCGCAACAAGCGCCTTTGGTAGACGGATTTTTCAATATCATGTTTACCATTGCGATCGCTCTATTTTTAGTAGTAGAAGGAACGATTTTAATTTTCTTGTTTATCTATCGTCGCCGTCCAGGTGACAATAGTGATGGTACGCCCATAAAAGGTAACTTAGCCTTAGAGATTTTTTGGACAGTAGTACCAACTGTCATTGTGGTTGTTTTGGGTATTTACAGCGTAAATATTTATAACCAAATGGGAGGATTAGAACCGGGTAGTCATCCTCATAGCCATGTTGCTCATGTTTCTGGTACGGCAATAGCTGCTAGTATGAGTGATGGTTCTCAATCTTTAGTTACTCCCAATATTGGTATTGGTGGAAGTCCCCAAACTCAAGGGAAACCAGCAGATTTGGTAGTTGATGTCAAAGGGATTCAGTTTGCGTGGTTATTTAACTATCCTCAAACTAGTATTTCTGCTGGAGAACTGCACGTTCCTGTTGGTGCTGATGTGCAACTGAATTTATCAGCAGATGATGTAATTCATTCCTTCTGGGTTCCCCAATTTCGCTTGAAACAAGATGCAATTCCCGGTGTACCAACCGAACTGAGATTCGTGGCTACAAAACCAGGTACATATCCAGTAGTTTGTGCAGAATTATGTGGTGGCTATCACAGTTCTATGCGATCACAAGTTATTGTCCACACCCAAGAAGATTTTGATAGTTGGTTAACAGAGAATCAGTTAGCACAACAGCAGCGAAAACCTCAAGTTGTAGCTGTTAATCCCGCTGATTTATCCACATCTGAATTTCTTACTCCATACATTAATGATATGGGAGTAAGTGCAGCAACTCTATCTCAAATTGAAAAATAGCAGTGTTCAGTTGACTACTGAACAAATTCGCAAAATAGCTTATGACACAGTTAGAAGTTCCACTAAATACGCCACACATCTCAGATCATAAGGCGTGGAAATTGAAGGACTATTTCACCTTTAATATTGATCACAAAGTAATTGGGATTCAATATTTGGTGACGGCGTTTGCATTTTATTTGATTGGTGGGTTGATGGCGATCGCTATCCGCACCGAGTTAGCAACACCAGAAGCAGACTTCATTGATCCGAATCTGTACAACGCTTTTATGACTAATCACGGGACAATCATGATTTTCCTATGGATTGTTCCCAGTGCAATTGGGGGATTTGGTAATTATCTAGTTCCCTTGATGCTGGGTGCTAGAGATATGGCGTTTCCCAAATTAAATGCGATCGCCTTTTGGTTAAATCCACCCGCAGGATTGTTACTGTTACTAAGTTTCATTTTTGGTGGTTCTCAATCTGGTTGGACAGCTTACCCACCTTTAAGCTTAGTCACAGCACCAATCGCGCAAACAATGTGGATTTTAGCGATTGTATTAGTAGGAACTTCCTCAATTTTGGGTTCATTAAACTTTGTCATCACCATTTTGATGATGAAAGTTCCTAGTATGAAATGGGATCAAGTCCCCTTATTTTGCTGGGCAATTTTAGCAACTTCCATACTCGCACTTTTATCTACACCAGTATTAGCAGTAGGTTTAATTCTGCTGTTGTTTGATATTAACTTTGGGACTTCCTTCTTCAAACCAGATGCAGGTGGTAACGTCGTTATTTACCAACATTTATTCTGGTTTTATTCCCATCCAGCAGTTTATTTAATGATTCTGCCGATTTTCGGAATTATGTCAGAAGTTATTCCCACCCATGCACGGAAACCGATTTTCGGTTATAAAGCGATCGCCTATTCGAGTGTCGCCATTTGCGTCGTCGGTTTATTCGTCTGGGTACACCATATGTTCACGAGTGGAACACCCGGTTGGATGCGGATGTTCTTCACCATTTCTACCCTCATAGTTGGGGTTCCCACAGGTGTAAAAATCTTTGGTTGGGTTGCAACCCTTTGGGGTGGAAAAATCCGTTTTACCAGCGCCATGTTATTTGCGATCGGCCTATTATCCATGTTCGTCATTGGTGGTTTAAGCGGCGTAACAATGGGAACAGCACCCTTTGACGTTCACGTCCACGACACATATTATGTAGTCGCACATTTCCACTACGTTTTATTTGGCGGTTCCGTTTTTGGTATTTACGCAGGTATCTATCATTGGTTCCCCAAAATGACCGGCAGAATGATGAATGAAACCTGGGGAAGAGTTCACTTTGTTCTCACTTTAATTGGTACCAACTTAACATTCCTACCCATGCACGAATTGGGTTTACAAGGAATGCCTCGCCGAGTTGCCATGTATGACCCCCAATTTATCAGCTTAAACCAGCTTTGCACCATTGGGGCATTCATTTTAGGTATTTCAGTAATTCCCTTCACTTACAACGCTATTAACAGTTGGATAAACGGCGAGTTCGCAGGTGATAATCCTTGGGAAAGTTTAACTTTGGAATGGACAACTAGTTCCCCTCCAATTCTTGAAAACTGGGAAGTATTACCCGTTGTCACTCATGGACCCTATGACTATGGTCAGATTCATGATGAATCTTCTTCAGTGACAGAAGCTGTAAGTTAAAACGCAGAAATTGTAGGTTGGGTTAAGCGACAGCGCAACCCAACAAACTCCCCAAAATGTTGGGTTTCCTTCCGTCCAAAAATGTTGGGTTTCCTTACTTCAACCCAACCTACATTTATTAGTAGGTAAATGAAATGACTGCAATTACAACTAGTGAACATCATGAAGGTGGACACGAAGCACATCCAGATTTAAGAGTTTGGGGACTGTTAACTTTTTTGGTTTCTGAATCTTTGATGTTTGGTGGATTTTTCGCCACCTATTTGTTTTTGAAAGGTACTACCGCAGTTTGGCCACCAGAAGGAACAGAAGTAGAATTATTTGTACCCACAATTAACACTATCATTCTTGTTTCTAGCAGTTTTGTCATTCACTTTGGTGATATGGCAATTAAAAAAAATAGCGTTGGTTGGATGCGGTTTTGGTATTTTATCACCGCAGTTATGGGTGCTGTATTCCTAGCGGGTCAGGTTTATGAATACATGAACTTGGGTTATGGTCTAACCACCAATATTTTCGCTAATTGCTTTTATTTGATGACGGGTTTCCACGGGTTGCACGTCTTTATCGGACTGTTGTTAATTTTGGGTGTCTTATGGCGTTCTTTCCGTCGTGGTCATTATTCTGCTACCAAACATACAGGCATCGAAATGGCAGAAATTTACTGGCACTTCGTTGATATAATCTGGATTGTTCTATTCACTTTGGTTTACATTCTCAACGCATTTTAAAATGGGTAATGAGTAATTCGCAATGACGAATTACTCACCCTTCCTTCTGGTAAAAAAAACTTTATTAAAATATTTTCTCTCTGCGCTTTTACGTCTGGATCACGAAATAAAATTCAATGTAATTCACTTACTTGAGAATTTTAGTAATTCACATCAGCAATACCCGCAATTGTGCTATAGTCATGATGACTTCAATGTAGTCGGTTACAACATGATGATTACCACTGTTAAGCGTCGTTATAGTTTAGATGAATATCGCGCCATTGAAGAAAAAGCTGAAGGGCACAATGAATATGATAATGGAGAAATTGTACCGATGACTGGATGATCACTCAACTATAGCAGTATAGGTGGTAATATTTTTGCATTTCTAAAATTTCTTCTGCGTGATAGCAAGTTTGAGGCAATTAATAGCGATTTGCAGCTATGGATTTCTGAATATAAACGTGGATTATATCCAGATGTAATGGTTTTTAAAGGTGAACTGCAACTAAATTAAAATTGCAACAATGAAGTTTCGAATCCTATTTTAATTGTGGAAGTATTATCTCCTTCAACAGCAGATTAGGACTGTAAAAGCAAGTTTAGTATGTATCGTTCAATTAGCAGTTTTTGTGAATACTTATTAGTTGAAGAAGATGAAATTTTTATATAAAAATATAGTAAGCAACCCCAAGGTTAATTATTAAGTGATTTTAATAATTTAAAAAAATCCATTTCCTTGGAGTCAATTGGAGTTGAATTACCAATAGGAGAAATTTATCGCGGTGTTGATTTTGAGTAAACAATCTCACGAGCATGACGAAACTTTACCTGTATCTGTTCAACAACTGTTTCTAAAGGAACTCCTTCTCTCTTTCTAATTCTGCTCCTGCTTCATTAAGCTTAACTTAAACATCCTCTACCCATTCTTCATATTCTCGTTGTTTTGTTGTAAAATCTGTAGAGCTTGTCCTTTCTTTGTTTGGAATCATGTGGGACTGAAATTAGCCAAGTTCTAGCGATTTTATATATTGTCGTTACTTCACAAGATTCTAGAGCTATTATTACTGATGAACCTCAGTCGTTTTTACATCCAGGAGCGACAAGAGATTTGATAGAAATTATCAAGATATTTCCTCAGCATCAATATTTTATTACAACTCACTCACCAGCAATTATTGGTGCTGCTGAACCTTCTACTATCGTACAAAGTAAATATGATGAAACAGAATATAAAAAATTTATACCTGTAATTGATTCACAAAAGGCACATGATATGTATAGCCTTCTAAATGAAATTGGAGTTCAATTATAAGATATTGTTGGTGCTAATCGTATTCTTTGGCTAGGAGGTGAAACTGAAGAAAAATGTTTTCCTTTAATTTTGACAAAAATTGCAAAATAAAAGCTCAGAGGAACTGAAATTTTGCGTGTTCATTCCACAGGTGCATTATTAGATATAAAAAATCCTAAATTAGCTGAGACTTTCTTTTGGCTGTATCAAAAAGTTAGTAATCAAGACAGTTTAGTTCGACCCACAATCGGTTTAGTATTTGATAGGAAGGTAAAACAGATAAACAGTGTAAAAATTTAGAATAAATAAGTAAGAATTGAATTACTTGGCTAAAACTAACTATGTAGGAAAATTATATATTGCATCCCAACACAATAACACATGTAATTAGTAAAGCATTACAATATGCAAGGATTATTGGAGAAGAAGATAAATTATAACAGGAGCATATAAACCAATGGTTGGAGGAATATTTCACAAACAGGAATTATTTATCGAATGAGGTTAAACCAGAAAAATATCATGATGAAGAATGGATTTATCAACGAAATCATGCTTCCCATATTTTAGAAGATTTGTTTCAAGAGTATCAAATATAATTTGAAAAAACCCAACACTTCTATGAGATTACAGAGTGGGTACTAGACAATGATGAAGATTATTTAAGTGAGCTAATAAACACAATCAAAGGTTTTTTTTAAAAAAATGGGTAGTAATATACTACTAACAGATAAAATTAATAATCGATTAATCATAATTTTTGCTTTTTCTCTGGTCTATATTTAGATTAACACAACTCAAAATTATAATTGTTCCTCCGTTAAAATTACACTTAGTCTCTCTCCTTTAAAAAAAAACTACCATAATAAATAATTAAATTTATTGACATGACTACGATTTATATTATTCTATAATAGATAGGGAGAATCCTAAATATTCCAGATCAAATGGGATTGATTACCTATTATGCAAATTGATACAAACAGATTTTCATGGTTTGACGTATCCGATGATGTCAAAGAACTATTAGTATTAGCTACACAAACTTGGGATAATACAGAAGCTTCTGAAAATTATATACAACAGGCTTTAGTTAAAACAGAAGAGAACACATGTGTTTTAGTTGCAGCTTATAGATATTTTTACTACAAAAATAATTATGTTCTAGCACTGACAACAGCAGAAAAAATAACCGCTAAAATTAAAAAAGAGGAAAATCTACCAGATAATTGGCAAGCACTTCTACCTATTTTAGTTCAACATCACCAAGAACCACAAATCAGATTGTTCTTAAATGCTTATGCTGCTTCTGCTTTGATATTAGCTAAATTAGGGAAAATAGAAGAAGCTAAAGAAATCAGTGCCAGAATCAAAGGGATTGATGATAAAAATGATTTTGGTGGAGGTATTCTTCTAGATATTTTGACCCGTCCACGAGAAGAAGATGATTGAATGTGGAGTGGGTATACAGGAAAAACAACTGACTAATTACTAATCATGAACAATTGGTTTGCTATCAACCCAACTTCTTATCAATCCTTCTCACTTTCTACTAATAATATTTTTTTACCTCCTGCTCCTGAATCTCCTATGACTCCTATAACTAAAATGCCTCAAACATCTCCTCCTATGCTTTTCCTACCTGTTTATTCACAGTCGATACTTTAAAAAGTATGCAAGGTAAGGATTGGTTTGTTGGTGAAAATGGACAGCATCAAGTCTGTAAATCAGCAAGAGAATGGGATTTGTTGCATGATAATTATCGTCTATATCGGTTTCTCACAGAAGTAGAAGATGTTCTCAAAGATGTTAAGGATGAATCAACTCATCTTCCTGAACTGAGAATGTTAGTTAGACGATTAATTATTAATTCCTATTGGGTGCAAAGTCAATTTCTACAACCTGATCCAAAAACAGGAATCTCGGTTTTATCGTTATATGATGAATTAGGATTTCCCTTAACAGTGCAAACAGTCTCATTTGCACCAGGGACAACTTCTACTATTCATAATCATGGAACATGGGGAATAGTTGCCATATTAAAAGGTCAGGAAAAGAACACATTCTGGCAACGTAATCCCACACTAGAATTTCCAGATCGACTTAAAAAAGTAGGAGAAATTGATTTATATCCCGGAGACTTAATCAGTTTTCCCCCTGAAACAATACATCATGTTCAAGCTTTTGGGGAAGAACCAACAGTTACATTTAATATTTATGGAGAAACCAACCCGAAAGGAAGATTTGAATTTGATGTAATTAACAATATTGCTACAAAATTTTAAATGTAGTGGCAAAAACAGAAATAACTGATTATTCTGATCAATAGATAGGAATTAATAGGTAAAAAAATGCAGCATATTTACCTATTAATCAAACCCGTAATCTTTCATCTGCGCTTATCTGTGTTTATCTACGGTTAATTATTTCCTATCCAGAAATTGAACTACAACTCTATAGGAGAAATAGCAATGGCCAGAGTAATTTTCTATGAAAAACCAGGCTGTAAAAACAATACCAGACAAAAAGTATTACTCACAGCGGCAGGCCATCAAGTTGTTGCATATAGCTTATTAACAGAACCTTGGACTGTAGAAATATTGCGGTCATTCTTTGGTGATCGCCCCGTCCTCGAATGGTTCAACAAAGCCGCACCTCGGATAAAATCTGGAGAGGTGAACCCTGAGAACATCGACGCTGATACGGCTTTAGTCATGATGCTCAGGGATCCCCTATTAATTCGTCGTCCTTTGCTAGAAGTAGGAGAAAGACGGGAAATAGGCTTTGATGTCGAGAAAATTGACGCATGGATAGGCTTAAAAGCTGTTGATGACTCTTTTAAAGAAATGAGTGAAAACCTTATGCAGCTAGACCTTCAAGGCTGCGCTCATGGAAAAAATCACGAACACCATCATCATGGTGATGGTGGTTGTAAACATCACTGAAAAGAACAACATTAGACCTCAATAGTTATCGGTTAAGGGGAAAAGGGGAAAGAAATTTTTCCCTTAATTTTTAATTTTTAATTATTTAAATTCCATGACTTTTCCCAATCACCCAATGGCGACGGAAAAAACGAGATAAAGCTGATTCTTCTAAGGATAAATAAATCGGTCTACCATGTGGACAGGTGCGGGGGTTGCGTGTGCGTTGCCAGTCATTTAATAATTGCTGCATTTCTCGTAAATTCATTGGTGTACCATTACGAATAGCAGTTCGACAAGCAACAGCAACCTGGGCTGTTTGTAAGTCTCCTCCCCAACTTAATTCTAAAAGTGCTTCGGAGCTATCTTCTCGGTGTTGCAACATTGCGGGAATATTGCGTACTGCCCAAAGTTGTTCTCCAAATGGTTCAATATCTAAACCTATATTTTGCAATTGAGTGACTTGGGCTGAAGATAATTGATAAAGAATGATTGGACTTTCAACGGGTACAATTTGCCAATTATTACATAATTGCTCATACAAAACTCGCTCATGGGCTATGTGTTGTTCTACTAACCACATTCCCCCTGAATGTTCAGCTACAATATAAGTATTACTAACTTGGGCGACAGCTTTTAATAAATTTTGAGTGTTGCTATCTGTATTTTCAGAATTAAAGTTATAACTGCCTTTTGCTTCTGCTACTTGCAGTAATTTACTAACTCTGGTTGTGTGGACTGATTCTTTGATATTGGCTTCAGAAATAAGTAAGGCTTGGTTAATGGCTTGAGTTATTTGTTCTTGCCAATAACTGATTTCATTAAGATATATTTCAGTTTTGGCGGGGTGACGATTCCAGTTGATTTGGTCGGGAGAAACTGTAAGATGCAAAAAACACACGGGATAGCGATCGCGTGGTAATGTTCTATAAAATGCTGAAAAAATTGTTTGTTCTAATTCCGGTGATTTGATAATTCTGCCATTAATCGCTACTTTCACCCAGTCAGGACGGTGACGATGGCACCTATCCGGTAAACCTATCACTAATGTAGATAGGGGAGTAGAGACGTTGCTTGCAACGTCTCTACTGGGAACTGGGGATTGGGAATTGGGTACTTTTAATTGTACCTCTTTTAAATCACTTTGTCGCACTTGGGGCAAAATTTGTGGAATAATTTTTTCCACACTCAATTCAGGATAAATAGTGAACCATTCTCGGTAATTCTGCCAAACCTGGTAAGTAACCTGGGGATGACACAAGGCAATCTGTTGAATTACATGTTGTACAGCTTTGATTTGCTGTGTTGGTGTGGGTAAACCTTGACGACGTGGCAGACAATTAGCAAATAAATTATTAACTGTAACTACAGTACCGGGAGCGATCGCAGTTACTTTCCTATTTACAACTTTTCCACCATCACCATAAACAAACCGCCATCCTTCAGTTCCCCCCATAGGACGACTAAGAATTTCTAAATCGGCCAAAGTTGTTAAACTATGTAACGCTTCACCCCGAAAGCCTAAACTAGTAATGTTCCACAAATCAGCAGGAGAGTGAATTTTACTGGTGCTGTGTGCTGTTGCAGCTTGTTGCAGATCATCAAAGTTCATTCCCCAACCATTATCTGCTACACGCACTCCCCACTGTTGGGGATTTATATAAACCACAATCCGCGTTGCACCAGCATCAAGAGAATTTTCCACCAATTCCCGCACCACAGAAGCTAAAGAATCAATTACCTCTCCAGCCGTAATGAGATATACAACTTCTGTCGGTAAAGCTTTAATAGTAGATGCCACCATAATGGAATTAAAAATTAACAATTAAAAGTTAAAACTTGACATTAGCCTACATCATTTTGACTTCTGAGTTCTAACTTTTGACTCTTTGTGATTCGTATCACAACATGATTTTTGATTAATTGTAAAGAAAGCCGAATTAAAGCAATTTATTTGATAAATTGCTAATGAGGTTATAAGCAAAAAAAGCTTATGAGTAATTTAGTTGCTGATGTTCATGATTTGAAATCGTGTCTCGAATGGGGGCAACCCGCTTTTACAATTATTGATGTACGTGATCGCCATACCTATAATCACGGCCACATCAGTGGGGCAATCTCCATCCCCTTGGATGACTTAGCTGACCGTGCTAAATCTGCTCTACATAAAGAACGCCATATCTATGTTTATGGCGAACATGATACACATACAGCCTATGCAGCTCAAAAATTACGAGATGCTGGCTTTACTGATGTATCGGAAATCCAAGGTGGTCTTAACGCCTGGAAAACAGTTGGTGGCGCTACAGAAGGTATCTAAGTTGTAACCATTTAGTTATCAACTAACACCAGATTGGAGACCAACTTCTCACTGTTGTTCGACTTCTCAATCCGTCACGACAGGAGAAATATACTCACCAGATATATTTATAGATCACTCATAAACAACAATGTTCCCGGCTTCTTTAAAAAGTCGGGAATCCATCCTTTCTTCAAGTTATAATAACTGCCAAAGTGGTTATGACATCAACAGATGATAAAACATTTTAATTATGGGGTTCCCCACACCTTTTTCATCTGTCCCCTATCAGCTGCTATAAAAGGGGTTGTTCACCGTCCCACACCTACATATTGGAATCCATCCCTTACCATCGCTTCAGGGTCTAAGAAGTTACGACCGTCAATCATGACAGCGTGGTTCATCAATTTTGCCATTTTCCCATAATCTAAAGTGCTGAATTGTTGCCATTCAGTCACAAGTACTAATGCATCACAGCTATCAGCTAATCTTTCAGCATCAGTTTCTACTAACACTCCCGAAAGACCATGACGCATACCTGTTTGAGAAATAATCGGGTCGTAAGCTTTGACTTTGGCACCGAGTCGGTTCAGTTGCTCAATCAAGTTCAGTGCTGGTGCATCGCGCAAATCATCTGTATCGGGTTTGAAAGTCAAACCCAGTAATCCCACAGTTTTACCTTTGAGGATTTTCAGAGCTTGTTGGAGTTTTTCCAGAGCAATTAAACGTTGACGTTCATTCACACTCACAGCAGCTTTCATGAGTTGGGCTTCATAGCCATAATCATCAGCAGTATGAATCAGTGCAGAAACATCTTTGGGGAAACAAGAACCACCCCAACCAATACCAGCTTGTAAGAATTTGTTACCAATCCGGGAATCTAGACCAATACCTCTTGCTACTTGAGTGACATCAGCACCGACGCGATCGCAAATATTTGCAACTTCATTAATAAAACTAATTTTAGTCGCCAAAAAAGCATTAGCAGCGTATTTGATCATCTCCGCTGAACTCAAGTCAGTCACCAAAACTGGTACAGGAGGTAAAGACTGATCAGCCGCAAACTTGCGTTCCACAATGGGCGCATAGAGATCCTTCATCATCCCAATCGCTTGCAGACTATTACCTCCCAATACAATCCGATCAGGATTAAAAGTATCGTAAACAGCCGAACCTTCCCGTAAAAACTCTGGATTGCTAACAACATCAAACTGAGCAGAAATCTCAGGTAGTTTTTCTTCACGGGATGATCCACTAATCGGTATCAATGTTTTTTGGCGTTCAGCAATACCATCTAAAACAATCATTCGCACCCAGTCACCAGAACCGATAGGTACAGTAGATTTATTGACAATTACCTTATAACCACCATTGAGATTTGCCCCAATACCACGAGCTACAGCTTCTACATACCGCGTATCACTTTCACCATTAGGCAAAGGAGGAGTTCCGACAGCAATAAACAGAATTTCTCCGTGCGCCACTGCCGCAGGTAAATCTGAGGAGAATTTAATATTTCGACTATTAATGGCAGACTGCATAATTTCCGAGAGTCCCGGCTCGAAAATTGGCGACTGGCCAGACTTCATTAATTTTACTTTTTCTTCGTTGTTATCTATGCAAATAACATCATGACCGATATAAGCTAGACAAGCACCTGTAACCAAACCTACATAACCAGTCCCAATTACGCAAACACGCATTTTATTAAACTCCTCGTTTTTTGTCATTGGTGATTGGTCATGAGTCACTAGTTCACAAATGACTGATGACCACTAACTAACTAATTGTTACTGTCGATACGTTGACGGAAATCTTCTATTGTTAGTTTTAACCCCTCTGGCAGCGGAATGGTAGGTTGCCAATTTAACCAGGTTTTTGCCCTGGTAATATCAGGACGACGACGACGGGGATCATCAGAAGGTAGCAGTTCAAACTTAATTTCTGCATCTGGGTTCACCATGTTTTGTACTGCCTGTGCCAGTTCTAAAATGGTGTATTCATCAGGATTACCCAAATTGACAGGGCCAATGTAGTCACCATTCATTAACTTGATCAGGCCGCTAACTAGGTCAGAGACATAACAAAAACTACGAGTTTGTTGACCTTCACCATACACAGTTAAAGGACTACCCCGTAAAGCTTGAACTATAAAGTTACTGACTACCCGACCATCGTTTTCTAACATTCTTGGTCCATAGGTATTAAAAATTCTCGCCACCCGAATATTGACTTTATTTTCTCGGTAGTAGTCAAAGGCTAAAGTTTCTGCTATTCTTTTGCCTTCGTCATAGCAAGAACGGATACCAATGGGATTGACACTACCACGATAATCTTCTATTTGGGGATGGACTTCTGGATCACCATAGACTTCACTAGTGGAAGCTAACAAAAACCGAGCTTTCAGTCGTTTAGCCAATCCCAACATATTCAGTGTTCCCATCACGTTAGTTTTAACGGTTTTAATGGGGTTGTACTGATAATGTACCGGAGACGCAGGGCAAGCCAAATGATAGACTTGATCCACTTCTAAGCGAATTGGCTCAGTGATATCATGACGTATCATCTCAAAGTAAGGATGATCAAACCATTTGAGGATATTACGTTTATGACCTGTATAGAAGTTATCCAAGCATATAACTTCATGACCATCAGCCATTAGTCGGTCGATTAGATGGGAACCAATGAACCCAGCACCGCCAGTTACCAAAATTCTCATAGTTTCCGAGTTATTTTACAGATATAGCCAACGGGTATAGTCCTTTACTGTCAGATTAACCAGTTTGCTACAAAAATAGATTATGAACGAAAATCTCTAAAGAATGTGTTTCATCATCAGTATATGTCCCAATTTTTCTGGGGACTGCTATATTTATGGGTTAAGTGATTTTCCTACAAATACTCGGTAAACTTAATAAATATCTTCTAAATAATTGGTAAATTTTCAGTTACAGTTCATCAAATCTCTAAAAAAAGATAAATAAATTTTTTAAAAACTGTATTTGTAAGAATTTAGGAGTCGTAGGGGCGAAGCATTCGGACAATAGCTTTTGGCAAAAACTGATAATTGATCACCCGAATGCTTATGCTTCCAGCACGCTACGCGAACGCCTGTACAGGAGTCAGAATGTTTGAGAAATGGGTTAATTATCAAATAAGTATTTTTGGGGTTAGCCTGAAAAAGCTGACTGCTGATGGCTGTGCCTCTTTGAGAGGAACTATGTTTACGACATACTACATGAACGTTAACGCCTAGCGTGCCATTAGGCATTAGCTGAATGTTACCTGTATTTTTACACGGTGATAGTCTGATTAGGGATATTTTTGGAAAAAACTAGTTTCTGATTTTGTTGTGGTTCTCCGAAAATGATAATCGAGCAAGTGAGTTGCCTAGCTAATTCGTTGGTGATATCGCTCATGGCTAATCCGCCAGGAGTAGTACGATTACGGGTTAAAGGTAATACCACTAAATCATATAATCTTGCTGCTTGCAAAATTGCTTGAGCAACATCTTCATGAGTAATGACTTGAACTTCTGGTGGATTTGCCAGAGTTAATTTAGAGACCAATTGAGAGAGTTGTGATCGCCTAGCAGCAACTTGAATCGCGCTGGTGCGGCGTTGTCTGCGGTTAGCTTCATTAACACAAACATTCAATACAGTCACTTGGGCTTGATTGGCATCTGCCAAAGTCTGAGCAAATTGTATTGCCGTTAGTGTTGGGGTGACTATATTTTCTATTGGCACAAGAATGCGCTGAATTCTTTTTGGTGATTCTACCAGACGCGCTACCGCCACTGGACAATGGGAAGCCCAAAGCACATTATCAATCACATTCCCTAATAAACGCGCTCTCAAACCAGTACGTTTACCCCAACCCATGATAATCAAATTCGCCTTTTGTTCACGAGCAGCCCTACAGATTCCTGGAGCAAAAGCATCATCAATTCTGAGTAATGGTTCAGCCTTTGCTCCTAATAATTGACTTTGTGCTATGGCTTTAGCCAATAACTTTTCACTGCGTTGCCAAGCAACTTCTAACTGGGGTGCATCCATTTGTGAAGTAGCATGAGCGATCGCTAATGGTAAGATTTTCCCTTGGGACTGATTAGCCAATAATGCCGCCATCTGAATTAAATGTTTTTGAGTCTGGGGATTATATACAGGTACAACTATCGTCAAGTTAGGATTTCCTGACTCTGATTCCTGGTAACGCGATTTAATTGGTGATGTTTCCGGTGCTATTGAACCAGTCAAACCAACACCATCCCCAGCCACCAACCTTGTCAGCCAAGGTCCCAAAGTTGCTGTTATCAGCACTAAAACAATCACACTGTTTAATACTTCTGGGGACAGTAACCTAGACTGATATCCAGCTAATACTACCGCTAATGTCGTCTCTACCAGGGGAATAGATAGTGACCAAATTGTTAGAATTTCTTGCCATTTATAGCGATAAAACAGTTTTGCCAACACAGAAGCCATAAATTTGCTGGCAATTAAAACCACAAAAATAATTAATAATAACTTGATTGTGTTGTAGCCCTTAAACAAGATAGGTAAGTCAATTTTTAAGCCTAAATACATAAAGAAAATGGGAATAAATAATACACTACCGATAAATATCAATTTTTCTTTAACTGCTCCTTCACCTACAGCCTCATTTACCGCCAAACCTGCTAAAAAGAAACCAACAGTTGTGTCTAATTCCATCAATTGAGCAATGACAACGGACATAAACACAGACAGGAATATACATAAAAACTTGTTTCCCTCATCATCTCCAGAACGGCGTAAAAATTCCTTAATTACCCAATTAAAACCTACCAAAACCAGCATAAAATATATCATTACTGAGCCGAATATCCTGATAATTTGATTCAGGTTAAATGCCCCATGATCAACAATAGATAGACATACAGATAATATTAAGAGTGAGCCGATATCAGAAAAAACTGTGGCTCCCATCGTCATAGTGATCGCCTTGTTATTAACTACTCCCAAACGGCTGATAATCGGATATGCCAAAAGAGAATGGGAGGCCAATAAACAGCCAATTAAGATAGAACCATACCAACCCAAGCCGAAAAACCTTCCTCCTAATGTTCCCAATATCAAGGGTAGAGTGAAAGTCAAGCTACCAAAAACTAAAGAACGGCCTTGTTGTTGACGAAAAAATTGGAAATTATATTCCAATCCGGCTATAAACATCAAGTAAAATAACCCAAGATCTGATAGCAAGCTCATCATTGATGATTCCGGCCTGAATAAGTGCCAACCAGATGGACCAAGCACAATTCCAGAACAAACCAAACCCACTAAAGCTGGCAATCTTAGCCTCTCAAACAGGAGAGGTACAACTAAGATCACTAACAGTAAAATACCAAAGAGAATAATGGATTCCTGGCCAAGAACTTGGGAGGTTGGATCTAAATTGAGAACTTGTGACTCAAGTTGCATCATGTAAAACAGTTATCAGTTATCAGTTATCAGTTACAGTAGGAGTCAGGAGTCAGGAGTAAACCTCTCTTGCTGTCTAGGTTTCAATTTAGATTCTGTACCTCATTGATCTGCAATCTGCTGTATTAGTTATTATTTACTGCCTATTGCCTATTACCTATACCCTAAACGGAATCTTGAAAATCGGTTGGAAATGAGGCATATATATTAGAAACTTACACCCTACACCCTACACCCTTATCATTGACAACTAAGGATGGATTTGACTCAAAATAAACCGTAGACGGTCATAATCATCTTTTAGCAACACACTGAGATTTCTTCCAGCTTTGATCAGCCATTCTCGGTCAGCGTTGCGTAACTGGTAAACTTCACGAATTGCAGATGCGGCCAAAGATTCTACTGGCGCAGCTTTAATCAAAAGCAGAGTCCGCAAAAAATCTAGTTTTTCAGTGAACTTGATAATTGCTTCTGGTTGACAACGATAAACAGCCTGATGTATCTGGGGTGGACGGGGCGGGAGATACTGATACACCTCTTGGTTATAACTTATATTTTGTGATTGCTGCTCAAATCCCACAATTGCTGCCCGAAATTCAGTTCTGAGCATAGCAAAGATTTGAGGTTGTTCTTCTCGCAAAGTTTGCAAAGACAACCCCAACGCCCTAGCCCGGTGTACGGAATCTATAGGCATAGCCGTAGCATAATATACTACAGCATAAACTTGATTACCAGATTCTTCATCCACAGCACAAACCCAACTACCAAAAGGTGGCATGGGTGGAAAACTCAAATCATCTGGTTCTAAACACTCTGCCAAAAATTCCGTAGTTGTGGTTTCAATCACCTCCGCAATGTGGTGAGGATGGCGTTCGCTTGTAGGAAACTGTGGTAAAGGTAGACGCATAGCAATCAGTTAACAGTGATCAGTTATCAGTGATCGGTTGTTTTATATCAACTACTGACTAATGATAACTGACCACTGACTAAATTATTATTTGCCTTTTTTCTTAGCTGTGGTTTCTACGACTTCTAATTCTGGCAAGCGGAAAGTAATAATCTTATCCCAATTACCACCTTCAAACAGTACAGCTACCTTGCCATCACTTACCCGTTGAACAAGTCCTTCATACCGATAATATGTGTCTGCGGGATTTTTGACCCGAACAGTTGCTCCAGGCAGAATCATGTGTTTACCCTCCTTTAGTTCCTGTTAATAGCTTAATGCTTGTTAGTGGGCATTGGGCATGGGGGCATTGGATTTTCTCCTACACCCTTACACCCCTTAATAATATTTCTGGCGTTGCCGAAAATTGGCTACAGATTCTACTATTCCCAGAGCGATAAAGTTGGTCAGCATAGCAGAACGACCATAACTCATCCAAGGTAATGGTATACCTGCTACAGGTGCTAAACCAACGGTCATTCCCACGTTGACAATCAGTTGAAACACAATCATGGATAGAACACCAATAGCCAGGAGTGAACCAAAATTATCTTTGGCAGTTTGAGCTACGTGCAGTAGACGGAAGCAAATCAAACAGAAAAAAAATAAAACTATTAAACAACCGACAAAACCGAATTCTTCACCAACAGCAGAGAAAATAAAATCCGTATGCTGCTCAGGTACAAAATTTAATTGAGTCATCGGACCTTTAAACAAACCCCATCCCCAGATTTCACCAGCACCAATGGCAATACGAGATTGAATCAGGTGATAACCAGCACCAAGAGGATCATGTTCAGGATTTATAAATACACTCAACCTATCTTTTTGATATTCTTTTAATACATGATTCCACGCGAAAACCCCTAATTCACCACCTAGCATATTCAGCGCCCAAGAGGCGATCGCACCAATATAAAATCGCCGCCAAGGTAGAGTTTGCCACCCCACAATCCCCATCGCACCAGCCCAAGCTAAACCCAAGGGACTAAAAGATAGTTCTTTAAGCAACTTTATTGGCTCTGACAAAGGCCAAGAAATACTAAACAAAATGGCTGACATCACAGGGGAAATCAACAGAATCAACCAGCCAGGATTAGCATTTGCCCAGTAAAGCATTCCTAAGAGTATCGCCCCAAATACCAGCGACGTTGCCAAATCCGGTTGTAAAAATATTAATCCCCAAGGTATAGCAGTAATAGCTAAGACCCGGAACACGCTCTCTAAGGTAGAAGCAGTTCGCCTATGTAACAAAGCTGCCAAGGTGATGATCATACCTATTTTGGCAAATTCCGAGGGTTGGACGTTAAAGCCAAAAATACTAATCCATCGCTGTGCGCCTTTAGCACTGGTACCAGCGATCATCACAATCATCAAACTGAAGTTAGTGAGCGCGTAAGTTATCCAGTGAAACCGCATGAGGTTTTCGTAGTGATAACGAGCTAACAACAGGGCCATGATTGAGCCGATGATAGCTACCAGCCAGTGCCACCACCAGTCAGTTACTGGTTGCTTGAGTTCTGTACTCAGAATCATTAGACCGCCAAACATACTGACTGCAACAGGCAGACAAAATAAAATCCAATCTACCTGCTGCCACGGCTTAACCCAATATTGCCAGCGGATTTTAGGGAGTGAAGATTTTAACAACATTGTGCGAAGAGGAACTTGAGCATTAAATGGGGAGGATGGGGAGGATGGGGAAGATAGGGAAGTAATTTTCCTATCTTCCCGATGCCCAATGCCCAATCCTTATGTTAGTGCAGCGACTGATACTTTACCCGCAATAGCGAGAGCGATCACTGTGAGGGCTTTAGCAGAAGCTGAATCTGGATCTGCAACCACTATTGGCACACCACTATCACCTCCCATTCTGGTGGAAATTTCTAGAGGTACACATCCTAATAGTGATACCCCTAATTCTGCGGCAGTTTTTGAACCTCCACCGGAACCAAAAATGTCATATTGCTTATCTGGTTGATCTGGAGGAATAAAATAGCTCATATTTTCCACAATTCCCAATACTGGGACATTTAGCTGCTGGAACATCCGCAAACCTTTGCGCGAATCCAACAGGGCTACAGTTTGGGGTGTGGTAACAATCACCGCCCCTGCCATTGGCACAGCCTGGGTTAAAGTTAACTGAGCATCTCCAGTTCCTGGTGGCATATCGACAATTAAATAATCAATTTCTCCCCATTGCACCTGATACAAAAACTGACGAATTACCCCATTCAGCATGGGACCGCGCCAAATAACTGGCTGATCTCGGTCAATCAGAAAGCCCATTGAGACTAATTTAACGCCATGATTAAATGCTGGTTCGAGAATGTCCCCTGTATCTGTGGCGCGAACAGTAATTTGAGCATTAGCTAAACCCAGCATTGTAGGGTCATTAGGCCCATAAATATCAGCATCTAGCAAACCTACTTTTGCTCCTGTTTGTGCTAGAGCTACAGCTACATTTACCGCTACTGTACTTTTACCAACGCCACCTTTGCCGCTGGAAACAGCAATAATATTCTTGACACCATCAACGCCTGTGCGGTCAGGTAAGCTTTTTTGCTGGGGTGTTTCTGCTGTTACTTCTACACTGATATCTTTCACACCTGGCAGTTTGTTAACAGCTTTTTTACAATCTTCAACAATAAATTCCCGTAAAGGACAGGCAGGAGTCGTCAACACCAAAGTAAAGCTGACCTTGCCACCGTCAATTTTTACATTGCGAATCATGTTCAGTTCTACCAGACTTTTGCGAAGTTCTGGATCTTCGACTGGTCGCAATACTTCTAGAACTGACTGGGAATCTAGGACTTGATACATAGCGTGTATACCGTTGCCGCCTTAATAAACCTTAAAAAATTTTCATTTTCACCTACTTGCATCTTAACTTTGTTAGGCCATTAGTTATTAGTCATTGGTCATTGGGCATTGGGTTATTCAATTTTCCCTTCAGACTAAAAATCAAAACAACTATTATCTAAAGATTTCTTCTTTCCTGATACTGTTGGCAATGCTGACTTTTCTACGGCTTCAATGAGGGAACGTGCTACCCGATCTGCATAGGGACGAGATAATGACCAAATTAGGGGTGATAACCAACCACGTAAAGTTACAGAATAAGATAAATAACTACCACACACCGTTGACTCCACCTGGTAAATAACCCGCTCTTCAATGCCTGGAATTGCTAGTACACGGATACTCAGCATTTCTTTGGGATTTACCTTTTCCACAAAAATCTGGATGGGAATTGGCCAAAAGCGTGTTACTGCTTGGAAAATCAATCCGGGTTTGGGTACTAATCCTAATGGTACATTGGTACTTTTAAGTAGTGGATGCCAGGAAACATCTGTTAAATCCACTACTTTTTGCCACAGTTCATCTACAGAGGCAGAACTGATTTCTCGATACGTCCGCACTAGAGAGGCGCAAAACCGACGACGTTTGTGGTTGATGAATTTGGAAAACCAACCTTGCACTGTCCTAATCCTCCTGGCTACAATCTGTCTGGTTACTCTGGCATCTGGGAAAATTGTAATAGACCTCTTTACTTACCACAGATACCATACAGAAAATCGGCTGCTTTGTAGACTAATTCTCTAGGTTCTGGTATTCATAACAAAATTGTTTCCACAATAATTGCAAAGAAACTTAATGAATATACAAGCCTATACGCATTTGAGGGACAATAAACTCTAGTCAAGATAATCAATCGGTTTTGACCGCTAAGAAAAATCAGTTTTGGCAAATCGATCCAGATTTTGGGTTCTGATTGTCAACAAATTTTTAAAATGAAAATTTGTAGCTTTCTGGAAATTGTAATTTTAGGTTCGGGAATCTATGTTGACCAACTCGCAAACCCCCACTTTAGCAGTAGAATCATCCAATTTTCTTCCGCCTCCTGATGCTCAAGCCAGAGTCAGTCAGTTTATGCAGCAACTGCAAGATGAAATTACTCAGGCTTTGAAAGCACTCGATGGTGTTGGTAAGTTTCAAGAAGATAGTTGGCAGCGTCCAGAAGGGGGTGGGGGGCGATCGCGTATACTGCGTGATGGCGCAATTTTTGAACAAGCGGGTGTAAATTTTTCTGAGGTGTGGGGTTCTCATCTCCCCCCGTCGATTTTAGCGCAACGCCCAGAAGCAAAGGGACACGGTTTTTATGCAACAGGTACTTCTCTGGTGTTACACCCTCGTAATCCTTATGTGCCTACGGTTCACTTGAATTACCGCTATTTTGAAGCAGGTCCAGTTTGGTGGTTCGGTGGTGGTGCTGATTTGACACCTTATTACCCCTTTGCTGAGGATGCAGCCCATTTCCATCAAACTCTGAAACAGGCTTGCGATCAACATCACTCGGAGTATTATCCCGTTTTCAAACGGTGGTGTGATGAATATTTTTATCTCAAGCACCGGGATGAAACTAGAGGTATTGGTGGTCTATTTTTGGATTATCAAGATGGTCAAGGCGGTATATATAGGGGTCCAGATCCCAATGGGGAAGCGGCTGGTTATAGTAACCAGGTAGGAACAATCGCACCACGCACTTGGGAAGAGTTGTTTGCTTTAGTGCAAGATTGTGGCAGAGCTTTACTACCAGCTTATGTTCCCATTGTCAAACGGCGACATGGGATAGAATATGGCGATCGCGAACGGAATTTTCAACTATACCGCAGGGGCAGGTATGTAGAATTTAACTTGGTTTATGACCGGGGTACAATTTTTGGACTGCAAACAAATGGCCGTACAGAATCAATCCTCATGTCCCTACCACCTTTAGTACGTTGGGAATATGGTTACAAACCAGAACCAAATACTCCTGAAGCTGAATTGTATGAAACTTTTCTTAAGCCTCAAGATTGGATAAACTGGAAAATAAATCAACAGTAACGAGTATTTGAGGCTGAGTAAAATTCCACACATTTATTTAGAGGAAGTAGATTAGGACTTTTGTGGTGGAAAGTTTGGATATCCGTCATTATTTTGTCCTCTTCTTTACTCAGCACTCAGAATCTAGATACTCAGCACTGTTTTAGTGAGTTAAACTACTAAAATACAAACATTTAGCAAAATTTTTGCAACTGTAGCTATAGCTTGCTCATTTTCAGCGTCAGACCAAGAACATCTTGTAACTCGTGAGTGAATTAACTTCCTCAGAATTATGGATGAAAAAAATACCAGTAATGGTGAAATTTAAAGATTGCTAGAATAGCAAGTTTTTTAGCTCACTGATTCATCTTCAGGGCAATATCACGGAGAATACAGTGAATATAGACCAAAAAACCCATACAACTCAAGACGGGAAGACTGTGATTGTCTTGAAACCAACAGATCGTCTAGACATCACCACTGCTTGGCAATTTCGTCTGAAGTTACAAGAGTCTATTTCTAAATTGAGTCGTCATGTAGTTGTGAACTTGGGAGAAGTAGATTTTATTGATAGTTCTGGTCTCACCTCTTTGGTTGCTGGAATGCGTGATGCAGATAAAGCTAAGGGTAGTTTCCGCATTTGCAATATCCATCCAGATGCCAAACTTGTGTTTGAAGTGACAATGATGGATACGGTATTTGAAATCTTTGAAACTGAAGAGGAAGCATTAACAGCAATCTTCCCCAATTCAGTTAATAAAGAAAATAATAGTTTCGAGCAACTTCCCCAAAATACTCCAGAGACTATGGCAGGTGACAGGTGATAAGTAACAGGTGACAGGGAACAGCGAACAGGGTAGTAATTAGGTATCCCTTGCTGGATCGGAGGCACTATTACGAATTACCAATTTTTTTGTAAGCTCTTGATGCTTCCCACCCCACACCCTACCTCTTTTTTGTGGAATTCGGCCTCCTGTCTTCTTAACATAACTTGGCAAAGTAGCCTTTAAACGAGAAAATAAGAATACGTCGCCCTTAACATTTTCTTTGTGAATAACGTCCGTACTGTCTCTGATACAAAACGAACTTTCTATAATCTTCATACTCGCCCAATCAACACTATTTACCGCCGGGTAGTGGAGGAGTTGATGGTGGAAATACACCTATTGTCGGTAAATGTGGATTTTAGATACAATTCAATTTATGCATTAGGCGTAGTTACAGCTTTTGACCGCTTTATGCAAGGCTATCAACCAGAACAAGATCAAGCATCTATTTTTAACGCCATAATTCAGGCTGTAGAGCAAGATCCGCAACGCTATCGACAAGATGCGGCTAGATTACAAGTTGTAGCTCAAAGTTTGCTAACTAAAGATTTAATTTCGTGGTTGAGTCAAACTACTTATTTAGATCAACATGGTGATTTGCAAGCACAACTGCAAGCGATAGCTAACAATGCTGAATTTAAATACAGCCGCTTGTTTGCCATTGGTCTGTTCTCTTTATTAGAAATGGTAGATTATGAACTTGTCAAAGATGAGAAGCAACGTAATCAGGCACTAAAAGCGATCGCGCAGGGTTTACATTTATCTGAAGAAAAACTTACCAAGGATTTAGAGTTATATCGCTCGAACCTAGATAAATTGGCACAAGCACTGATAGTAATGGCAGATATGCTGGCAGCCGATCGGAAAAAACGCGATCAGCGTCAACAAAAATCGACTGCCCCGGTAGCTCCTCCTAGTAACAAAGAATAATTCAGAATTTATAATTCGTAATTCGTAATTAAAGCTGGCAGCTCATAAAATTGTAGATGAAGAGTAAACTTGTTTACAATTCAGCTAACTTACATTTTAGTAAACACTAAATTACGAATTACGAATTAGCAATTGCGAATTATTTACACACCAAGTAATTTGTAGATTATGTTGTTGATAATAGTGAGTGTGAACGCTCCTAAAACAGCACTCCAAATACCATAACGTAAGCGGAAACCCTCTACTAACCAGGCAGCAATACTAAAACAAACAACAGCAATCATGAATGTAAAGATACCAGATAATAAGTGAAAGGTGACTAAATTTGGTATCGTAAATACAAAGCCTAAAATTGGTCTAACTAATGCTGTGATAATACCAAGCACTGCTGCGGAGAAGATGGTTTTATCTGGAGTATCAATTTCAACTCCCAAAGGTAATTTACTAATAATCCACAAGCTGATAGAAGTGACTATCCAAACAATTAACAGTGTCACAATATTCATTGCCGCAACCCTTGAAACGTAAATGGCGATTGGCGATAAATTACTTGGTCTATTGATAAGGCAAAGGCTAAAGGAAAAAGGCTAAAGGCAATATTAGAAAGCGTGTGATGGGGAATTTAAGCCTGCCAACGCCAGCGACCAATAGAAGTGGGAAGAGTTAATCACTCAGAACTCAACCAAGGATCTAAACTATTGCCCGTTGCCTCTTCCCTCTTACCTTTCCCGACGGAGGTTGATCAGAAAATCTTTGTAGCTTAACCAATTATTTATAAATTAGCAGAGGTTTTTTCTAGAACGGTAATTTATTTTAGATATCTTTAGGTTTATCTAATTTTTCCTGATATTGGTAAAAATAAAATTCCCCCAAACTCTTGTTGTTGATAAGGGCTAGAGGGAATTTCAACCTATAAAATTTTACAAATTTTACACAAATTAGTTCACCTTTTAGGTGCAGAATTACTGTTTTCTGGTGCTACAGGAACTGGAGGTATGCTGTCATTAGGAACTCTTGGTGAATTAGGATTGATACCTTGTCCAGGAGCAAGAAATGGATTTGGGGCTGAGGGTAGAGAAGAGTTAAAATTATTTTGTAGATCACTCCCCGGAATTGGCACGGTATTAGGTATGGGAACAATCGGGGTGGTAGAAAAGTTGGGAGAATTTGTGAGTGGTTGATATGGACCGGGAATAATTCCCAAAGACACACGATTTCCTCCTACTTGTCTGAGCAAATCTAAGGTTTGAATGACATCGTTGTAAGTTGATGTCCGTGATGCATTCAGCACCAAAATACCATTAGGATTTGCTTGCACATACTGTTGTAATCGTGCTTCCAACTGATCACGTTGGATAGGTTCTTTTTCAATGTAAATTTGACCAACAGCATCAATAGTTACAGGCAATATGTCTTTGTGTAAACTAGCACCAGAAGTTCTACCTGTACTGGCTTTGGGTAAATCAACATTAATTGCTTGTTGCCGAGTAAATTGCAACGCTGCTAACAGAAAAAAAGTCAGGATACAAAAAACGACATCGATTAAGGGGATGATTTGAATTTGGACTTCTTCAATGGGAGTATGTAGGTTAACTTTCATTTTCTAGCTCTTGTGACGAGTTAGGATGGGGATTTGGGGCTGTTTCCTCGAAACAAGGTTCGGGGGTTGTATTCAAGTTATTTTTACGACGTTTACGGGGTGAACTAAAGCTTTCTGGAGTATATTCCCGTACCGTTGATGTACTTTTATTGGGGTCTGGTGGAGACTGACGGTAAAGTAACTCTAAATCATTGCCGGCTTTATTAAAAACTTTGACTTGGTTAACAACAAAACCTTGAAACAGACGATAGAATACTAAACTAGTGATCGCAACTATTAAACCAGCAGCCGTACTAATTAGAGATTCTCCAATCCCAGTCGTTACTCCTGCTGTAGATTCAGTACCCAAATCACCAATGCGGATTGAACGCAAAGACTGAATCAAACCTGAAACCGTACCCAACAATCCTAACAGCGGCGAAAGAGCAATCACAGATTCTAAAAGTTTTTCGCCCCGTCGCATCCCCGCTACTTCTTCAGCGGCTGTGGACTCCAGAGCTAGTCTAAAGGTTTCTGCGTCGCTTTTTTGCAAGCGTAGGGGTGCATAGAGAAAACGTCCAATCGGTTGGTCAACAGCTTTTTGAGCTATTTCCGTAGCTATTTCCCAATTCTCAGTAGCAGCATCAAGGACGCGCTCAACTATTTCCTTTTCTTGCGTTAAGATTCGCAACCAAAACCAAAGACGCTCAAAAATGACACTTAAAGACAGGACTGATAGCACCAGTAGAGGCCACATTGCTGGGCCCCCCTTATGAAACAAATCTAAAATATCCACTGTGTAGGTTTCCTCCCTCCATTACTAGAGCAACTACTAGAGCAACAATGGCAAAGCATTTTAATTTTAGAGATTAATGCACCATTACCATATTCACTTACTCTATCGCTAGACAAGCAGTTAACAAAGCATGACGATTACCATCATCTATACACAATAGGACGGTTATTCCCACCGGGAGTTTAGAGGATGATTTGGCAAAATTAGAATTAACTAGAGGTTAAAAATATGAACTTCTCAATTCAATCGCTTTACACTTGGTATCGTAATGTACTGCGTAATCCTAAATACCGTTGGTGGGTAATTCTTGGCACCATAGCTTATCTTCTCAGCCCCATAGATATTGCTCCAGACTTTATACCTGTGGTTGGACAAATTGATGATCTTTTGCTTTTGACATTGTTAGTTTCGGAAGTTTCTGGATTAGTAATTGATGGTTGGAAAAGTAAAAAAGGTAATGTAGAAACTAGTGTTAATGAGTCTACACCTAGAGACAATACTAGAGACAATACTGTTGATGTGGATGCTGTTTCTGTGAAGTGATTTTTTTAACGTAGAGGAACGCAAAGGTAATCGCAGCAAAAAGTTCCTCTGCGTTCAAATATCTTCTCCAAACTCTATCAAGTATCTAAATGCTTTCAAAATATAGTTAGCTGAATCTTGAGGAGAGGTGTTATAAAAATGTGGCCATGCTAAACCTTTATCTTCATCATAATTATGAATGCGATGGGGATGATTTTCCAGCCATGTTAACCGCACAGCATGACCAATTAACACATCTAAAACTATATACTCTTCAATTTGCAAGCTGGGGTTATTAGCGGCTATTGCTGCTAGTTCCAATAAGGCTTCTAGATTAACTTGGCGGTATTCTGGAGCTTCAATTTTATTGAGCAGATGCTCTACTAATAAAGCAAAGTTTCTTTCTCCTGGTGTCATTTCTGATAGCATGACTTCACTATCTAAACGATTGCGTCGTTCTAGTTTATCGCCAATTACTAGACCTTTACAATGTTGCATTAATAGCCAAACTTTTTTAAAAAAGTCTTTAGGAACTCGGTTAAGTGTGCCTTCTGCTTGGCGGAATCTGCGCCAATTTTCGGGAGGAGATTCAATTTGTTCGTTAATTGCTGGTAGAACTACCCAAGCAATATCACTTTCTTTTTGCTTGACGTGCAATGATTCTTGTTGACGCAATAAACCACTCACGCCTGTATATCCTATTAATACTTGACGTAGGCGTATTTTTACTTCAAATGGCGAAAGCTGCATTAAGTAATCATAGGCTTCGTCTTGCGTAACGCCCATTTCTTGAGCTAGTTCGCTGGTAATTAATAAAATTAGATAGCCGACTCTGAGGGTTAGTAATCCTTGAAATAATTCCGGTTCTGATTTGATTAATACTCCCAAATAAATTAAAATTTCTTGTGTCAATACGCGATCGCGTATATCCTCACGACAGAAGTTATTAATTTTTTCGGCAATTTCATTGTGGGACATGGGTAAAACAATCAGGGAAGCTTTGCTATAAGCTCTACCCACTGCAATTTGTTTACCTCGTACCACTATACTGGTGATGGCATCAGATAAGCCAATATCCACCATTTGGCGTAAACCAGCAGCTCGACGCACTACTGCCCAAATACCAAAATCCCCGGCTTTTGTGTAAACTTCATCTAGTAACTCTGCTACTGTTACAGGATGTCCTGGACCTCCGTATCCTGTATTAAATTCTAATCCCTGTAATCTTTTTAAGGTTTGCAGTAATTCGATTTGCTCATATATATTTTCTGATATCCGCAAATGTCTGAGTAATTCTCCCAAGTTGGTTTCACATTCCATTTGGAATTCTTGGGTATGTCCTAACCGCCAATTTTTTTCAGGATGATAAGCTAAGTAATAGCAACGTATACCAGCATTATTAACAGCTGATTGGGCAAATTCTCGATTGGGAAGAAAATCAATCGTTTGGATTCCTGCTGTTAGCATTAATTGATTTAGTCGCCCTAATTTTACTTGCACACCATTACAAATACCATCTTTCAGTTCTTGCATCAATTCTAATAATACTTGGGAACCAATTTCTAACATGGTGTGGGTTAACATTAAGGTGAGAGTCGGACGACCTAAGTCACTCCAATATTTTTCAATGTAGGCTAATTCACTTCTGAGTTGATCTACTAGAAAATGGTAATCAAGAGTTAAGTAAAACTGCTGTGAGTCTAGGAAGGATGGCAAAAATACAACTGTTTCACCACAAATTCTAAAGATTCTTGATGTTGTCAAACTCCGCAACCGCCGAATTGGACGACCGGTTAAACCCAATTTATCATTACGTCCGATTTGTGTATAAATTTGGGAAAGCTCGCCTGCTTTTCTAACTTGAATTGGTTGGATTTGGGTAGGAGTTTGAGTTTCAATTCCGTGAACTTCTAGTTTTGCTTGTAATTCTTCATCTTCTGCTAATAAGGCAATTTGTATTAATGATTTGCGTTTTTTGTTTACACATAAATGCCTGCCTAAAGGATCAATCTCTCCAACAGCGAGTAATCCTTCACTCAACATTTGACCAAGTAAATATAAACTTTGCGCCCACACTAAGGGGATATTTTCGTTAGGTAAACGGCTTTGAGTTTGTGGTGCTAATTTTTCAGCTTCGACGTTTTCAGCCGGGACATAATACAGTTCTGGTAATAATTTTATGCCATCAATTTCTACCAGCAATGATTCTAATAGTGTTTGATATTTTTTAACTTGCTCTTGCTGACCGCGAAATAGTCCATCAAGAACTAAATAAGTGAAAAATAATGGCCATTCACATTCGATGTTCTCGAACTGCTTGAGTTCTCCAGGTTCGTAATGTAAGCGGTGGGGATCTTCTAAAACTGTTTGGTGTCCATCACGGAGAAATCGTTTACAACCGTATTTACCTGCCAGTTTTCTGATAATTTTGTTGAAGGTCCGATCGCGCAATGTCTCACCAGAAGATTCACTCAACTTCACATCTTCTACAGCAAACGCCGGATAACTAATAATACTCAACAGTGCTGCGTCAACTTCTTTAGAACCTGATTCTCTTGGTAATAAAGATTCTAGTGTAATTCTCGCCCTCGCGATTTCATCTGGTAATACATGAATTATGGAATTTTGACTTCCATGTATACCAAATAAATTCAGCCCGTTCATAGCTTCTAAAGCTGCTTTTGCCATACCTATGGAACTGGCATTTAATTCAGCACTACCATGATTAATTTTATTACCTCTTTCCCATATACCATAATCAGGAGTGCGGTAAGCGCGTCCAATATAATAAACCAAATTTTGAACGAAATTGACTTCATCCAGTGTATAAACAATTGATAAACTCCCACAGGTCATTTGCGCTAACATCAGTAAAAATATTGATGTGGCATCAATTTGCAAATGTCCCCATTCATCATCCCCAACAACAATATCACCAGTAGCTGTGTTGTATTTTGCGTGCAGTCCATCTAGTAGAAATTGAGTATGTTTAAATCTTTCTACTTTATGAGCCTGTCGCATCATGGCGAAAAGTAACCCACGCATCAACTTGACTACGCTGTGTTCTAGTTCGTAAGTTCTTCCCTCATCATTGTCTAACTTGCGATAGGCAACAGCTAATCCCCAAACTGCTAAAATGCTATAAACATTATCTCGCACCCAAGCATCTCTATAATCACCATGAGCAGTAATTGCTGTACTCGCTGGCAGCAAACCAGTAATCGGATTTTGGCGAGACAGAATAATTGTCTTGATTTGTTGATAGTAGACATCCAGCCGAGTTGTCAATGCTGTGGGTGTTTTCATAAGTTGGTTGGGAATTGCTAGGCAAATGTAACCCTGTAGCGGTGAAGAAAATCAAGTGATAGCGATGAGGAATGTACTCATCAGAGGATGTTTTAAAAGGGTCTTTTAATGTCATCTCCATTTCATTCCGCTCAGAATGACAAAACTATACCTCCTTAGACTTTTAAAACATCCTCTCAGCTTTAGTGTTTGTTTATAGTTTTTTAATTGTCGAAAAAAATATGGCTTCAGTAATTATATTTAATAATATTCACCCAAAACCCACTTTAATTATTTCTTCAAATTTTCATCTGTTTAGCATAAATTTCCCCCTATCTTAAGCTTTCTTTGTTATTTCTAAAGCAGAAGAAACAAAACAACTCTTCAAGGTGACATACTCAAAATCAGATTTTTTACATTATATTATAATATATATATAAATGATTTTCATCGCAAGTACAATTTGTAACTTAAAAGAGAGGATGTATGATGTCTTTAGGTTACAACTAAAATCATGCTCCATTGATCAAAGTAGTTTACTCCCAAGTAAAAGTTAATGGCAAAACCGAGTTAGTGCCACCAGAACTATATGCTGATGGTTCGCTTAAACCTTACCAAGGCTAACTTATAGTCATTGGAAGTTTTTGATGAGACATCTTATGCATATTTGCAAGATGGAGTATATTTCATCCATTGGCATCTAATAGCTGAATGTCTAGTAGCGCCGTGAATTCACAATGCTTCTTGCAGAAGAGCTACGCTAACAAAATAGTGCTTCCAGCAGGCTGCGCCAACAAAATTCAAAATTTATACGGCGTGAGATTTTCAGAGATTTAGAATGGTTGGTTTATTTACGCCGTACTTTACTAAGGTAATTTAATTCTGATACTAGTGTTCAATTTGCAGATATTTAGGAATATTCATGAGTTTTTGAAAATCTTGAAAATTCATCAAATCTGCTAAACTATTGCTAGTTCCCTATTCTTTGAGATGACGAAAACAAGCACTCATTACCTCAGTGACAGCCATGAGTGCGGTAAGGGGTAAAAAACAATTTTAAAGCCCAAATTTTGTAATTCTGCTGGAGAAATTTCGGGAGTTTTCCCACCTTCACCAATATTTGCTACCAACGGTATATTAGGAAAAGCTGCGGCTATGGTTTGCAATTCTGCTATAGACTGGGGTGCTTGTACGAATAGCATATATGCCCCGGCATTAATGTAAGCTTGTCCGCGTCTAATAACTTCCTCTAACCCCAAAGGTGCGCGGGCATAAGTAAGAGCTATGATCACTAAACCGCTATCAGTATGGGCTTCTACAGCAGCAGGTAGTTTACTAGGGTGTTTATTCATGGGTATAACGCGCTTTCATTCAAAATGACCACACTTTTTCGGCCATTCTTGGTCTTCTAAAATTACTCCAGCTAACCCAATTTTTACCGCGTATTTTACCGTCCGCATCAGATTTAAACCATTACCGTAACCAGTAGACCTGTCAGGAAAATTAACTTGGTGTCAAAAAAATGGTAGAAGGGAATTTTG
>CAKZGI010000089.1 GCA_936914905.1 uncultured Trichormus sp. | reverse complement strand
GATTGTTGTTGATGAATTCTTGCCCCAATGGAATTACACCCCTTAACCAGAGTTAGAGGTTATTTAATCCACTATCCTTAATCTTGAGTTAAAGCTATATAGCCCAGATTCCGCACCCACAACTGTCACACCCTAACAAAACGGATCTATTTAGTACAGAAAAACTAATCACTGGGAGATTTGACTAGAATTTATTGGAGCTAAATAGGAATGACTACTATTAACTCAAGTATACAGTCAATAAATATGACTAAGTACAAAATTTCGGTTCTTAGGTTATTTTTATGGAAAATCTGGTTCAAAATCATTGAAAGCTTTATCCTGAATTACTATAAAAAAACCCAAACAATATTTTGGATCAACAGAAATATGAGAAAATTTAAATAGATACTTTTGTGGAGTTTTTATTGCCATGTTTAGTACCAAAGACCTTCTCTTGGAAAAGATTGACTATTTAGGGATAGTAGCAGGAATACTAGATTCAATTGGGATTCTAGAAGTAATTAATAGACCTATTGCAAAATTGTTTCTGTGGATATGATAGAGAGTTTTAGATTTTATGTATTTTTGGTGTTCTTGGCGCTGGCTAATTCAAACATAACCGTGTAACTCTAAGGTTTGACTAAAACAAAGACAACTCCCATTTTAACATAAAATTAATTCTGCAATAGGTTTAGTAATTTACTAGGGTCAGAAGTAGGAGGAAAAGTCAGTGCGGGTCAGGTAGTAAAAGCGATAATTTTAAATGGCTTAAGTATGATGTCACAGTCTTTATATATGTTTCCTAAATTTTTGGGTTAAAAAAAGTAACATAGGAAATTGGACACTGCAAGAATAAATAATTAGGAATTACAAATTACGAATTACAAATTAGGGCGGGGAAACCCCGCCCCTAGAGTTAACTGAAATTAACCGAAATATTTGATGATTACGTCAGCAAATTCAGAACATTTTAAAGGTTCTACAGGTGGTTCTATCATCCGCGCTAGGTCGTAGGTAACTTGAGCATTGGCAATCGCATCCCCTAAACCCTTTTTAACCAAGTCTGCGGCTTCTTGCCAACCCATAAATTCCAGCATCATCACACCGGAAAGTATCACAGAACCGGGGTTGATTTTATCTAACCCAGCGTGTTTGGGTGCTGTACCATGAGTGGCTTCAAAAACCGCGCATGAGTCACCAATATTTGCCCCTGGACCTATGCCTAAACCACCAACGATCGCCGCAGCAGCATCAGATAAATAGTCACCGTTGAGGTTCATTGTCGCCAGAATAGAATACTCATCTGGTCTAGTTTGGATTTGTTGAAAGATACTATCGGCAATGCGATCATTGACCATGATTTTCTCTTTCCATTTGCCATTCCCGTGAGTTGCCCAAATATCATTAATAACTGTTTCTACCTCCTTGACAATTTGCGCTTTCTTCTGTGCAGTTAAGGAATCAAAACCAGGATCAATCATTCTGGCGTTTTCTTCTAAGGAGATATTGGCATTTTTCTCCTTATTACCCAAAATCCAAGATTCCCGTTCTGTAACCGTTTCATTACGAAATTCGGTGGTTGCTAGTTCATAACCCCAATCTCTAAAAGCGCCTTCAGTGTATTTCATGATGTTGCCCTTATGCACCAAAGTTACTTGTTGCTTATTCTTGGGCAGCCTCAAGGCGTGTTTGATAGCACGTCTAACTAAACGTTGAGAACCGCTTTTACTGATAGGTTTAATACCAATACCAGCATCGAGGGGAATTTGCTTTTTCCCGTGTTCTGGAGTTGCGGGAATCAGTTCCTCATTGAGAATTTTAATTAAGTGATCGCCTATTTCACTTCCCTGTTTCCACTCAATCCCCAAATAAATATCTTCCGTATTTTCCCGATACACAATTACATCCAATTTTTCAGGATTTTTGTGTGGAGATGGCGTACCAGCGTAATAACGACAAGGACGCACACAGGCGTACAGGTCAAAAATCTGACGTAATGCTACGTTTAAAGAACGAATCCCACCACCCACGGGAGTAGTTAAAGGTCCTTTAATGGCAATAGCATACTCTTTAATAACCGTGAGAGTATCTTGGGGTAAATACTGGTATCTACCGTATAAATCACAGGCTTCATCGCCAGCATAAACCTTAAACCAGCTAATTTTTCTTGTACCTTGGTATGCCTTAGCAACCGCAGCATCAAGCACCTTTTCAGTTGCAGGCCAAATATCTATACCTGTTCCATCACCGCGAATAAAGGGGATAATAGGATTATCAGGAACAACAGGTTCACCATTTTTGAAGATAATTTTTGCGCCAGTCGTCGGAGGGGTAATCTTATCGTACATAATTAATACATTCCAAATAGAAGAAGATCAAGGAGTCAGCAGTCAGGAGTCAGAAGTTCAAGAAAGTTTTTTACTCTTGCCTCCTGCCTCTTGCCTTCTTCTGAACTCCTTATGTCTGAGGTCCAGATCATCCCCTGCTTTACCTGGTAAATTATTGGTAACTCAGATGTAGGTTTCAGTTAAACCGTCGCTATTTTGTACAGTCAAAAATAGTAAACTACTTTGTCGCTATCTGTGCTTCATTTTTGTAGAATGCCCAATAGCTGATTCGTTTGTTCACTGAACCGCTAACACGAGTAATGGCATGACAGACCCAATGATTTTATCAGGCACTGCTAATGACATCGACTCCCTGCGCCAAAAGTTAATCGCTGGGTCCCAAAAAGTCCAACAACAAATTATCCCTCAGTTAGCTGACTTGGGTAGTGAGGGATTAGAGGTGTTGCAGGAATTTTTACTGAAACGTCGTGACATTCCAGCAACTTGGATTGATGGTAAAGCTTACCAAGTAGTCTACAACTCTGATGCACCGACAGCAAAGGAATTTCTAGAAACTTACTTTCCTGAAGGAATTGTACCTCTAAAATCAGACTGTGGAATCAGTTACAATTCCTTGCAACAATTACTCATCCATCAAGAGTTCCAAGCTGCTGATTTGTTGACGATCCAAAGAATGTGTGAAGCAGTTGGACAACAGGCTGTACAAAGAAAATGGTTGTATTTTACTGAGGTCGAAAATTTCCCAACTCAGGACTTACAAACAATTAATCATCTTTGGGTGGTTCACTCGGAAGGTAAATTTGGCTTTTCTATACAGCGAGAAATCTGGTTAGGGTTGAGTAAGAACTGGGAAAGTTTATGGCCAAAAATTGGCTGGAAGGACGGTAATAAATGGACGCGCTACCCCAACGAGTTCACATGGGACTTAAGCGCCCCTAGAGGTCATCTACCCCTTTCTAATCAGCTGCGTGGAGTAAGGGTAATGTCTTCTCTTTTATCTCATCCTGCATGGAGTTAGAAGACTGGGGATTGGGGACTGGGGACTAGGGACTGGGAAAAATTAATCAACATTTTGCCTCTTGTCTCTTGCCTTTTGCCTTTTTCCAATGACCAATTACCAATGACCAATTACCAATATGGCTAAAGTTCTTCTAGAAAATATTCGGCGTAGATTTAACAATGTCACTACTATCGAGGATATTACCTTTGAAATTCCCGATGGTGAGTTTTGGGTGTTAGTTGATCCTTCAGGGTGTGGAAAATCTACGATTCTGCGTACTATTGCTGGTTTGGAAACTGCAACATCTGGGAATTTGTTTATAGGTGATCGCTTGGTTAATGATATACCAGCAAGAGCGCGTGATGTGGTGATGGTATTCCAAAACTATGCCCTTTATCGCCATAAAACCGTAGCCCAAAATATCGCCTTTGGGTTAGAAATGCGGAAGGTTGACCGGAAAATTATTCAAGAACGAGTATTGACTGTTGCGCAATCGCTATCTCTCGAAAATCTCTTAGATAGAAAGCCTAAACAACTTTCTGGAGGAACAACTTTCTGGAGGGGAACAACAACGGGTAGCATTAGGGAGAGTGATCGCACCTCAACGACAACTATTTCTACTCGATGAACCTTTATCCAATTTAGATGCTCAATTACGAGGTGATACCAGAGCAGAATTAAAACAACTACATCAACAATTAGGAATTACGACAATTTACGTCACCCATGACCAAGTTAAAGCCATGACTTTGGCTGATAAAATTGTGGTGCTAAATCGCGGCAGAATTCAACAAATTGGCTATCCTCAAAGCATTTATGCTTTACCTGCTAATGAAATGGTAGCAAGTTTTTTGGGTAATCCACCCATGAATATCTTACCCGCCATCTATAAAGGTAATAATTTTGATATTAGCGGACAGTTATTAGCAATTCCTGAAAATATCAAAAACGCTTTAAATTTAGACCGAGAACAAATTTGTAACTTGGGTATTCGTGCTGAACATATTTATATTAAATTAGACGCGCAAGGAACTTCCCGCAGGATACCACATAGAAGCGGAGAATACAGAGAAGAAGAAGTAAGTGATTTGCTTGTAGAAGTTAACGTTATTGAACCTTAGGGAAACTTTGATTCGTGCTAGTTTACCTGATTCTTTTGGTTTGATAAATGTACAGGTCGCTGGGGGTGTGCCTTTACATCCAGGATAACGTTTGAATTTGCAATTAGATTTAGATCATTTATTTCTGTTTGAACCAAGTAATGGAGAGATAATTTTTCCGATTACTAGTACAGTACGGCGTCAATAAACCAACCATTCCAAATCTCTGAAAAGCTCACGCCATATAGATCTTGAATTTTGTTAGAGTAGCGTCTCCGAAGGAGATATTTTGTTAGCGTAGCTCTTCTGAAATAAGCATTGTGAATTCACGGCGGTACTAGGAGGTTTCTGACTTGCTATTCTGGAGTTGATATGGTTGTTTTAATTACAGGGACTAAGGGACGGGTTTGGCACTTCCGCAGTAACCTTTGTTGTCATATATCATCTGTATTTATGTACAGGTATTGAGTTGAGAATGCAACTTAGTCAGTTGTAAATACGTCCTCATAATATCTCAATATTATCTCACACAAGTCTCTTTTTATTGGATGATGATTAACTGGAATAGATTTTTGGCAAGTTATCGTTTATGGCGGCGGTATTGTTTGTATCCGTTTATCTCTCTAAGTGTTGCTCTGACTCTGTGCTTGAGTACACTTCAACCAACTAGAGCTATAGATTTATTACCACTTTTATTTCAAGGGTCTCAAATACTTCAGTTGTCTAATATATCTGAACTTCAGGAAGTTGAGCTTGGTAAGCAGATGAATGATAAGTTGCACCAAGAGGTGAGAATTTCCCGCAATCAACAGCTTACAAGTTATGTGGAAAAGATTGGGAGACGATTAGCTACTAATAGCGATCGCCCAAATATTCCTTATACTTTTCAAGTAGTTGAGGATGAAGCTGTTAATGCTTTTGCTACTGCGGGTGGTTTCCTTTATATCAATACAGGTTTGCTAAAAGCTGCGGACAATGAGGCTGAACTCGCTAGTGTCATTGGCCATGAAATTGGTCACATTGGAGGTAAACATTTGGTCAAGCAAATGCGACAAAGAGCGATCATAACTGGTGTAGCTACAGCAGCTGGTTTAGATAGAAATAAAGCAGTAGGTATTGGTGTAGATTTAGCACTCAATCGCCCACTTAGTCGCCAAGATGAATATGATGCAGATGCAAGAGGATTAAGAACTTTAACACGAGCAGGTTATTCTCCCTCAGCAATGGTTTCGTTTATGAAAAAGCTGCAAGGAAGAAGTTCAGTTCCTACCTTTTTGAGTACACACCCTGGAGCAAGTGATCGCGTTAAAGCTCTACAACGCCAAATCGACCTCCAACCAAGTAAGAGCAATTTTGGTTTGGATAATGCCGCTTATAAAGCTAATATCCGAGCCTTTTTACAGTAGAAATTTGTAAGTATTAAGCTATCAGCCATCAGCAGTCAGCTTTTTCAGGCTAATACCAAAAATACCTATTTGATAATTAAGGATAGTGGATTAAATAACCTGTAACTCTGGTTAAGGGGTGTAATTCCAT
>CAKZGI010000088.1 GCA_936914905.1 uncultured Trichormus sp. | reverse complement strand
TTTTCCCCTCCCAAGACTTTATTTTTATCTTTGCTTGAGTGGTAGTAAACACCATGACTTTAGTTTTATCAAGGTTCACCGACAAGCATTTCTCAATACAAATTTTTCTTTGAAGTGTTTAGATGAGTTTGTAGTCCCTCTAGAGAGTCAGGTATCAGCACAATGCCATTAGCATACAGTACTATCTATATGGTTCTCTTTAAAAGCATGGTCCTGAACCACCAAATCTCATAGAGACCAAATAGAGTGGGTGATAGTGGGAATCCTCGTTGTTCCCTGATTGTGCTAGCCACAGCCTCTGACAACTCATGAAATACATATATTCCCCATTGCATATCTACAAGGATGTCAAGGGCTTCTCACCTCTGCATGAGCCGTGCAAGAGGTACGCTGTCAAAGATCTTTTGGAAAACCACAAAGCAGCAATAGATTCTCTATCTATGGGCTCCTCTGTCCCTGATAGGAGCTCAGAGGGTTAATAAGTGAGTCTAAGAGAAAAAAATTTAAAATTTTGGCATTCAAACTTACGTGTGCTAAATGTGGTTTCAATAAGCATGGAAAGACATAAAATCTACATTTAGTGAGCATATTTTGTAGATCCAGAACAAAGAAAACATTGAATCCAGGTTTGGGACATTATGTGCTTACTTCTTTGTATTTACGAAAATCTATGAGAAACGGCATGTTTTCAGTGCCCAAAATGTTTGAGGATAGATTGGGAAACTAAGTTGGATTCATGGACTCAACAGTGTTCATGTTGACATATGATACATTGAGGTTGAGATTTTGAATATAGATACAAACACATGCCACCAGTGGTTCATATGAAACTCTAAGCTTAGAATTTAATCATAGAGGTAGAAAAAAAGGTCCAGTTAGAATTTGGCGTGAAAAAAATATAAAAATAACTTAACAATCCAAAGTAATCATAGACAAATCAAAGAAGGGAAATTTAGATATAAGACATATGAACTAAAAATATAATCTCCAAAAAATTATATTCACTACAAACCCAATTCTTCAGTTGATTACAAGAAGCTGACAATTTGACCCAAACTAAAAGTAAATTTGTCTAGGGAAGAGTAGCTTTATATATTTTATCAACAAAAAAGACAAGAAGAATGCAATAAATACATGGTACCAATAGAAAGATAAGAAATGATATCAGATACTCATCCTGACCAAATAAAACAATCAAATATTCCTTGCCCCATAAAGAGGATGAAATTTGTAAGAAAAAATGATTTTATTACCAAATTATTTGTTTACATCCTGACATCTAAGCATACTGCAAAATATAGAGTTGATGCCTATTAGCAATTACATATTAAGCACTAGCAAATTAGTTATACCTGCAATACTCGTTCAAAAGCTTGGCGAGCTTTCTTCATTTGTCCAAGACGATATCGACACATGCCTAAACCAAGCCTTACAGCAGGTGGGCAATGTGGATGAGCACGCAATGCTCTCTGTCATAACAGAAATCGAAGACATTTTCAAAAAGAACAACTACCAAAACTGCAAGCACCAATATGCCTACCTTATAAAGCTCTAAAGATTCCTGAAAATGTCCCCGATTGAACTCAACACAAGCCTGTATGTAATGTAAAAAAATCTTATGATGAGACCAGATAAAGGTCATTTTAACATGATCGAAAATGCACAGCAATTTACCTGGCCCAGTAGTGCAGGAACACTATCTGGTCTACCATCCAGCACAATTTTGAAAACGTCGGAGGATTGATCAAGATCACCCTTAGCCAACAACAATTGTCCTGCAAAAAATAAAAATAAAAGATGAAACATAAAACAAGAAGCAAATACTAGAAACTTCCTAGGATAAATATCAATTAGCAGAGAAGGAAGACCGACCTTTACCCACAAATGTCGTTGGTTCATCCTGATCTATTCTTGAGGCTTTATTATAGTATTGCGTGGCACGGATAAAATATTCTTCCCTCTCTCGTTTATTTGTTTCAACCTTTCCAAGGTTGCTGTAGTATGCTCCGAGGGCATTGAGGATTGCAATGCGTTCATATTTTTCTTCACTGTAATAATCATCAATTTCTGTTCCAAAGGAGCAGGGAAACATGTGGTTTAAAATTAATAAACAAGAAAGTGTGATTAGCGCAATCAGTCAAGTATCAGTAGTTGCTAATCTAAGACGTCCTCTTGTACAGATGCAATGTCTTTTCTGATCACTAATATCACTTTCGGTATTTCTAAAGTTGTATTCAAATATTTTATTGGTGATGACACACAAAGCATGTATAGAAACAACCTACAAATATTTCAATGGATATTTTCAATATTAAATAACCATTCAATTACCTTCTCAACCAGTATGCTTATAGAGAGAGAGAGAGAGAAAGAAAGTTAAAAAGCTATATTTAACATCTTCTAAGAGGCCAAAAAGACCAATAAGACCAAACAAGAAAATATATCTTCGAGAATTCCATGTCTCAAAAGAAAAGAAAAGAAAAATGATATAGCTACATATAAAATCTAAGAGAGACAGGATAGCTAAGAAGATTAGATCATGTGCTTAGATTGACTGAGGTTTATCTCTTCAAAATATCTCCAACATGGGCCATTCCAAAATAGAAAGATCTTTGATGCAAGATTGATGCATTTGCTGTTGTGCGATAATGCCCTTTATTTGGCAACGACATGGGTAACAAGGCCATGATCAAGCTACTTGTGGCCTATATGCACAATACATTTGGATTGCTTGAACAATTGTAACCCTTTTGATTGACCTAGCTGAGACCTCACTAATGTATTCCACGGTTGACTTGTGGCATAAGAAAGAGTCTCAAAACTAAAGAAATTTGTAATTTTTCTCTGTTGGTAAGTTGTAATTGATGCACTGTTTTCCTTCACCAACCTCTCTATTTCTCTTGAGACAAAACAATTGAAGATGTATGTTCTTGTTCAGTCTTATAGGTCATTTTGGCCTCTTAAAAGACATTGATATATTTTCTTTCTTCTTTCTTTCTTTCTTGAATTCTAGTGAGAACAAGCCTAAGTAGTGTTGATCTTCATATTCCATTATATCGGGGGGCGAACCCTTGTTTAAAAAGGCAAAGGGTTCAGCCTCTTATTTCATAAAGTGTCGAACAATTTCATAAAGATGTTGTGGAGCTGACCCATATCCCTTCATTATTCAATTTGATGATATCAACTCGAATGACCCTACTCTTTTTAGTTTGGTCATGTTCATTAAGATGTGACAATCTAGGTTGTATTGGAAAGAAAGAATGACATTTAAAACCATTCCATGTGAATGGAATTATGCTTGTGTTTGTATCTCCAAGTTGTAATGATGACATAAGTGTCAGCTTTGATTACCTTTCTTTAGGAGCTCCCTTATGCATTGGATGTCAATAACTAATCCAAGTAATGCATCAATCGCTATTGGGGCTGCATCAGTCGCTATTGGGGCTGCTCCCATTTCTGTCTATATTATATCATGGGACAGCAATGCTTAAGTCATTATCATGCAGCCATTCATCAAGACTAAAGTTCTCTCTAAATCTGCTCAGTTACACATTGTCTTTCGAGGGCACAAAGGGCTGCATACTAACAAGAAAGACAAGCACATTCAGCTTCATGTAGGTAGAGCCTAGGCCCTATGAGTGCCACTCCTAGATACGAGTAGAATCATGTGTATTCCACATTTTCATCTCCCAAGAAGAATTCCAGTTCTGATCTTATCACCCATGCTTGAGTGGTATTAAACACCATCACTTCAGTTTTATTGCCATGGACCACCAAATCTTTATATACACGAACACCTTAGTGCATTTAGACGTCTTTGTAATCCCTCTGGGGAGTCAGATCAACACGATGACCTCAGCATAGGTAGTATTAGTATATCTGTCTTTGCTAAGAATGCTCCTGAACCCCCCAATCTCTCTATGTAGTTAGACCTTGCAACACATCCATTAGGCAAGGTTTTGATTCTCTCGCTTCAGGATCAATCAAGAAACGAGGAGGAAGAATCTATACATGAATTCCAAGTTTTTGGATTGCCTACCACAATGCACATATGCTCAAGGAGTTCTATTTAAGTTAATTTAAAGTTTCCAGTCAAATTAACAGACGCATTACTTACATAAGGCACGATCGGCTTCATGAGCAGTAATGTACCTGGACTTGAACCTTCTTCCAAAATCTGTAAAAACTCTTTCACTTTCCCTTGCTTGAAATATTCTCTCTAAAAGAAAGTCGGCAAAGAGAAACAAATTAGCATAATTTACAGTGTTACCTCACTGAAAATAATGAATGCAAAAAACAATAAAGAAAAACACGTCTGCAAAATATATACATGTATTATCTTCAAGAGCGCAAAATGGAATACTACACATGAATAAGTAGATTGGGTGTTAGCAATTACGAAACTCCAAGCGAGAGAAGTTCTGCTAACATGTCAAGCATCCAAATCAACAAACGTGTTCCTTTACTATATGGGAAGTAAGTTTCTTATGGAATACAACAGAATGCTCGTGGGAAAATTGTGATTTATTCTCAGAATGCATAGAACAATCCACACATACATGATTTTCCATGCTCAAAGATACACAACCCCATGACCTGTAATGTCTGAAGTTAAAACTGTTCAGAAATAGAGTTCTCCTTGATATGGTATGTCTATAGTGAAACAAATGGCAGAAGTATTCTGAGGCAAAGACTTCAAAATGGATGTTCATCTGTAAAAATCAACCTGCACACTGGCTTTTTATCCTTCTAATTCATCAATATTCTAATATGAATATCTTTCTTACGTTTGACATGCTTTCTTCATGATATACGTTTAGTAATGGGAATCAACTTGTGACATGAATCATTCCTATTCAAGACGCACCCAGAATGAGCATTGCATTTAGTAGAGTGAGAAACAGCATTCAACACGCCCTCTCTCTAAATCTTTTGTAATGAAATCAGGAACACACTAGTGGGCTTTTGCAACTTCTGGAATGAATTATCCTCCACTACCTTCCCTTCGAATATATTCAGATTAGAAATGCTCCTTTGTCATTTGTAGGAGAGGGAGAGAGAGCTTACTGCGAACACAAGCCATAGGTTAAGAGGGGCTTGCTCCGCCCTGAGGATGTCGAGGATGTCGACTGCATCCCGGGGTAGAAGGTCCAGGTCCACGCGCACCTCCTCCGATGAGTTCTGCACAGGGATGTACACGCACGCCATCTCTTGCTCTGGCATACAGCGAGCGAGCGAAAACACGCACGCTTTCTTTCGCTTTGCGTTCTCTCTTTCCTTCACTTCAGTGGCATAGTCTTGCCTTAATTTCTCGATGTCTCTTTGTCCATGGGATTGTGGTCACACAATGTTAGTCTTTCTCAATAACGCCCATCGCTCGTCTACGTATCCATGTAGTTGCCTAAGATCATCACATGTTTGAAGAGGTATCCTCCCTCAAGGGTATTTTGAAGGGCTATCCAATCTCATTGAGTTCGCCTTGAATCTCAACATAAAACAAATGTCGCAACAAGCACAGGAGTACAAATCAGTAACATCAAGTAGTCTCACATTGTTCTAAAGGATATCGAGGAGTTGATCATAACCACAATGAATTCCAAGACCATTGAATGCACAACTCCCCCTCAAATGCAAACACCCAATCCCCCACCCTGTAAAAAGCACCCCCTCCCACTTCACCAACAATATATGAGATTCAATGTATGAGATTCAATGTCAAACATCATTGACGAGGAGCACATTCAACACTTCATTGACATATGGACGTTCAACCACATCGGGCATATGTTGAGTGACAAAGATGAACACACTTCCAAACACCTAGATTTTTGTTAATATCATGCATCATGACATAAATATTAATAGGTTGAATGTTACAACAACCCATAGGTTATGGCAACCAAACCACACCGTCCATCCCTGAGCCTGGCCTAAGGCGAACCGTCGGTGCTCCG
>CAKZGI010000087.1 GCA_936914905.1 uncultured Trichormus sp. | reverse complement strand
ATCCGGCGGTATGGGACGTCGGAGGGTGGTTGGCTATGTCTAGTACATAGCTCGGTCGGTGGTCAGAGTGGATCGGGATATTTGTTTTCTATCTTAATGTTAATTTGGTTTAATGTTTAGTAGCAGGTTCTTAACATTGGTATCAGAGGTCATTGCTAACATTTTCTTATGTTTCTTGTGTTGTTGTTTTTTTGCGTGAGCGTGGGGAGCTAACGAAGACCATGTGCTCATCGCAGGCTCACAAGAAGCATCGAACCAGGTTCCATTTTTTTTTTCTTTCTCTCTCTTCTAAATTCCTATGATCATTCATATGTATAATAATATATACACGAATATATGGTGGTCACTTGAGAGTTTTTAACGTATTGTTCTTTTCTTTTTATGCTTAACATACATGTGTTGTGCGATGTTTAAATGTATACGAGTATGCCTATCTATTCACATGGGGTCTAGCATGTTTGCACTAATCGCACATGCTCAACCTATGGCCCTAATGTGTATGTCGAAGTCAATACTCTAAAACTCAAGTTTTGACATCGTGGGAATCCTAATGCATGAGGTATGTTGGCTGCATAAGAAAGAAATAAGTATTTCAATTGTGTGTCTACTCTATGTGGTGCTAATTTGGTGGTGTGACGATCGTGCCTTATGTGCTTTCACAATGCTAGATGGGTTGGTAAAAAAACATCTTGTGTTTTCATCCACGTTCTATAGACTAATAGCCAACCCTCTCCCCAAGCATGTTGTGTGGCGCATGTGTTGGTGACTGACTGTGCTCACGAGTGTCGACAATCATAGTGGTTGTAACGTTGCTCACTCACAAGAATGACCTCTATGTCAAGAGCACATAAATCGTAGAAGCGACATCTCTGCCGCTTCTTGAAAGATTCATCTGTGTCGCCCATGACAGAGAAGCAACATTTCTGTTACCCCAAAAAAAGGATGGGCAGAGATGCCCCATCCCTTCTTACCATCTCTGTCGCCTCTGGCAGAGATGGACCATCTTTGTGACATCTTGCAGCGAAGAGTCATCTTGTCGTGCTGCCCTGATCCTGTCATCGCTGTAGCAGCAGCACGCCTGTTTGCCCTTCCCCAAATACACCCATAACACAATATTTAGGTATTTTCTCTAATCACATGCATCCGTCATCACATGTTACACACGTAAATAACACACAGGACTCTTAGGACCAATCATGATCACCCCTCTTGTGGCCAATTTTTTGTGTCCTAATGACATTTTCGAGGCCAACGAGGGGTCACAAGCCCATAGAATTAACACACACCTCTACCATGGGCACATGCGTGATATATTTCCATTTGTTAGCCCACACAATGTACATGTGCTTGTTTAACCACATCGGAACATCACATGATTTCGAGGGTTTTTTTTACGAGCCAAGCTCTCCACCATTGTGTGTTCATTATGTGTGTTCCTCAAAAAGATCACATCACATCTTGTGAACACCCACTTTCACTTGTTTTCAATACGTTAGGTAAAACCCGCATGACCCAAATGCCCAATATTACGGTGATATTGCTAGGGTATAGGATAAGTTAGACACTTCAGCTGAGTTTGGACCTTTGGTTGAGCCTCGGGGAGCCGCCATTGTGGATCAAGATAGAAATCCGTGAAATGCATAATATCTATTCGTTCCCCCATGGTTTTTAAAACACCATAGTGTTACCATAGTTGACGGATTTTGAACCCATCTCATTGTCTAGAGGGGTATAGACGTGAGATGAAGTCTTTCTTTTTGTCCCATAATCAACTTGTCAAGCATGCCGACATTCATTTTGCTTGACTCCGGCTAACTCATCTTGTCCTTGCATAAACACAGCTAGGATCATGAACCAGATCATGAGTGCACTCGGGACTTCTCAGACTGAGAATGAGGACTCTCCCATCCCGACAACTTCCCACGATCCTGCGGCCATAACCACTCAACATTTGTTGACTGCTATTTTGAACGAACTTGCGACAGCTCGACAATCTCACTTGGCCTTGGAACAAAAATTCCAAGCATTAACTATGGAGTCCCTGAACGAGGGAGAACCTGCGTTCATAGTCAAACCATTTAAGGGAGACAAGAAAGAAAGAACCGAGGAAGCCGTTAGCACTTGGATAGGTCTGTGAGAATCTCACTTTCAACTCCACCCCAAGTCTGATGCGGTTATGTCGGTCGTGAGTTAGGTGGACGTGCCGCTGCTTGGTGGCGTGGCCTTCGGACTTCTCAAAATTTGCCCACAACGTGGACAGCTTTTGTCGAAGTGTTCAAGAAACAATTCTTGCAACCACCTTCTCAAACCGAATAAGCGCAACACTTACTCACGCTATCGAGCAAGTCATTTCCCTCTCTCGAGGATTACGTACATCAGGCTCATACTCAATTCCAAAAATTGGAACTTGAAGGTGAGAAGTGGTTCATCGCTTGCTTTGTCAATGGCATTTCCAATACCGACTACCATTGGATTGTCCATGACAAGGACCCCGAAACTTTTGAAGAAGCCGTGAAAATTTTACCAAGAAAGATCACAATAAACCCGAGTTTGCCAAGACTCAAAATGTCACGTTCACTAGGAAACGCAAGCAAACCAGTGACACTCGTGACGGCGACTCAAAGAAACCAAACCTCTTCTATGCGTATTGCAAGAAGCAGGGACACAAGAAAGATACTTGTCGTCGTCTTGAGAAGAAACCAATGCATTCTTTAGTCCCTGACAAATCAAAACAATTGATGGGTAAGCTTTTCAATATTGTTGAAGTTCATACCACACACCTTAGTACATGTGAATGCACATTTCCTTCACATTTACTTGGGCCTAATGATTTGCTCCGAACACTCGAGCATATCAATGGATCTCAAGCACATTTTTTGTTTGATTCTGGTAGTTCTCACAATTTTCTTAATGATCACTGGGTGCAGCAAATGCAGTTCCAACTAGACGCAAGTGATCACATCTACCAAGTTCACATGGCAAATGGAGGTGTCCAATACATCACCGGAGTTGTTAGTCAATTGCCAATCAATATAGATACCTATATGGAAAGGATAGATTACATGTAATGAAACTGTAATCCGCCGATGTAATTTTAGGATATCCATGATTTTTTAATAAAAACCCCTTCTTGTCAATCGATTGGATTAACCACTCAATCAGTTTTGAACTAAATAATTGTCAACATTTTATTCAATGCTCAAAGCTACCTTCTCATGCACTTGTCTCTAATTTGTCATTGAGTGAGTATGATAGTTCATACATTTATTCGTGTGTAATCGATCCCGTGCTTCAATTTTATGTCTTTAATATTGATGCTACACAATTACCACGTCATGAACGACACTTACTCGACTCTATCATAGATGACTTTCACAATGTCTTCCCTAATGAATGGCCACCACACTTACCACCGAAACGTGATGGAGACCATCGGATCGACCTCATTCCCAGTGTTGCTCCGGTGAGCATTTCACCTTATCGACTTAGTCGACTGGAAGAGAAAGAGATCGCCAAACAACTTAAGGAATACTTAAGTATGGGTCGCATAAAGGTTAGTAAGTCTCCTTGGGGTGCGCCTGTTTTGTTAGTTAAGAAGAAGGAGGGTTCCTGGCGTATGTGTATTAACTACCGTCACCTTAATAAAATGACAATTAGAAATGTGTATCCACTACCTCGTGCCAATGATCTAATTGATTGTCTACATGGGGCACAATATTTTACGAAAATTGACTTGAGAACTGGGTATCATTAGATTCGCATCACCGAGGATGATATACCTAAAATGGCATTTCGTACGCGGTATGGCCACTATGAGTTTTTAGTTATGCCCTTTGGTTTGACTAATGCCCCAGCCACATTCCAACAAACGATGAAGGATGTGTTCCGAGACCAACTCGGCCATTTTGTCGTCGTTTTTTTGGACGATATCCTCATCTATAGCCGTCTTTTACAAGACCATGTTGAGCATGTTCGATTCGCTTTGCAAAAGTTCCGAAACCGTTCATTTTATGGTAAACATTCTAAGTGTGATTTTTTCCAACAGGCTATTGTATACTTAGGTCACTTGGTCACGACTAAAATGGATTAGAGATCGAACTTTCCCGCATTGAGAAGGTCAAACTTTGGCCAATCCCTCGTGGATTCTTACAAAAGTTTATTCGTAATTATTCACAATTGACCACGTCATTCACTAACCTTTTGAAAGGTCATCCACGTAAGTTGGTCAAGCCCATCTCATGGAATGACTCACTTGACATGTCATTTAACTTGCTCAAAGAGCATGTGTGTCAACCCCCCACACTTATCTTGCCTGACCCATGGAAGCCCTTTGAAATTGAGAGCGTCAGAAGTGATCATGCTATTGGTGTCGTCCTTTATCAAGGTGGTCACCCTATTGCTTTTAAAAGAAAAAAGCTTAATCCTGCTCAATCGCAACACTCCATTCAAGAAAAGGAGCTTTTTGCGGTCATTCATGCCCTTAAGATATGGAAATCAATTCGTGGTTACAACTGACCACCAATCCTTAAAGTATTTTTGTGACCAACCAAATCTTGTCGGTCGCAAAACACGATGGGCAGAGCTCATTCAGGATTTTGATTTCACAATACGATATTGCAAAGGTTCTATGAACTCAGTTGCGGATGCCCTTAGTCACATTAAGGAAGTTAATGTACTTAGCTTCACTGAAATTAAATCTGATCTTTTAAATCACATTCGAGGGAGATACCTTGATGACAGATATTTCTCAAAATACTGAATGAAAGCCGAATTTGGTAATGATGCCCTGAATAGCACCACAACCTCGAAGGAGACCTTCCACATTTCAAATGATTTGCCCTACCATTGTGGGAAAGTTTTTGTTCTAGGCTTACCTGAGGCAAATAGGAAAATTTCTTTATGAATGTCACGATGCACCCTCTCCTGGAATACATAGAATACTCGTTCTAATCCCTCCCACGTTTTTTTGGCCTAAAATGCGTTCTAATGTGCATAAATACGTGACTAAATGCTTTCCCTATCAAATCAATAAGGTGGAATGGCTTAAAGCCACTGGTCTTTAGGAAACTAGAAACTAATCTAAGCATGATTTCCACATATCATCCTCAATCTGATGGACAAATCGAATGAGTAAATCAAATAACTGAGGATATGCTTAGAGCATATGTAGCAAAAAAAACCCTCTAAATGGGAGCAATACCTTCCTATTTTAGATTTTGCTTACAATAACTCAAAACATACATCAACTGGATATAGTCCTTTTATGTTGATGTATGATTTTCAGCCACGCGCCCCGGTCGATGTCATGATTCATCGTGATACTTTGGAGAGTACACGCAACTTTACCCAGGACATGAAACCAAATGTTCCATATCTCCAAACAGAACGTAAAGACAGCTCAAGATCATGCGTGATTTTATGTTGATCATCATAGGTCCTCATACATTTGTAGTCGGCCAGAAAGTGTTCTTACGAGTACCTAGTGACTCTAAGTCATTATCCACGGGCAAGTGCGCTAAGTTAGCCCCATGGTATTGTGGACCATTTGAGATCCTCAAACGAGTTGGATCCTCAGCTCATCACCTAGCCTTACCCCATGGTGTCGGTATTCATTCAGTTTTCCACCTTAGTCGTCTTAAAGAGTTTTTACGCTCCGACGATAATACTGTTACATTCCATGATCTTGTAACATTTAAGGATTTTTCATACAAACTTCATGTTCCAGAATGAACTCTAGATTCTAGAACCAAGTTATTACGTTCTAAGTGTCATGATGTTGTAATGAACAAAACTCCTTTATCTAGATTCGACCACTAATAATAGATTGATAGTGTACATATAGAATAATGGCTTGTATTTATTGTAATTCGTAGGACTCACGCATGACCGCCAAATGGCATTCATGCATGAATGCCAAGTGGCGATCATGCGTGAGCCCACCAA
>CAKZGI010000086.1 GCA_936914905.1 uncultured Trichormus sp. | reverse complement strand
TTAATCACACACGTGATTCACCACTCATATAATTAGTGATAATTACTCCTTAATTGATAAACTAATTATTTACAGGTATAATAGCTATGTATTAATGATTTCTTTTCCTCTCTTTTGTTTTGTTTTCAAGAGTAACTAATGGATTGGTTGGTAAATCCAAATAAAAAAACGAGAAAAATAGTAACTTAATTCCTTAATCTACTCTTTCATTAACTCTTTAACAATTTATAATGGTTTGGCAATCATAATATTGGGTTGTAATAATCGTATTTTTCGTAGAGATTATGTGGTGTGATTCGTTATTAATGATGTTTAATCAATCATTTTAATTATTCTCACGGTACTGATTGACTTTTAACCACATATAATAAACAAATTTTTTAAACCAGTTGTCATGATAATTGATTTGGCTTGAATCGATCATGACACTTTATTTGATACGATCGTCACTATTGTTAGACTTAAAAGTCAATGCGTTGATTGGGTATTGACTAGGCGTGCACAAAATATAAGCACAATAACATAGTCAACTATATATAGAGCTAGGTAATATAGGACTAACCAAGGTTTGAACCCATGATCCCACCATATATTGTTTAATTATAATATTCACACTATGTAAAATGGCACTTACATTTATTTATTTTTTTAAAAAATGTATCCTATCATTAGTTATAAAATGTTATATACAGAAAATAGGTAATCCCTGAAGGAATCAAAATATATAGTGTGAATCCTTTCCACAACTCAGGCTAAATCTAGCAACAATACATAAGGGCACCAATTTCCCCCACTAAAGGACCATCAAACCAGCCCACCAATTTCCCAACCAAAATACTAGCAAATCCATAAGCTGACCACATTTAGCATACATATCCATCACTTCACTGCCAGTACTTTAATGGTGTCATATTGGGAATGTTACTCCCTAATTCACTTTAACAAATCCTCTTTTATTAATTCAGACTCACTGAAGCTGGTCTGAGGATCCAGCAATTGGGAAAGGGCCTTGAAAATTTTATTATCCTTCATGCTGTGAAGCTTTTGGAAATGTTCCTCAATTTTTCCATCATCCACAAAAAAGACAATGGCCTTGCCTTCAAACGCTGCTGAATATCAGGATCTTCATGACTTGATTCCTTCTCTTTTTGGCTTAAAGCAAGATAGTTTAACATTTCCTCTTGCAATCTTCTTTTCTGTGAAAGAACTTTTATCAGTGCTTTCCTGTCATTTTCTTCAAAAACAGAATACATGGAAATCCAATGTTTTGTCCTCTCATGCACAAAAGTTGGACGGGGGAACAACTCTACAAAGGCAACCTCAAGTGTTGCTGGTCTGAATCCCTTCACATCTTTGTCATAACAACATCAAAGTAGTTTGTCTTCTTGGCTCGTAATCAATCTGCAACATGTTTGAGAAGTGAAATAGGGATGCATCTCACATTTTGCTTAGCAACATCACAAATCGCCACCACAATATGGAGCCTTACTGTTTCCTCACTATCGAGGATACGGTCATCTAATCCATCTAAAATTTCATTCATTTCAAATGCAGAAGGATTTGCTTTCAGGCACTGTTTTGCACAATCTTTCATTGCCAGCCGAACTTGCACAGCTTTGTCAGTGAATCTCTTTAGAAACTCCCATATCCATATTAAACATTGCCGGAAAGTTGTGCATTCCAACATGCAATGTTCTAATTTGGAAGCTCTTCTAGTGTATTTCGTACTTTACTGAATGCACCATGTCTAGCAAACATCTCTATCAATGTTGTGCCAAACACAGCATCTTTCTGCAATAGCCCTTGTTTTCTAATTTCAGCATGCAGTTCTTCACCAACCTCAAGAGATACGAAATTACCACAAAATTTCAAAATACAAGAATAAGTTAGTACATTTGGGGAGATACCATCATGTTGCATTTGCTTGAAGCATTTCAATGCATCATCACCAAGCCCATTTTGAGCATATCCTAAAATTAGAGCATTACAACACAACATTTGGCATGGAAATTTGCTCAAATACTTCTCGTGCTTTCTCAGTTTCAGAACATTTGGCATACATACCTAATAATGAGTTACACAACACCACGTGTTTTGAAAATACAAATATAAGTCACAGCCTCAGGAGAGACTCCCTCAACCTGCATATGCTTGAAGCATTTGAGAGCTTCATCACCAAACTTATGCAGGGCATACCAACTATCATGACAGTCCAAGACACAATATTCTTCATTGAAAGCTGTTGAAACATGTCCCATGCTTTAGTAAGTTCACCACATTTAGCAAACATATCTACCACAGCATTGCCAAGCAGAATATCTTTCTGCAATAACACTTGCTTTCTAACCTCTGCAACTATTTCTTCCCCGATATCAAGAGATCCTACTAATCCACAAGCTTTCAAAATGCAAATATAAGTCACCCTATCTGTAGAGAACCCTGCAACTTTCAACTTTCTGGAGCATGTCAAAGCTTCAACTCAATTATAATTGTCACTATTCCTTTGAAACATGGTGATCTGGAAGAGCAAACAATTCCAAGCAATTTTACAGCTTTCAATCGTACATTTACTTGATCGTTCACTAGTTTCTGAGTAAAATTGGGAATAACTGCAAGAAGCATTTGGGGTGCACATTAATAGATTTCGTACACAATATCATGATAGTATGCATGTAGATCAACTTCTGCTTCTTTGCCTTCCAACATCACAGATGTCAACAACCGTTGAACATAAGGTTCAAGTCTATCAACACATTGTTGACCGACCCCAGCAGCAAGTTTGCGTGCAACAAAAGATATATCCTGCAAAAAGCCCCAAAAGTTAACCTCAACATGTTAAGCTCTCCGTTTACTTCAAAAAAAAACTTCCCCCTGTTTTTTTGCTTATTGAACTAATCATTGATATCCATGACATGATTCTCTAGGGGAGTAGAGCCAGGTTGGTGTACAAAAATTCCAACACAGACTAAGGCCCACATAAACAATAAAGGGGGTGTTTACCCAAGTTCTCAGAAAGGTTTGCCTCATCCTTATGGCAGTTTCACTATCTCCTCGGATACTGTCATATTGGCCTTTCAGAGAGTGAACTGCTTCTGCCCAAATTTCTTTTATTCCCTCTACCGGCGGTACCTTCTTGCCCGAGAAGACTCTGATACATCTGGACTTCCATATCACCCAAAGAGTTATACCGCAAAGGAGCTCCCATTGTGGATTTCTTTCACCTTCGCTCTCCTGACCAGCAAAAGGAAGAAGGAATGATCTATGAATATACCCCCTTTGAATAAAAAAAGCCTTACTATCAAGGTTGCTTTCGTATATTGTGACCTTGGCATCCAACAATGCCCATGCAGTTGTCCCCCACGAAATCACACCTTTCATGCCAGACCTTGCCATTAGTCTAAGCACCCACTTCCATATTGCCTGAGCATGTTCATAAACAATGTTATTGTATTTCCAAGCTGTTGCCACAACTCAAGTATTTTTGCTCCCCCATCCTCCCTTTATACCATGCACCCACTGGCAAGCTCCTATGTATTAATAGCCAGAAAAAAGTAGTGATTTTCATAGGGTATATTTGATTCCATAGCCTCTTCCAAAAATCCCTTCGTATCTCCTGAGGAATGTCATAATCATTACACACTTTGCATGCAGCCGGATCACAATTCCTTGCTTCTACCAACAGATTCTTCCATATTTAACCGAGTAATAAAAAAAAGATCTGTGTTGAGCTTGCGAAGATAACAAACTATTCGTCTCCCAAACATAATCTCTTGGATCCCATTGGAGTCGAACTAGGGGACAATTTCCATAGACCCATGCCTTGTCCAAGGTAAGTAATGTTTTAGGATTCGGATCATCGTACCATCTCTTATGCATTGCCAAGAAGAATGTCCCGTCCATGAATATGATACTCCAGTCGACTTACCAAATTTCCCTGTATGATCTACTTCAAAGAAATATTCTTCTCCCTCTGCATCCACTGCTTTGACACTAATGGAACCATCTGATCCAGAAAAGGTCCCAAACCAGCCTAAAGAAGTGTTTTGTTCCATTTGTTCATGATGTCCTTGCAGCGCTATCCGTATTTCATCCGCCATTATTGTTCCTCCCCTGAGATGGGATAAATAATCCGTTTGTCTAGATGATGAAATACCCTCAAAATGCCCCCACTCTTCTACCGATTTTCCAAATCCAGCCGCTAAGGGTCCCCATGCCAGTCTAGAACGAGTCCCTAGTTGTTTCCCATCAGGATCCTAAATAAATTCATTCCAAGTTAGAGGTTGTCTAAGAAATTCCTCTTTATGAATAACTTGTCACCTTTTCAGACCATTCCGAATCGCCTGCCATGCTTTCCATATGCTGGAAATAAAACCATCTTCTCTTCTCCTAGTGCACCTTAGCTTGAGTTCACTATTAAAAATCCACCTAACTTCCAAACTCCAAGGCTTTCCTATCACTGGTCCACACTCGGACATTCTATAGTGCAATAGTTGTTTCCACCACTCGTTACCGGGTAGAAAGCTTCTAACTACTAACTTCGCAAGGAGAGCCCTGCTTTGGTCCACAGGATCCACAATTCCCAATCCGCCTAATGACTTTGGCTTGATAATTACTCCCCAGGCTACCTTCGCTCTTGCTGATTCTCCTTGGTTTCCGACCCATAAGAAGTTTCTTATGAGTCTTTGTACCTGATTAACACATGATTTGGAGAAAATCCAGCAAGAGAGGATATACCACATGGTTGAAAGCAGCACATGGTTTGCTATTACTATCCTTCCTGCCAAGGATAGTTTGGCTGAGCTCCAATATAACAGTTTCCTCCTTATGGTCAGTAGCAGAGGGGCTATTTGCTGTTCCGGAGTGAGTTCCAGCCCAACTTGACACCCAAGGTATCTAACCGGGGTACCTTTGGGTAGCCAATGAAATTTTGGATCAGGGGACCATTGAGGTGGATCAGAGTCCCCTATCCACAAGCCAATGGTCTTGTGCCAGTTAATCTTTGCCCCTGCAGCCTTACAGAAATTTCCCATTGCCTTCTCAGCTTTAACAAGGTTGTGTAATGAACCTGCCAAGTACAATCCTGTATCATCTGCGAACTCCGCATCTAATGCGGCTGACTCTGTTATCGGTAAGCTAATTACTTTGAGTCCAATGCTCATATGGTTCAAATAGCTGCTCATCGCTTCTGCATAGAAAAGAAACAAAAAGGGAGCGAGTGGGCAACCCCGCCTAACTGATCTCGTCAGCTGAATCGATGGGCCTTTCTGTCCATTCAGCAAGACCCTGCTTGTCGTTGTAGAATAGAGAGCTTCAATGCCTCTAATCCAGCCTTCTTCGAACCCAAAACACAATAAAGTACCATGGAGAAAATCCCAATCCACTCTATCATAAGCTTTCTCAAAGTCAAGCATCAAAACTGCTAGTGTTTCCTTTCTTTTTTTTTGCCAAAGCTGTTAGCTCCCAGAATGTTGCTAGATTGTCTAAAATTGACCTTTCTTTAATGAAGCCTTTTTGTGAAACATGAATCAACTGAGGAAGCATTGGTTGGAGATGTAAACTAAATTATCAATTTGGCTAGAATCTTATAAATTGTGTTAAGAATAGTAATAGGTCGCCATTTTTGTATTTCTACTGCCTGCCTTTCTCCCTTGGGAATAAAAAAAGTTAGACCTTCTCCAAAGCGTTGAGGGAGAGCTCCCTTGTCTACTATTTCCTGAAAGGCCTCGCATACAAGATTTTAATCACATCCCAATATTTCTTGAAAAATAGGGGTGGTAGTACATCTTCACCTGGACAACTCAACTTTGGTAAAGCTTTGATTGCTCCATCTACCTCCTCAAGGGAGAACGGTCGTCTGAGAACTCTTTTCATCTCATCTGTTACCCTAGGGGAGATGGTTGCCCATGCCTCTTGTTTCCTGTGCACCATTTCCATGGAGGAAG
>CAKZGI010000085.1 GCA_936914905.1 uncultured Trichormus sp. | reverse complement strand
TTGTTTATCCTTATCTTCTCCTAAAACTTGTCTATCTTCCAATAGTGGATGCTCCCAAGACGGTTCTGCTTAGGTAACAGTTTTACCAGTTAATCTTTGTTGGACTCGTACTTCACCACAGCGTTTAGCCATTTCATCGGTAATAGGCAATATTTGGCAGTTTTTTTTGAGAAAATTATCAAACCAATTTTGAATTTTTGGATTAGGTTTTGAGGTTTAACCATAGAATATTTCTTCTAGAGTAATTACTCTATTCTTTATAGAATATGAATTTTGTATCCAAATTAAAACACCAGCATTAAGTTGAGGTCTGGCAAGTTCACTAATAATAGTAATATCACACAAAAACGTCATGGTCGCTATTAATGAAAGGGATTGGCGCGGTCTTGAGGAGAGGGAATTGTTAAACAATAATTTTCTTCAATACAGATTTGCTGAAGTTCTTGAAAAGCTTCTCCTAAAGTCTTGCTTTGGGTATCTTTATTTAAAGATTCCTGGGAATCATCTACAGAAATCTGGGATTTTTTAAAAAAATATTCAGTTTCTGATAGTGAAGGAAATTGTAGCAGTTATTAAACTTGTATAGAAGTCATGATTTTATTTCTATAAGCTTCGATTGCTACAGATTCTAAAATTTTTGTGGTAAATCTTGCCAGTTTTCTTGTAATTGGTTGCCTATATCTTCAGGAATGTTAATGGTAATTTGCATACTTTTATCTTTTTCAATGCGCGATTTATCTAAATTAAATCGTATTTTTGTCTGAATCTGGATCCATAGAATTTAAGGATTTACAGGATGTCATTTTGTCTGAATTGATTAATAATCAATATGTAGAAACCAACACCACCCACAAATATAGAGAGCCCAACTTAAACGGACTATTTTTTGATGCAATGGTTCTGCTGCTGGTGTACCATCAATAGACCTCTTGCAAAATTGTTTCTGTGGTATGATAGAGAGTTTTAGATTTTATGTATTTTTGGTGTTCTTTGCGCTCGCTAATTCAAACATAACCGTGTAACTCTAACTTTTGGCTAGAACAAAGACCACCCCCTATTTTAACATAAAATTAATTCTGCAAGAGGTCTAATATATATATGTTGAGGGGTGATCCCAAATAGGATAGGCTGAACATTTCCATTTACAAAAGCTTTTATGTATTTCCTTGTATATTTGCTCCTTTGTTCCTTTGCGTGAAAGTTCCCTCTCTGCAAATACCTCTAATTCGCATAGTATAAATTAGCAAGACTCCAAAAACAAGACTTCTAACCCATCTTGCCAATTAACTTGTAATTTTATCTGTGCATTACCGCTATTGATCGCAATTTCTACCCAACCGTGACTACCAACTAAGGCTAAAGCTTCACCAATTTCCACATCACTGTAAGCTGCACATCCTAGTATGGTCAAACCCGCTATTTGCACACACCAGTTTTTATCTTTTACATAACTTGCGGGAATGTTGCTTACTAGGTTGCCAAAGTGATCTATATATTGGATATAACCCGTTACACCGTTTGTCGTTTCCCAACATTCGCCAATATCCATTACCACAGTTTCGGGATTGATTTCTGTACCTAGTTCTTGCAGAGAAACACCGCTTGCTAGATGCGCTGCTACTGGTGCAAAGATATCTCTTCCATTAAATGTCCTGCTAGGTTGGGATGTGCGCCAAAAGTTAATATTTGTAAGTTCTATTGCTGTAATAATCTGATTTTTGCTGGTTATGCCGCTAAAAATGCCGTTATCAGGTCCGACAAGATAGCCTTGTTGTAATTTTAGGGCGATCGCTCTCCTTTGACTACCTACCCCCGGATCTACTACGGCTAAATGTACCGTACCCTTGGGAAAATAATCATAGGTATTCATCAAGCAAAACCTAGCTGCGGCGATATTTTGCGGTGGAATTTGGTGCGTTAAGTCTATTAAGATCAAATATGGGTTAATTTGAGCAATTACTCCCTTCATTACCCCTACATATACATCCTTATCGCCAAAATCGCTCAATAAAGTCAGGATTTTTGATCGAATCATTTGTTCCCGAAACAAGCCTTGACTATTAATGATAGATCATCTTATTATTTTCTGTAATAACAGCTACACAATACATGTCATGTTATACATGACATAAAAATAAACATAAAGAGGTTATGGCAATGAGTAGCAATAGACTACAATCAGTTCAAAAAGCCGACGAAGCACACAGACAAAATATTAAAAAAAGCGTAGAACACCGTTTAGAAGTAGCTAAAGCTAAAGGTGACGACAAGCTGGTTCGTCAGTTAGAAGCAGAACAGGCCTATTATAGCTAACGCGCTAAAGTAAAAGCTTTAGAGTTCATAGTTTTGTTGTGTATATTCCTGCGAAAGCAGGTTTTTTTGTAGGGTCATAGAACCTAATCTAATCAATAAAAGTTAGGGCGGAAATCTTTTCCACCCCACAGAGATTTTGATTTTAATTGCTATTTAGTCAGTGTTGAGGATTTTAGGAACTTTGAAAAATTCACCTTCCTTTTCAGGTGCGCTTCGAAGGATAGCTTCTCTATCAGGATAGGGTTGTAATTTATCCTCTCGTGTTATCTTACTAACATCAATTGCCCTGGTCGTAGGAAGTACATTAGTGACGTCAAGTTCACTGAGTTGCTCGATATACTCTAAAATACTACCGAGTTGGGTAGTAAATTTTTCTTCTTCGTCTGGTGTCAATTTTAACCGAGCCAGATTAGCGACTTTGTGGACTTGTTCACGATCTATCATTGTCAGGGAGTAGGGAGTAGGGAGTAGGGAGTAGGTGACAGGTTACAGTTAAGAGATAATAGTGAATACAATAATAATTGTTTACCAATTACCAATCACAAATTACCAATCACCAATTAGTTAAAAGAATACGTCAATTTGTGATCGCCTGGTGGTTTTTAACCAGTTTTGGGCTTCAATGTAATTATTGGGAGCCATGCGAATTGCTCTCACCCAATAATCTGCGGCTTGGTCAAAAAGTGCTTCTCCAGCGTCGTTATCTCCTTCTTCCTTGGCTTTTTCACCTTTGAAGTGATAAATCACAGCGATGTTATTTAAGGCTTGGGGTAGACGAGAATTCAATTCAACAGCTTGGTGATAGTATTCTAAAGCCTTATCATGATCACCATTACTAGCATAAATCAACCCCATATTGTAGAAAATATAACTCCTGTCGTTGGTATCTTCCTCTAGAGTCAAGGCTTCTTCATAGTAATCCAATGCTTCGGCATATTCACCTTCTGCCTGGGCTGACATCCCATCTCGATAATATACAAATGCTTCCTTAGCTTTTCTGTTGGTTGGCAGCAGTTTGAGTATCAAGTCTGCCATAACGGTAAAGGACCTGTCAACAAAATTGTCGTTTTTCTGTGTTCTTGGCATATTTGCCCCTCTAATGACTCAAATCAAACAGACTTTTCAGTAACTAAATTCTTGCCAACTCTTTAGTTAATCTAACTAGTTTCTGGTTGCTTCTCATCTTTGAACAGTTTTATGCTTAAATCTAGATTCTGGCCTGTAGAGCTTCCCGTGCTTGTTCTCGGTCATCAAAGTGGATTTTTTCAGTACCCAGAATTTGATAATCTTCGTGGCCTTTACCTGCTAATAATACACCATCACCGGGTTTAGCTTCCAGGATAGCAGCACGAATTGCCGTAGCGCGATCGCAAATTACTATTGGTTGCACTGTATCAGGAATACCCGCCAAAATATCCTCTAGAATCTTTTCTGGGTCTTCAGTGCGGGGATTATCGGATGTAACCACAGCTATATCAGCAAGTTCAGCCGCAATTTTACCCATTTTCGGACGTTTTGTGCGGTCGCGATCGCCCCCACAACCAAACACACAAATCATTCTGCCAGGTATAAACGCACGAACCGCTTTCAGTAAATTCTCCAAACTATCAGGAGTGTGAGCATAATCCACAATCACACTAAAATCCTTATTAGGAGAGATTTGCACCCGTTCCATCCTTCCCGGAACACCAGGAAACTTAGAAATCGCATTTGCTACCAATTGCAAATCTAAACCCAGATGTAAAACAGCAGCAACAGCAGCCAAAAGATTTTCTAAATTATATTGTCCAACCAAAGGAGAACTAAAAGCCACATCACCCGTGGGAGTATGTAAAATCCCGCTGACACCATTTAGCTGATAATTTAAATCACTCATCCGAAAATCTGCGTGATGATTATTAACGCTGTAAGTCCAAACTCTTTCTTTACTTAACCCAGCAATTAACCGTTGACCATATTCATCATCAGTATTAATAATTGCCTGTCCTTGGAGATAATCAGGGCTAAATAACAACGCCTTCGCCCCAAAATAGTCCTCCATATCCTGGTGATAGTCAAGGTGGTCTTGGGTAAGATTAGTGAATACAGCCACCTCAAACGCACAACCAAAAACCCGATCCTGCGCTAAAGCATGAGAACTAACTTCCATAACCGCAAACTCACACCCAGCGTCAACAGCTTGTGCTAAACGGTGCTGCAAATCCACCGCAAAAGGAGTAGTAAAAGCCGCAGTTTGGGAAAAACCAGGCCACCGAGTGTAAAGAGTTCCTAACAAAGCAACAGGCAAATTAACCTTGGTCAGAAAATATTCAATCAGATGGGTAGTTGTAGTTTTACCATTCGTGCCCGTGACACCCAGCATTCTGAGTTGTTGTCCAGGATAACCGTAAAAAGCCGCAGAAATTTGAGCGCAGGCTTTATTGATGTTACTGGTACTAATTACCAAAGATTCCGGTGTAGGGGGATTTTTCTGCACAGCCTCAGGGGAGATAATAGCCGCAACAGCACCAGAAGCTAAAGCACTTTGCCAAAATTCTCCACCATCAACCCTTGTTCCCGGCATTCCAATAAACAAATCTCCAGCAGCGCAATCATGGGAGTTAGTTTTAATGCCCTCAACTTCCACATCCGCAGTCTTTGGACATTCTAGACCGTCTACAGCCGCTAATAATTCCCGTAGTTTCATATACCAAACCTCGCCGCAAGCTTACCTTGCGCTTATTTTGCATTATTTTTTTCTGTATTGGGAATATATTTTAATAGAAGTTGTTCTAATTGCTTGACATTAGCGCGAGGAGATGGACGGGGAATAGGTTGTAAAGTCTCTGTTTCCTCCTCTGCTAGATACAGTACAGGGACTTCGTATTGATAGGCTTTCAACCAATCTTCACTACTAGTAATATCACGTATTACCAACTCGATATTGAGGTTTTGGATTTGTTCTAGCTTTTGTTGCAAGCCTTCACAGAGATGGCAACCAGGTTTACTGTAGAGGATAATTCGCATAATGTTGGTAGTTAATTGTTTGTGTGTTTTGTTGGGGTAGGGGTTTCAGCATTGTTAAACCCTACTTATGGTAGGTATAGTTTAATTAGATTGAGAATAGGAAAAACACCTCATAACAATGCTAGAATAACAATAAATCTATATTCAAATAGTCATTAATTATGAAAAGAATAGAACTAGAACTGGATCAAGAAACTTATGACAAAATACAACAACTAACCCAAACTCATCATTGTCAACTCTCAGACCTAATTAAAGCCATGATTGAGCAACTAACTCAACCAGAAATTCTCAAGGATTCATTTATTGGTAAATGGTGAAATAGACATCTCCAAAATAGATAGATAGTAATAATCTATGGTAAAAGGAAATGAGGATAGATTTTTAACACCCAAAGGTGAGTGTTGTACTCAATTACATTGAAGAGAATTAAAAAGAAACACAGAGGTTAATTGGACGCTTTATATGTTGGACTACAAAATTTTATTGAAAATGCCGAAAAATTACACTATGAAAAACAAGGTTGATTAGAATTAAGAAAAATGAGAATCAGTAAGGATTGACGTGGTGGGGTATTGACAAGTGTGATAGGTGAGGCAGAATATAGCAAGCAGTTATG
>CAKZGI010000084.1 GCA_936914905.1 uncultured Trichormus sp. | reverse complement strand
ACTTCAAATCAAATCTGAAGATTGTTGTTGATTAATTCTTACCCCAATGGAATTATACCCCTTAACCAGAGTTACAGGTTATATAAACTATCCTAACCTAACAAAGTTTATCGGTGTTACCAGGGCACAAATATAAGTGATGGGAGTGATGGACCGGATGGTAAACGTGGCAGCTTAGGAACTTTAAGTATCATTAATAGTAAAGAACGTTTAGTAAAAAATAAACCAACTCACAAAATAGCTATTTCTTAACTAGCTACTCAACAGTTCAACCTTTCCAAAAATAAATAGAAATTGCTTTAAGGTGCAGTTTCTCTATTAGTTGCTGTTTCTGTTATTGTAGATGAATATGGAGAATTTTAACAGCGTTTATAAGGAACCTTTAAATTAATCTGGTACTAACAACAACCTAACTAGTAATTTTGCTAATCAAACTGTCACACTCAATTTAAATGATAACTAACAAGTAAAAATTGCATTTACTGAGGACATGTGGGTTGATGGTAGTGCCAAGATTCAGGATAAATTAAGAGAATTTACTGTTAAATATGCAATTCCTAAACAAGAGGTGACACGGTTAGCAGTCTCAGAATTTTCTGGTACGGGACAATACCTAAATTTAGGAGTTGATTTAGCAGCAAAACCTGATTTAGTCAAGCCTAAATTTAAAGTAAAATAGCGGGCAAAGGATAACTTTTCAGGTGCTTGTGATTATCAGACTTTTTATTAAGGAAAAATTCCTGCTACATTAACGTCAGAAGAATTAATTACAGGTGAGTCCTGATTATAATCTTTTTACCTTAGCTTTAGGTAAGTTACAAATTCCTAGTGATACCTTTAGTTCTGGTACAGATGTTGAGATTGAATTAGTGGCAATACGTTCTTGAGGTTGACGTTCTGCACAACAAACTATCAGGTGGCAAGGTACTATTCGCAGGAGTGGATAAATAAAAAGCTGGAGGCTTAAACTAAAAGGCTTTACCTCAGAAGATTTTTCTTTCAGCCATGAGTAATTAATTTTTATAAAATTTACCTTTATATTCAACAATTTGCGAGATAATATTTCCTATTGAATCTAGCATCTGATCTAGGAACACACCGAATCATAGCTATGTAGATTGGGGCATGTATTATATATTTGTAATTACTAGCTTAACACCCACTCTAAGTCAGAAAGCCTAGTCCTTTCAAACCTGCAGGCATTTCTGTGGCGATGACTGTAAACTAAGCTGTCCACAGTCTAATTTCCAGCGCTTAAAATAGCTAATGGATAGCTACGTAAAAGTTATTATCTTGTTTACAAAATTATTGAGTAACTGTGTATTTTTATACAGTAATTGACCAGACTACACCAATAATAAGGACGAAAATAGCTGCGGTTTAGTTTTCTTCAAATAGAATTGAAGCAATGGGTCAAGATACTATGGAAGCCATGCTATTTGGTATTTGAAATACTCGGCTAAATAGCTTATAAGCTACACCATAGATACCAATGATAAAGCCGATAGATATACTCAAAAAAGCGGTGGGAATATAACCTACAAATAATCGTTCCAGGCTAGCAACAATGTCTCATAAAATACTACTTTTCATTCCTCAGTTATGATTGGAGACGTTTGGGGAATCCTCAAGTAATAATACTAATATCTGTGGAAAGGAATAGTTAAAACAGATATGAAAATCTGATAAAATCAGATTCATCAATAAATATAAATTTCAGGAGGAAATTACATATTACTTTCAGAGTTGAGTGATTTGAATGTGAAAGCTAAATTTTGAAATTACGCAAATTTAAACAACAAAATACCCGACTTCTTGAAGAAGTAAGGGATGTAAAAGCTGAGCTTAGTATAAGCCATATCCCTTAGTTTTCACAGATCAAATAGGATTGCTATATCAGCTAAATTATTTTCCCAAATTCCGTTTCATGTTTTCTAACTCGTCTTGAGTTTCCCAACGACGAAACTGTTCTTCTAAGTCATCCAACTTGGTAGAATAACTACTAGGTGAATTTTGCCACACATTAGTTTCTAAACGCTGCTCGGTTTGAGCTTTAGCCCCTGCTGTTTGCACTCCTGCTGCTTTAGCTTGGACTTCTTGACGACGCTGTTGAATTTTGCGTAGAAGTTCTTGGGATTGAGTAATGCGTTCTTTTAAACCTTGCATTTGTCCCCATTGTTGATTTCCCTCCCGCAGGAGTATGTCTTCTCTTACTTGTGCTGGTGCGACTAAATCCTCTCTACGTGCGGCCTTGGCTTTTTGAATACGGATGTGCCAACGTTTTATTTCTTGCGCTGTAGAGAGAATTTCGTCTTGCAATCGCTTTTCCTGTAATTGTAAATCTGCAATTAGTTTGAGTGTATCCTCTTCTTGCTCCCGCAGCTGTTCTAGTAGCATTTCTAACTCTAGATGAGGGTTATTCCGCAGGAATTCTTCTAAACGATCTTCTAAAAACCGGCTTAAATCATCAAATAAACCCACTGTCAGGACTCCAATTTTCGGGGTGTGATCATTTCATTGTAATAGTTATTATTAATAATGGTACTTCTGTAAATCCTGATAGCATATCCCTGAAGAAAACCATACTAACTTCGAACCAATCATGATTTCGAATTTGTTACTACAAATTTAAAAGTAATCACGTTGAATTTTGTATTTGTCAGTCTGTATTATCCCAGGACACATAATAAATTAATTTTTCATTATAAATCATAAATCAATTTTTCGTTTTTTGCCTAAACTTAGCAACAGTGTGACCTAGTACAGTATCAAATAATTCCTTTTAATCTTAATTAATAATATAGAATTATCAAGAATATGTAAGCAGTCAGAAGTCAGTAGGGATTTAGCAATACTAAATCCTTACAGAAATCAGAGTATGTGTAGGATTCTGAATCCTGATTATACAAATGTTTTAGACAATCCGACGGTTGACGGCTGAGTATTTATTACTGACTGCTATATTAGCGATAATTGAGATATGCGATATCAAGTCAAGTTGAATAAAATAGATCAGGTCTACGCTATTTGGTGTCCTGCTTTACCTGGATGCTGGACTGTAGGTGATTCCGAACAAGAGGCATTAGACAAGATAAAATATGTAATCAAGGACTACCTAGAAGGACTTGAGGGACTTACTAAAAATGCGGACTTTTACTATATAGAAGTGAAATAATCCTGCTAGTACCGCAAGGCAAAAGTCAAAAATAAAAATTCAACACTATTAAATTCAACACTATTATGGAGTAGGCTTTTCGTTTATTTTAAATAGTTGTTCTATCTACGCCGTACCTTACCAGTTATATTGCCACTATTAAATCACTTAAACTGGTGTCAACCAATAGATAATAAATACCCCTAGGTAATACCCCTGACGATTTTATCCTATAAACCAAACTTTGGTAAGCTCTCTTCATCCCAACCAAGATAACTCCAGAGAGGAACATCATTTTCGATACTTTGAAACCAACCATTTTGGTTTAATCCTTGTCTCTGCGGAGTGCTAGACATTCTTAAATCAAGTGCTAATCCCCAGAGATTCTCTGAAGTTCCAGGAGGTGCAACTGTACCGAGGACTTTTGTTTCTTTTCCTTCTCGTACTTGTTCTAAAGTGCTATCATTAGCGTATTTTCGCCAAAATCTTAAATTATTAGCATAACTGGGAGTACAGTCACCAGAATATCCTGATTTGAGAGGAATGTTGACTATGGTCCTAGCTTTATTAAAGCCATTTGCGGTACCTTTTTATAGGTATTATTCGCTAATACCTGCAACTCAAGTAACTCGCATAATTCCCTGGAACTTTTGGGTTTCTGGTTCGTTTTCTAAAATAAATTTTGCTGGTAATTTAACTTATGGTTTTTATTTGATAAATACTCCACTATAGGCACGTAATAAGGTGTACTTATAAGTATTAGGCTAAAGCAGATTTACTATTTGATAGGTAATGGTACCTAAAAAACGCCGTTGTTCATCTAATAACTGATTGGGAATAAATAGTGTAGTTTTCCACGGTGTTATTTTAATATTATTTATTATGGAAGTATTTTTTAATCCTTGATGGTAGTTTATACTATTGTTCCCAACTATAGTAAAAGATGGAAAAATAATTAGAGTAGTAAATGTTAAAATTATTAAATGGCATTCTAGTTTAGAATGCCATTTCATTGATAAATTAATTATTGGTATAGGCTCGATTTAATCATATTACAAAATTGTCTAGACGTTTGGAAATTAGGGAGATGAGTACTTTTATGTTTTATAGCCGTCTTGGTAAATCAGAAAGTGTCCAATTTCTTAAATAATCTGGGTATCTGAAGCATTACAGATATAAAGAAAGAATATTAATTGTCGATTACTATGGATATTGCCCAAACCCTACGGGGATAATACTTATGATAAATGGTAATAATTCAGCTGTTTACAATCCAGTCACAGAGCCTGTTTCCAAATTGAATTTGGTTTATTAACATACCTTTAGTCCCAATAAGAAATGAAAATATAGGCACTATACAATTAGTATTGATAGTATTGAGAATCAATTCTGTGGCTAATGTCCGGAAACCCTTATTAGGGAAAGGCTATAGAGATTTTAGTATGACCTGAATCCTTACGACAAATGTAAAATTACTATATGATGAACTAGCTAGAATATTTCTAGATAATTATTGCTACCGTATAAATAACAACATAGTACTTCACAGCTATAGAGTTATTTGCTGGTATTGTTGGTTTTAGTCTAGGTTTAGAAAATGCTAATATCAGAACGGTATGAGCAAATGATATGAATGGACTGTCTTGTAAAGTTTATAAAAGTAACTTCGGCGAAAATTCAGTTATACTTATATTAAGTGATAATAATGTTTCTATATTAGACCTATCTGGGAAATTAACTTGGTGTCAAAGAAATAGTAGAAGGGAATTTTGACAGTCCACTAAAAGGAAAAATCCACTTAATTATATTCAAGATCGTAAAAAACAAATACTGGGAATAACTAACCATCAGTTTCAAGACTTGTTAGCCCAAGCTGAAATGCAGCATAAAAAACTTCAAGCTGAGATAGAAAGTAAAAAGATACGTATAAATCAGAAAGGAGGAGGGCGGAAAACGAAACTAGAGATAAAAGAAGAGGTATCTTTATGCTTGTTCTATTTGAGGGAAATGACAATATTTGAGCTTTTAGGTTTGCATTTCGGTATATCCAAAACAGAAGCAAAGTACACATTATTTCATAAGCTATCACAAAACGCTCAGGAGAGTGTTGAGTCAAATGGGGGTTTAGTTATTGTTTAAAACACACTTAGGCTGAGATTTAAGATGCATTTTGCCCCTTATTCTTCAACCGAGTTTTCCCAACTGTCTTTGGTATGGGGATATTAATAGTGGGGATATTAATAGTAGTAAAGTGATCGATCTCACCTTTGATTATGGACTCTATCCCCAATACACACTTCAAGTATTGACAATTTTAGATAGTTACAATATTAAAGCAAGTTTTTTTAGTTGGGTACTTGTGTCAACCCTTCTGCCAAAGATGTTGAAAATAGAGGACATTCGATAGATTTACATAGTTACGAACATCTCTCTTTTCCCACTCTTTACCCTACTGACCTAAAGCTGAGTTTAGAAAGAACCCAAGCTGCTATCTACAATGCTTGTGACTTGCAACCTGAAGAAGTGCGAGATGTCCGTCCCCCTAATGGTTTTTTTACACTAAGGATAGTGGATTAAATAACCTGTAACTCTGGTTCAGGAGTGTAATTCCATTGGGGCAAGAATTCGTCAACAACAATCTTCAGATTTGATTTGAAGTCAAGAGCCACCTTTCGACCGGTTTGATAGGTGTTATAGAGAATGGTCCTCAAGAGTTTGAGTCCAGTTCGGGTGGTTGCCGTTGCCATCAGGACTTTTAGAGTCTGGACACTCTCAAAA
>CAKZGI010000083.1 GCA_936914905.1 uncultured Trichormus sp. | reverse complement strand
CAAGCTCTTCGGAGTGTCGTCCGGAAAGCAACATATCTTCCACATAGAGGATGAGGAAGATGGAGATTCCCATTGGGTGCGGCTTTACTATAGAGGCAATAGTCCTCATCCGATTAAAGAAAATCAATCAATTGCACGAAGTCGTCAGATTTTCTGTACCATTGTCATGGAGCCTATTTCAGTCTTAGGCTCTTCCGAAGTCGACAAACGAGATGTTCCTGGCCGAGTGACGCAAAGCCTTGCAGCTGCTCCATGTATATTTCCTCATCAAGATCTCCGTGGAGGAAGATCGTTTTAACATCAAGTTGAAGAAGCTCAAGATTCTCGGCAGCAACGACCCCGAGAAGAAACCGAAGAGTGGTCATCTTGACTACGGGTGAGAAAACTTCGTCAAAATCGACTTCGTACTCCTATCGGAATCCCTTCGTGATTGTCCTGGATTTGTATTTGGGAGTAACAGAATTGGTGGTCTGTTTGAGACGAAAGACCTAATGGCACGGGAGTGCCCTGCGATTCTTCAGAAGTTCATCTCAGACTCCGTAATGAGTTGCCAATCCAGAAAGTCTTCGGATCTAGTAGCTTCGTTGTAGTTTGTCAGCTCACCGGAGTCTGTCAAGAAAAATCTGGGAGAGTATCTTGTAAGCGGTCGAGTCAGTCTATCAGATCTGCGAGGTAAGACTGGACTCACCGTTTCGTCAGTACTGGTCGGTGTGGCTTGAGTAGTTGTGCCACTACTCTCGTGTCCCTCGGGATCTATATCAGTCAAAGTACTGAGCTTAGCCGTACTAGTGGCCGTCAGAGCGTAGCGCCACTCTTGTGTGCATGTCGGAGCCATCCGAAGGAGGAGTTGCATATGCAAACACGACTCTTCGTAACTCGATGGGGCGTTCTGCTACTGTGTGCATGCCAGACTCATTGAAGACAACGTCCACACTTTGAACAACTTGTCGTTTCTTCGGGTCCCAAAGCTAGTATTCGAAGCTTCCGTTAGGTCCGTAGCCGAGGAAGATACACTTCCGTGACCGTGACTTGTGCTTCCGGCGTTCATCCTTAGGAACAAGTGCGTAAGCCTCACATCCGAAAATCTATAGTTTGCCGTAGTCGAAAGTCTTCTCGGACCATAGCTCTTGTGGAATTTTGTATCCAAGAGGTCTGATCGGTGACATGATTATGATGTGTACAGCCGTGAGCAGAGCCTCAGCCTAGAATCCATCACTTAGTCTAGAGTGCTTCAGCATAGCAACAATCCATTCTTGGATTGTCCGGTTCATTCGCTCTACGATGTCGTTCTGTTCCAGACTATGTGGGGCCGTTAATTCTCGCCTGATGCCATGTTGTTAGGAGAATGTGACGAATTCATCAGATTTTTATTCTCCCTCATTATCGGATCGTAGACCCTTCAACTTTTGATCCGTCTAATTCTCGACCATAGCGAGCCATTCCTGGAAGATCGTAAATAATCGGTCTTTTGTGCGAGGCAAGGACGCCCAAAGTACAATGCACCACCAAGAGATTGATGCGGCATAGGGCCGCATATGTAGGAATGAATCAAGTGAAGTAGGCTTGAATCTAGTGATGTGCACGTGGGATGGGGTACTGACGTCAACTTTTCATATTGGTAGTGTTCGCAGAACTGATGGTCGGAAAAGGAGAGTTTTGGGATGTATCTGGCTTTGGATATATATGTGATGCTGGATGTGCTCAAGTTCTCTAGTCTTTCGTGCCCGAGTGATGACACCTGAAGATCCACCAAGAAGATTCTGCTCTCTCTTAGAGTGATGTATAACGAGTACAGCGAGTGTACCTTAGGTCCATGGACAAGGAGGATGTTTCCACGGTGAAATATCCATCCTCCGAAAGAGAAGTCGGCACGGATGCTTGCTTCATCAAGTTATCCCACTGAGATCAGTGATCGCTCTAGGTCGGGGACATGCTCCACACCGTGTAGAACTAACTTAGAACCTCTAGGATACTCGGTTCTACCGATCCGATGTCGATTACTACGTAGTGTTGAGAGTTTCCAACACAGACCGGTTTGAAGTTCCTATCCGTATAGCTTCGGAACTGTGACCGGAATGGAGCACGCGATAGGAAGCACCGGAGTCGAGAAGCCAGCTTGTGGAATCCTTCATAGTTAGCAGAACTTCTGCTTCAATGGTGCTCTCCACGGTGAGGATGTGCTTATCCTCCGTAGTGAACCGCAGCAGTTTACCTCTTCGGATCGATTGGAGTGTTGTACGACTCTCTGAGCCTTCTCTTTCTTTTCCTTGAGAGCCCGGGCCTGGCACTCAACCTTGATGTGACGGGGATTCTTCCACTAATTGCACATGCGGGTGTCACAAGACTTGCTCCGACTATTTGAGGTGCTCGGGCCTCGGGAGGAGCTTCGACTCCGGTGTCCTGGACAGTGTAGGCTTCACCAGATATGCTCTGCTCGAATGACTTGTGCCGAGCATCTTCGGAAATAATGGACCCAGTTGCGGATGCATAAGTCATAGCCATAATCGAGGCGTTGCAGATAGTCGTTACAAATGTCTCCCATGACGGAGGTAGATTGCTCAACAAAATGAGAGCACGTAGCTTGTCTTCAATTGACATGCCTTGGGAGGAGAGTTGCACTATGAGGGTCTCATAGGCACTGATGTGAGCCGTTACTGAGTCGTATTCTTTCATCTACAGGTTGTACACGTGCCGGATTAGATAGATCTTGGTTGCGGTCGCCTTCTTTTCGTAGGTGGACAGGAGCGTTTCCCAGAACTTGCGTGTCATTGCACATGATTGCTCCGTGTAGTAAACAAATTTTGGCATGTGCATTTGATTGTCACATGGGTTATTCGATCCATCTAGTTCTATTCCTCTGGCTTGGTTCCGGTTGGTGTGGTAGCATTCTCGATAAGCTCAATATGACCTTTTACGATTAGATAGTCTTGCATCTGCTCCTTCTAGTAGCTGAAGTTCGATCCGTCAAACTTTCAGAGACTCATCTATGACGAGTCGGATGTGGATGCCATTATTCCACGAGTTGTGTGGTTCTACCTGGAGTGAATCGTGAATCGGAGTGAACACGGACAAGTTGTCCTGTTTAGAGTGATTTCGATTCGGAGTGGATACGAGCCGCATGAATTCTGTCCGAAGTAGACTCTGGCCAGAGTGAACACGAATTCGGTAGTTCTGTCGAGTTGACACAAGCTGTAGTAGACCGGAACTATTTGGTAATCACGGATCAGATTTTAAAAGCATGTAACCCTATCCTAAGTGGACACTAACAACTAGTCCTGCCCAAAGTGGTGTTGTTCTGGATTGGATAGCAATTTCTAAGATTCCGCCCTACTGGTCTTTGACCAGAGTGAGCTTGAATCGTTAGTCATGTCAAAGCGGTTACATGACCGTTAGTAGACCGGGACTAGTGCTTTTATGGGGATTAAACCGTGAACTTCACGACTTAATGGAAATACAGCCCAGTTAACGAGTTTTCCTACAGAATATGCGGAAAACATCGTACTGGCTCTCAGAGTGTCGAGATTGAAGAGCTTTCAACCTCTGTGTCTTCCTTGCGACAAGACGAACACACTGGTATTGTCGGATCTCAGATATGAGAATCTGCATTTTTCTGCAGAAACACAAAAATCAGTCGGATGTTGTTGCTTTCGCAGAATGTGATGGCATCAACCCAACACGAGCAACAACAAGCAGTAGATCTACACCTTTGATGAAGCAAATGTAGCAAATTGTGCAACGATCTATGTAGAAAACAGAGGCAGGTAGTAGCGAAAAGAACCTGCAGCTCTGATACCAATTGTTGGCGAGGATTGTCGTCTGAAGTGTACACGAGATGAGAAATCAAAGGATAGATTAGGAGGATTACTGACTGATTAGGAAGAGAAGAAGAAAAGGGACAAGAAGATACAGGTATGGCACAAAGACAGAAAGCTGTATATTCAGAATGTAAAACCAACATTACAAAGAGATACAAAACTTGGGTTTTGCCAAGTTAGGGCAACTACCCTTATTCTCCTAAATTACAGATATGGCCCAACTGGGCGCCTAGGTGTGAATGCAGCCATTATTGACCACATTTGACATAGTAGCCATAGCGTCCATATGTAATGGGAAACTTAAGTCAGAACCAATGAAGTGGGTGGTCTGAATGTGTTCCATACAGCAATGGTTCTCGAGGATGGTGTTGTGCTCCCCTTTGTAGTATGTTAGGGTGAAGTTGTACTCCTATAGGGCGAAAGCCTAATGAAGGATGTGAGCAGGAGGGTGTTTTTTTTTGTATCAAGCCCACGAGTGATTGATAGTTCGTCTCCACGAGTATAGAAGACCCATCCAAGTATGGTTGCAACCTATGGAAAGCCCAGACGATGGCAACGACCTCCTTCTCGGTTGTGGAATAATTTTGCAACGCTTTCATGAGAGAGAGACTAATAAAGGTTACTTATTGCTAGTCATTCATGTGAGTTTGCTGTAGTAGGACCGCACCAATGCCGCCATTAGAAGCATTGGTCTGAAGGTTGAAAGCTTTGAAAAAGTCGGGATGAGCGAGAATCACGACGTCACGTACCATGTTCTTTAATTGTTGCAATTTGTTTTCGCATGCGGGGGTCCAAATATACGGGGTATTCTTTTGGAGGAGTTGGCATAGGGGGAGGCTAATGGCAACGAGGTTGGGAACGAAGTGTAGGGAGAAATTGATTAACCCAAGGAAGCTTTGACGCATCTTGAATGATTGAGGGGGTGCAAATTCGATTAGGGCAGTGATCTTCGCTAGATCCATGTGGATGCTTGCCTCGGAAATGAGGAAGCCCAAAAAATTGTGTACAGCCCCACTTACACTTTCGAAATTGTTGTTGCGGGTTGATGTTAAGAACTACAATCTAACAGAATTTTAGGAAGAAATTAGAACACAATTAGAAGTTTTATTTATTAATTAGATGTAGAAACTAGGAATAAGGGTGTGATTAGAGTGTCGGGAACATAGATGGAAGCTGGATTAGATATAGAACACAAGATGCAAGGGGTAGAGTAGAGTTGGTCATGCTAAGAAGCTCCCCTGATCTGTGACTTATTTTATAGCCTTGTAGATACAAAAATGCAAAAGTACTCAATAGATGAAAATGTAAGACTCAAAAGATGATTCTTGTGGAACTTTTCTATGACTATCTAATATCTAACTTATGTTGTTGTCTTTATGTTGTTAGAGTAGTTTCTAACATTATCTCCTCCTCTAAATCACTCCCTTCATGGATGTTGGTTTGTTGGGATACTTGATGTGGAAGGCATAAACCCGGTCATGGCAGATTTTGAAATGGTCGGTTGGTTCACAAGTAGCCTTAGATATGAGATACCCATTCCAAGATACTAGCTACTTAATACTATGTCATGTTTTGCGAGAGTCTAGTTTTTCCTCGACCTCATACTCTATGTCATTCCCTATCTCGATGGGTGCAGGCATTTCTGGATGATGGCCAGTGATAACTGAGTCATGGTAAGGCTCGAGCAAAGAAACATGAAATATGTTGTTGATGTGGAAATGTGTAAGTAGCTCCAAGTGATATGCGACTGGATTAATTTTGGCTAGAAAAAGATAGGGTCCTAGCTTCCGATAACCTAATTCACTACAAGGTCGAGTAGTAGTAATGTTCTTTCGAAGTAACCAAACTTTGTCGCCAACTTTGATCGTTGGAGCTTCTAAACAATGTATATTTGCATATTTAGAATCGTTTTCTTGGCTTTGTTTTAGTTCTAACATCAGATCCTCCCTAACATATTCTAATAGGTGAACCCGATCTTCTGTTGTCGGGTTTGCTGACTCAGCGGAGATTAGTGTCAAGAATCGGGGATGGAAGCCATAATTTGCAAAGAAGGGTGTTATCTTGGTTGCCGAATGTAGGGTGTTGTTGTAAGCAAATTCAACTGTTGATAGT
>CAKZGI010000082.1 GCA_936914905.1 uncultured Trichormus sp. | reverse complement strand
TAATATAGTCCTATTATTCCTTATAGTAAATACAGTCTCCTATTACGTTATATATAGTCTTCACGTATATTTAATATAGTCAACTAGAGTCACGACCTAACTTACACATATATATATGTATGTATCTATCTTGTAGATGTACTCACTCTCTTACGCCATAATCAAATATTTTCCCTTTTTCTCCACGCCTCTCCCTCCTATTTTTACATGGTATCAGAGCATTAGGCTCTTCTCCCTCTCAAACCTTCCTTTTCTCATCTCTCCTCTCTAGTCGGTGCCTCGTCATTAGTTGATCCGGACAACTATGGCACAGCCCGCAACCGGCACTCTTACCTCGCCGCACGGTCCAACGACCCCGATCTTCGGCTCTTCTCCGTCGACACCCGGCCCATCAAACCCAATCGTGCCCGGTCTCACAACCTCGGCGCATGGCACTACCCCGCTCATCCCAACCGCCATGAGAAGCTACAACCTCGACAAGCTTACCGGCCCAAACTACCTCACTTGGGCGACCCGCATGACACTAATGCTTAAACGAGCGGACCTTTGGGATATTGTGAGCGGAACAACTCAACCCTCGGCGACAAACACCGCCGAATGGATGGCAAAAGATCTTCAAGCACAAGCGGAACTTATGTTCCACCTTGGAGATCCACAAGTGCAAATGGTTCGACGATGTAACACGTCGGCGGAAATTTGGGCATTCCTCCGAAGTGTTTACCACCACGAAGATCTAATCACTCAAGTCGCGTCCCTCAAAAGGCTTCTCACGGCCTCTCTCTCGGAAAACCAAGAAATAATCAAATTTCTTGATGAATGGAGGACCCTATTGGATAACGCCCTTCTCTCGGGACTTCAATTAGATTCAAATCTCCAAGCAATGCTTCTCCTAGCGGCATTGCCCTCTTCATGGCGACCCTTTATCACCACTCAAGCATCGGTGGCAAACCTTACCGTCGAATCCCTTATGGCGCGCATTCGGCAAGAAGAACTTATGCGGAACGGTGCTCACAACGCAAGCGGAATGACTCCAACACCTTCCATCCAATATGTGCAACGACAACCAAGCTTTAGAAGGGGGCCACCATTTCGCAAGAACACCAATGCCCGACCCACCACCACTCCAACGAAAGTGTGCACGTATTGTGGTCGAAATGGTCATCTCGAGCGTGAATGTCGCACCAAGCGTCGTGAGCAACATCATCAACCACAACCACGTCAACAACAACATGGTCGACTTCCAAGAGCACACGTCCAACAACTTGAAGACCATGAGCTTGGACAATATGGTATAGATACTTTACAATTATTTACATCATCACTAAACATTGGAAATTGTGTGCCTTCCAATAGGGATACGACCGAGTGGCTACTAGACACCGGCGCAACCCATCACATGACACCACAAAAACGATGGCTCCGCGACTACAAAGAACTCTCAAGTGGCATGCGTGTCTACCTCGGTAATAACCAATCACTTATGGCTATTGGTGTTGGAGACCTTCACGTGACCTTGCCAAGTGGAGCAAACGTCACAATCTACAACGTATATCACATTCCGGGGCTTAGCCGAAACATACTTTCGGTTACAACGGCGACAATGAGTGGATCTTCTATCGAGTTCTTCCATGACTCATGTATTATCCATTTCAAACTCCCCAATGGAGAGTTTGAAATTATAAAATTGCCTCAAAGAGACCGCTTATATCCCATTGTAATATGTATGTCTAATCCACATTATGTAATCGGTGTTGCATCCACTCATAGCCTTCATCTAACCAAAGCCGTGTCTACCCTCATGTGGCATTATAGGTTCGGTCACATTAACAATGCCACATTACATCGAATGATCAAACAAAAGCTTTGTACGGGCTTACCCTTGTATTTGAACCCTATTGAACTATGCGAAGGTTGTATCCTAGGAAAGTCAAGCCACAAAAGTCACCCCAAATCCCAAGCCAAATCCGCCCAACTAAACCAATTAGTACATAGTGACCTATGTGGACCGATGGAAACGAGTTCACTCACAGGCTCCCACTACTTTCTAACCTTCATTGATGATTTCAGCAGGTACACAACCATCTACTTCCTCAAGAAGAAGTCCGAAGTGCTTACATACTTCAAACAATATTGCAACCTTGTCATCCGACAACATGACCTCCCAATCCAAGTGCTTCGCTCCGACAATGGTGGCGAATACGGATCAAATGCATTCGAGGCATTCTGCAAAGACGAAGGTATCCAACAACAGTTCACCGTTCCCTACACACCTCAACAAAACGGGGTGTCTGAACGGAAGAATCGAACCTTGGTCGAAGCAGCTAGAGCCATGCTTCTTACGGCGGGCCTACCGAAGAGTTATTGGGAAGAGGCGGTCGCGACGGCATGCTACGTCCAAAATCGTGTTCCGCACGCCACCGAGCCCAATGCCACACCATATTTTCATTGGTTTGGTAAGTCACCTAATGTTCAACATCTTCGGATTTTTGGATGTACAGCATATCCAGTGAAAGCATTGGATTTGAGGAAGAAGTTGGATGCAACAAGCTCGAGAATGATATTTGTCGGCTATGGGGATCGGTTCGGTGTCAAGGCGTATAGATTGTACGACCCGACACAACGAAGATTTCACCTTGCGCACTCGGTCTACTTCGACGAAACCTCTCTAATCAGTCCTCAACATGAAACCCACACTCCGGATACAACATTCAGCCCATCCATTAACCCATCACCTTCCGAACCAATCTCTCCTAACACTTCCCCACCCCAAACAAACCCTCAAGTTGAATGGGAAGAGACGACGACCCAAATAATCTCAACCTTACCAAACATCTCTACTCCCATTCATACATCTCTAACCCCAACACCACCACTAGATCAAACTAATAATCCTTCACCACCTAGTGCCCCTCCATGGTCCCTTGGAAATAAAACCACATCCCATCTCTTCCCCGACTCTCCAAATTCCAATGAAGCTCCCATTATATCAATAGATCAACCATCCTTACTAGGACCAATCCCAAAATCATATCCACCTAAAGCTTCAAAACTCCGATCCTTGAAAGACATCTATGAAAAAACCAAACCTACATCTAGTGTAACTCAAAACCCTAACCACCAATCTCTAGATGTTATTACATTTGATCCCCTAGAAACCTTCTATCATCATATGAGCCAAATCGAAACTCCCAATCACGACCTTTATTTATTCAATCATGAATCTTTTGATGATTTGACCATACAGGAAGCCCTCTCGGGATCGGAAGCTACTTCATGGCGTGAAGCAATGGATGCGGAATATCAATCTCTTATGGAGAATGGCACATGGTATCTAGTACCACCACCGACGGACCGGAAATTGGTAACGTGCAAATGGCTACTTCGGAAGAAGTTCCACGCCGACGGCACGATTTCGCGTTACAAAGCACGACTTGTGGCGCGCGGTTTCTCTCAAGTACGTGGCATGGACTACAACGAGACGTTCTCCCCCGTACTCCGAATCACCTCCTTTCGAGCTTTACTTGCCACCGCCGCACAATTTCGACTCATCATTCACCAAATGGATGTTCGGACGGCCTTTCTACATGGAAACTTGCATGAAGAGATCTACATGGAGCAACCACCCGGCTACATCTCAAACGACCATCCCAACTATGTTTGTAAACTAGTAAAATCACTATATGGTCTAAAACAATCCCCACGCCAATGGTATGAACGGTTCACTAATTGTATGTCACACCTTGGTTACACCCGATTCCAATCCGACCCTAATGTGTATAGCCGACATGGCCCAAATGTAATCCTCATCCTAGCCATCTATGTAGATGACATCATCATCCTATGTAACTCGGAACATGCACTATCCAAAGCCAAGAGTGAACTCCAAGCATCGTTCTCGATGCAAGACATGGGAGCACTCCATTACTGTCTTGGTATCCAAGTTCTCCAAGACCCCTCCCATGCCATAATCCGTATTAACCAACGCCCCTACATTGAATCCCTCCTCCAAAAATATAATATGTCCTCATGTAAAGGAGTTTCAACACCATTACCACTATCACTCAAAACCAAAACCCCACCCTCATCATCGGCAATAACTCCAACCTCCGACATGGTGGCATTTCCATATGCCAATATCCTCGGTGGCATCCGATATCTTGTGACATGCACAAGGCCAGATATTTGCTTTGCAGCTAACTACTTATCTCGTTATATGCAGGCTCCAAGTCCTATCCACACCCAACACTTGAAGCGCCTATTAAGGTACCTTCAAGAAACAAAGGACTTCGGCATCACCTACTCGGCATGTCAACCAATGCCCAAACCATATTTAACATGCTACTCCGATGCCGATTGGGGGGGTGACCAAGAGACACTACAATCGACATCAGGCTACATTTATCTGCTATCTTGTGGAGCTATCTCATGGCAAAGCAAAAAGCAGGAAAGAGTCACTCTCTCATCAACCGAAGCAGAATATGTAGCAATGACTCTAGCACTCAAAGAAGGACTTTGGCTAAAACACTTTCTGAAAGAGACAACCCTATTCCCGGATCATCCACTTCTACTTCGATGCGACAATATGTCAACCATCATGCTTGCGAAAAATCTCAAGCATTCCGAGTTGACAAAACACATTGCCATGAAGTTACAATTCACTAGAGAATTATTACACGAAGGCAATATCGAGATCACTCATGTCCGCACTGATCAACAATGGGCAGACTTCCTAACCAAATCAACTCAAAAGAGCAAACATTATGAGAGTTGTAATGAAATAGGACTAAAGCCAACGTAGTAAAATATTACCTAACTTAGGGGGGTGTGTTAGAATAATAAGTTATATTTAATATTTAGTACTCGAGTTACTTTAGAGTAATATAGTCCTATTATTCCTTATAGTAAATACAGTCTCCTATTACGTTATATATGTAGTCTACACGTATAATTAATACAGTCAACTAGAGTCACTACCTAACACAAAAGCACACCCATATATATATGTGCGTATCTATCTTGGAGAACCTACCTCTCACGCCATAATCAAAATCTTTCCTTTTTCTCTTCCCTCCTCTACTACTTTTTCACGATTATATTGCATCTACATGTATCTACAATGTGTTCTTGTCAACAATCCAACTGATCCTCTCTTCTTCCTGCAATTCTAGGTTTCAAAGTCACATATTTCATATTCATTCACAATTTTCATATTCGAGTTATATTTATCGAGATCACAATGCTGCATGAAACTTGTCCCCGATGGTTAACTGTTTTGTAGGAACTACGTGGTATTGTAAATCGTTAAATCTTATTAATTGTAAGTTTGCAATTTGCAAAGTCATGATTCTAATATGTCCCATAGAGATTACTATTACATTCAAATCCTATAATTTAAGCTTTGGATTTAAGATTCTCGATTCTACTCCGTTTTGTTTTGAATGTAAACCCTAGATTCTCAATTCCACTTGGTTGTGACTGTGTAAACCCTAAACCCTTAAACCTTATGACAAAATAACTTTGAAAACCCTTGCTTGTGGTTGATAACCAAATTATGTGTACATTAGCATCAGGTTATGTGGTGTGGATTATGATCGTAATTCGCAATCAATATCTAACTACAATGCAAAATATGGACATAGATAGACAGTTAGACAGCTATATATGATATATTAAGAAAGCCATGGATCGGGAATGAAAAAAGATGATCATATCATTTTAGGGGTTATGGAATTAGGGTTGCAGAGAGCTGATCCGGTCATGAGGTTTACCCTCCCTGAAGGAGCGGCAGTGAGAAGGACTCGCAGGATGAGATCTGTTTACCCGCTCTTGTATCCTTCGTCTGGGGACCGGACG
>CAKZGI010000081.1 GCA_936914905.1 uncultured Trichormus sp. | reverse complement strand
AAGATCGGTGCCAAAGTTTCTTGATGAGAAACATGAAACGGCAATGAAATTGGCCAACTTATACAGTACATAAGATTGCATTGTGAGGAGCTTGTCACTAAATTGTAATGTATATTTCCACTTAAGAAAATATGCATTTCAACCCATGAACATCACAGTGGATTGATGCCTTGGATGCCAATATCATGGATGAGAAAACTCCTGTTAATAATGGCTCATGAACACTTGGTGTACTTTTGATATGTTTGATGTGCTACCTTTGATGTCATATTTGACCGATATACGCTTTATAGGACATCATTTTTTAATTATGGCATTAAGTAACATAAAAAATGGCTAGTCTAGTAGATGGAGAAGGTCAAATTTTAAATGAGTCTCGTATCTTTACATTTGAATTTGGCATCCGTAATCCTACAGAAGGTGCCAAAAATTCCCTCAGCCTTCCTTCAAGAAGCACCATGTTAGCTAGTAACTCACATGCCCATTAGGTTACAGAGATGTTCAGTAAGAAAGCAAGAAATGATTGTGTTCTTAGGGAGTAAACAAAGCTTTGCAGTGGTATTTCACATTAGGAACGTTGATACAAAGTACTCAGGAAAACATGCTACCACCCACAACATACAAAATAATCATATATAATAGTACCGAAAAATCAGAAAGAAAAGAAGCATATGTGTAGCATCCAGTAATTCCCGTTCATCATCAGAGTATGACTACTCGTGCAGAGCGGCACAAGAATGGAAACATCTCCCACCACTGAGAAGGTCATCTCTTACTTCCCAACCCATATTCTCTCTATAGCATTCTACCTGTTTGGAAAATTTATTCATACATAACTGAGAAATCACATTTATCACAATCAATCGAGTGCTTATATGAAGTTCGTTTGCTTACTTTATCAACATAAGGTCCATTTTGAACACCGACATTTCGACCATCAACCATATATATTCTGTCTCCGACTCTTCCTGCTGCTCCACAAACTCTTCCTTGGTGCATTTTCGATTCCTGACAAAATATTTAAGTTTATGATAACATAGGAAAGTATTTACAAGCTCTTACTGCTGCAGAGGTAATAGCATTTCCTTCCTGTGTGCCATGATTTAACTTCAGAGAATTATCCAGAAAGTTTCAAGTTTCATTATCAGAAGCATTATTGTCTTAAGAGATGTTCTTCACAGCCGACCTCGCTGTTCTCAGATATTAGACAACTATTGCTCATTTATCAATGATATCACTTTTGAAAGTAACAACATTAAGCACATTATGGGATGAGGAACCTAGCCACTAAAAATTATTCAAGAATGTAACGTCAAGTGGGTGGTGCCACCAATTTAATGAATTTAATGTTTGATGTTCAGATGATAAGACAATTCAGTTTTCTTTTCCAGTAAAAATGGACAGAACATATATCTAAGAGATGGGCTTTAGGTATCCTCTTAATAACAGAATATCCTTGATACTACATTGTTCTATTTCATCTTACCATTTCCACCCACGAGTTTGTACGGGGTTCATATACCTCCACACTACTCAAGCACTCAGAACCATCATAACCACCAATTGCGTAACTGCAAGGAAGAAAAGCATTACAGATGATCACTAATACGAGAAAGGAATTGTGATATGTTTTATGATATACAGAACCATTACAGATACCAAAAACCAAGAAGTTATACATTTTTCCTCCTAAAGATGCTGCAGATAGAATGCCTCTTTTCCTATTCATAGGAGAAATTGCAGTCCAGTGTGCTTCACGTGGATCTAATCTCTCTACAGACCTGAAATTGAATATAAATACATTATGCTGAAGCCCAGCACCATCTGAAAAGAAAATGAAGTCCATATTACATTTATCAGAAAGAAAAGACTAAACATTTAATAAATGTATTCTATTCTTGCTTTCCGATGCAGGGTGTAAATCACATATCAAGAAATGGAAACTAGATAATGAAACCATTTTGTACAAAGATTGGACAGTAGACGAGCAGAAAAATGCGAAATGACATTTGTCTACAAATATAGAAAGAATTAGAATGAAACTTAGTTTATGCATGCTTTGAGTTCTAGGAGAATCCATAAACTTCTCTCTCGTACAACCATAGAGAGACCAAAGGCACAAGCATGCAGATACCATGTTAGGAATACAGAATATGCCTAGCTCACCTGGTATTATCTGTATGAAAGGTCCTCTTTCCAGGTCAAACATATGATTTATACTAAGGAATATATCTAATAAAATGAGATAGTAAGAAGAAAGGAGGAGGGAAAGACAACACATACACAAGGTATACTCTACCATCATAACCGCCAATAGCATATAATGCCCCATCCAATTCTGTTGCTGCAACACCAAAACGCTTTAAAAGAACATTTTATCAGGTCAACAATCTAGATACCCAATCTGTTCAAATGAAAATGCTCTTATAGAAGTTCTCTCACTTTTTGAATCGACATAATTTAACAGAAAAAATGAATGTGTTGTTTATGAAGCATGTTTCTTTCTTCACCTATAATGTATCTGTTTTGAAATAGACATCTAAATTACCTGATATTGACACATCTGAATCTCTGAAACTTTTTTGCAAATTTATTAAGCTATGCATAGATCATTTCGGTTCTTATTGGCTTTTTATTCCATTTGTTGTCTCAGATGACTACAATGAGGCACAAAAATAAATTAAAAAAAGTTAGATTTCGGCATAGAATGAGATATGCCAGAGATTATAAGCAAGTGATCCCATGCAAGACATTCACAGGAAAAGTTAAAATATTAATGCAAGACATTCTCCCATTCGATTAGGATCCCAATGCAAAGAAGGGGTTATAAGATATGATCAGACCTTAGTCAGCATAGATGTGGATCTTGTCCATGTTCCAAGCTGTGGGTCATAGCATTCAACATCAGAAAAGAGAACCTGTGCATGTCCACCGCCAACCGCAAATATTCTATCACCGATTGTTGCCACAGCCAAACAACCCCGTTTATGGCGCATGGGAGCACAATTAATCCATACATCTGTGGTAGTGTCATACATTTCAACTGCCACGGTAGGTGTCCAAAATTAATCAACTTTCAAAAAATTAATTATAATTTTGTAATAAAACTAAAACATGAAATACCTGTTTCATACCACAACCTCCCATCACCACCACCAAAAACATAAATCTTTCCCATTAGCGCACAGGATGCAGCATAAGACCGTGGAGAAAGCATTGATGCTACTGAAAAACACTGCTGTGTATTGGGACACAGAACATCCACAGTTCCTAGCCAAGACTGACCATTGTGACCACCCAGAATATACAACTGCTCAACTGAACCTCGTATTTCTTCATCCAAGAAACGAAAGACAAAAAAGAAGAAAATGAATTAACGACCGAGAGAATTCAAAGAGACAGATATGTCAGCAAACAAACCTCGAGTTTCTTCTGTATCAGCATCCAACTCATATCCTTGAATCCCAGTTGTTTGCATCTGTTTTTCTGATATCCACCTTACCTCAAGTTTTAATGATTCTAATTCTGAAGCCATTTGAGCCTGAGTAACAATCATATATATCATAATTCAAAGGGGCACTTTCTAAATTTTATGAATATACCAATACGATAAGGATTATCCAATTTAACTGTGTTGACAGAGACCTAGATACAAAATTTCTCTAAAAATCTATAAGAGTTACTTAACTAAGTCAGAAACTTTATATACATCACAGGAAAAGGAAAAAACTGTCAGGCATCTGTAGTTAAAGGCGTACTGAATTCCAGTATTTTCATTTGTTTGAACAATAGAAACTGGATCATGAAATTCATTACCATAAAATGCAGTATTGTCATTAATTCCAGTATTTTCATTCCAATAAATGTATCCCATTTTTACATGCCTGAGTGTTCTCCAGCTCTGCATTTACTTTCATTAGTTCATCAAGCTCCATAGCAATTCTGGTAAATGAATAAGCTTGATCCATTACATGTCTTAACCCTATCTCCTTTTGCCGCATCTTGGACAAGAAAAAAATCAGGTTAGAACATTCATATCAGTGGTTAAATTTTGTAAAGCTTAAAACATACCTGAGCAATAGCAGAACTGCATACTTCTAGACTTTTTGATATGGCTCTGTCAACAGGAACATCTAAACTTTGAAAACTCTCGTTCAGACGTTCATGGTCCCCTCCGAATGTTGTCAGCTCCTGTAAGCACCTTTCTCTAGCCATTTTCTCCCATTCCAAGATATCAGAATCAACATATTTGCAGTCTAATCTTGTGCCTACAGATGTTGAAGATTTACTTTTTGCACTTTTCTGAGTTACTGGAGCTTCCCTTTTTATTTCACTAATGTCTTGTAGATTCCTTACTTGGGATTGTTCGAGCTTCTCGAGAACTTCATGTTTCACTTGGGGCTTCTGCTTATCATTTGCTCCTTTCCTTTCCCAATTTTCTGATTCAAGTTTTCCATTAAGAACGTTTTCACATGAACTCCCTGAAAACTTGAGTGTAGTATTTCTCCCTTCGTTCAGTTCTGGAATGGCATTCTTTCCTTTGGATAAACCAGAATTTTCTATTGCAGGGGGCTTAAAAGGTGGAGCATTGCAGTGTTCGGCCATGATATGCCTAGTAGGATTCTTGGGATGCTTCCAATCATCCTCATATGCTCTATTTACTGTAGGCCTTCCTATCGGATCACTGGTTTGAACCTCCTTAGTAAACAGACTTATAAGAGCATTCGTCTGTGCATGATTTAGTTCAAAGTAAAAATGTGATTCCTTATAGTAGTTGTCAGTAATGGCATTCTTGAATACTTTCTCTGGAAGTGGTGAACAAGGCTGCCTCACCCTAACTCGTACCTATAAATTATTTGACAAACAGAATCAGTTATTTGCAGTTAATTAGTTCATATACTTACGGGAACACGGCTCTCAAACCATGACTGCATAATTGTTTTGTGTTTTCCTCATAATATTTTCTATTGCAGAAAAGGGTAGTAGTATTTGGATACCTGTGCTCGATATGGGGTCTTTTGATGACACCATGCATATCGATTTATGTTAAGTTCACCACG
>CAKZGI010000080.1 GCA_936914905.1 uncultured Trichormus sp. | reverse complement strand
AAAAGAGATATTGTAGTGCAAGACCTCTGACCATAGGTCTCTCTCAGGATTAGATGTATAATTCTTCTTCTAGGGTCCTTTGGAGTAAGGGATAGCAACCTGTAGCGGATCATTAAGTGCATGAGATCAAGGTGGAAAACTTAGTCGCCGATCATGTGTACAACTTGTTGTTGGTACTGTGGTGCATTATTACTGTTAGAAATATTAATAATGAAATAATAGTAATAATAATAATAATAACAATACAAAAGGTTCAGTTACAAAGAAAAATAAGTTACAAATAGCCCACTACTTTGTTAAACTGTTACAAATTATGATCAGTTACAGAGCCTACAAATGTATATATATGTGTCTCATTTCTTCCATCAATAGTGATAAGCTCTCTACTGTTAGCATTTAGCCCTTCTCAAGTTCTAACATGGTATCAGAGAATTAAGAGCTTACCCAACCATCCATATCTTTATCCTTTCTCAAATCCATTCATAAGCCCTCGACCATCTCTGATTAAGTGTTGAACCGGACAACCTATTACAACCATGGATCAGGAAATATATTCAACATCTAATACTCCAACCTACAAAACTAAAAAGCCCTTCATCAACAAACTCTCAAACACAAACTATCGAGTATGGAGCACCAAGATGACATTACAATTTAAACAAGAAAAACTATGGAGCATTGTTGAAGGAACAAAAGAGAAACCGGAGTCAGATGATGAAACATGGGAAGAGAAGGATTTAGTTTCTTGGCTTGAAATAATGACGCACTTGGAGAATCAACAAGCGAACACAATTCGAAAATGCAAGACATCGAGTGAAACGTGGAAGAAGCTACAAAGCGAATTGGAGCCAAAAACAAATGGAAACCAGGTCATGACTCTTAATTCCCTAGTAACTTTCAAAATGGAAAATGAAGATGAAATGTTAGTATTTCTAAACACATGGAAAAAGAAATTAGATGATTGTCTCACATCCGGGGTAGAAATCACAGCAAAACTAAAAATATTGCTCTTGTTAGGTACCCTGCCAACATCTTGGAGCACTTTTCTAACCACTCAAAACTAAAATCAAGATGCAACTTTGAATGACCTAACTAATTGCATCAGACAAGAAGACGCCATGAGGAAAGCTAGATACAAGGAAACAACATATAACCCAACAGCTATGATAGCTTACAGGAATAGACAAAATTATCAAAGTTACAACAAGCCAAAATCCTTTTCAGAACGCTCTCCTCAACCCTATCAAGGGGGGATGAGATTTTCTAAAATATTTTGTACCTATTGCCACAAAATAGGGCACACAAGAAATGAATGCAGAAACAGAAAAGGTAAGCAAACATACCCAGAGTATAAACCTAGAATGCAAGTTCATATGGCTGAATATGGTGAAGATGATGAAGAAAAAGTGGAAAATGAACAAGAAGAAGGCTATGATGATCTTCTCCAAGCATTTTTTGCAGAAGCCTTTAACATCGACATGGATACTTATAAAAAGGAAGACAACCTATGGTATTTCGATACAGGAGCCACCCACCATTTGACAAATAACAAAGCCTGGCTCTCAAACTACAGCCTGCTTCAAACACCAGTAACAGTACGCTTCGGCAACAACGGCATTAAACAAGCTTTGGGAAAAGGAGAAGTAAGCTTCCGACTATGAGCAGATAACATCTTCACAATTGGTAATGTCTACTATGTGCCCGGAATAACTAAAAATCTATTATCAGTAGGACAAGCTACTGAAAATGGTGCATCAATAGAATTTAAGAAAGACTATGCTCAAATCAAATATATGTTAGCAAACGGACAAGAAATCAAACATAACAACCAAAGACTTGAAAGGGGTCTCTACCCAATTCATTGCATTCCCATAGTACACAAAATCGAAGCAAATCATGCACTAACAACAGAGAAGACTGACCACAATACATTGTGGCACCATCAACTTGGACATACAAACATACAAGCTATCAAGACACTCCAATCAAACAACATGGTTATCGGACTTCCAAAAGAACGCTTCTCAACAACCGGAGTATGTGAAGGATGCCTATTCGGTAAGATGCCACAACACCCGTTTCCACTACGGCAAAGTAAAAGTAAGTATCTGCTACAACTGGTTCATAGTGATATCCGCGGACCATTTCCTACAACATCGATATCTGGATCGAAGTACTTCATAAGTTTTATAGATGACTACAGTAGGTTCACTGTTATTACATTTCTAAAATAAAAAAATCAAGCACTTCAAGCATTTAAGAACTATGTCATATTAGCAGAGAACATCACAAAAGCAACAATACAACAACTACAAACTGATGGAGGGGGAGAATATAACTCCAATGCATTCAGGAAATACTGTCAAGAAAAAGGAGATAATCGACACCTCACACACCGCAACGAAATGGAATAGTAGAACGAAAAAATAGAAGCTTACTGAACGCTGCGAGAAGTATGATGAATGCAGCAGAAATCGAACCCAAGTTCTGGGAGGAAGCGCTTGCAACAACATGCTACCTACAAAATCGAATTTATCATAAATCAATTGGACTCACAACCCCATACGAATTCTGGTATGGGCAAAAACCTCAAATCAAGGACCTGAAAATATTTGGATGTCCTGCTTATGTATATAGGTCAGATCAGCAAAAGAACAAGCTAGACAAATGAGCCACAAACAAAAATATTCGTTGGGTATGGAGATGCGCATGGTTATAGAGCATATCGACTATACGACATCGACAGCAACAAATTTTCATTCAGTAGAAGCGTCGTATTTGATGAATCTGCAGTCCTACATCAAGTCACAAACCACATTCCAGAATAGCCTGAAGATAGTTGGAGGGAAGATTTACAACAACAATCTGAAAGCATCGATGGAGACAACACCGATGAGGATGAACAAACCACAATATATGCATAAACAAATATGCAATAGCAAATAGATGGAGAAAATCCACAAGAATCTTCCTCATCTTTACCATCAAAACCACTACTCACACATAAACATCGAGGGTGGAAAACAGACATCTAGCATGAACGTAATTCAAAACTGAAGAGAGCAGCTCTGGCTAGAGAACCCACTCGTGAAAAACATCGCCCTCATGCCCGCCCTTGGCAGCCTTCATTTTCAGCTGAAATGCCTTGCCGCCAGCACCTGCAGGAGGAAGATGGCTGCCATGACCTCTCTGCTAAAGAACACCAGCATGACAACCCCACCCGCTCCGCCTCAGCCAAATCCTCACCAAGGTAACCTTCAGGTATGTCGCCTCCAAAAGTCAATCTATGGACTCCAACAATCACCAAGGGCATGGTATCACCGACTCCATATTTTCTTTATTAATAAAGGATATACTAGACTAAAAACTGAACCAAATATATATATGAGAAAGACCAACTCTACATTCATACTAATAGGAGTATATGTTGATGATCTATCTCTTCTCTCAAACTCCATGAATTATCTCAACATATGCAAACAAGAATTAAAGGTTGTTTTTCCCATCACAGATCTTGGTCCAATGACATATTTTTTAGGTATAGATGTAAACCGAAATAGAAGTCTAGGAACAATCTCATTATCCCAATCACAATATATCACTAATATCCTAAAACGTTTTGACATGCTTCATTGTAAACCCATCTCAACCCCACTCACTGTCACATGCAAATTATCTATTGATGATGCACCTCATACCACAAAAGAACACTGAGAAATGAAAAATATTCCATAAAAACAAATAATTGGTTGCGTTAGATATTTTGTTACTTGTACCCGTCCTGCTCTATGTTTTAGTGTGGGACTACTATCCTGCTTAATGCAAAACCTAGGATCTAAACATTGCCAAGCCCTTAAAAGAGTTCTCAGGTACCTCAAGCATACACAAAGATTGTCCCTTACATATACACAATCTGAACCCTCCAACCACATTTCTGAGCTACGTGGCTAGACGGATTCTGATTGGGGGGGGGGAGATGTGGATCATGGAAATGCAGATTATCAAGCCATGCTGCTACAGATCATCCATCATCGTTGGTGTAGGCTGGACGGTCTATTGGTCAATGTCCAGTGTTGTTGCTGAGGTGACAACGAGTTCTACTGTTGTTGCAGGAAACCACATGTTCAAATGTCTGTGCAGTTGAAAAACACAGGGATGTCGTTGCTACAATCTCTAGCTATATGCACGTAATATATCCTCCAAACCTCCGCCACATTTGACGCCTGGCAGCAACAGCCCATAGCTTTATGCTAGCCTATCTATCAAATGCTATTGCACAACAAGCCCCAACAGGACGGGAATGTTGTTGTAGTTCTTGTTAACATGACAGATCACGCAACCGCTTCGTTGCTGCCGCACATGATCACTCCTCTATATGCTGATTATGGAGGTAGATTACGGTTGTTGGATCAGTTGCACGTTATACCTCTGTCTATTTTAGTTTCCGACCTTCATCGTGTTCTCCAATCAGACCTGAAATTAGGCATTGATTGTGGACCTTAGGCCGCATGTGCCTTTGTTTGCTACTCACGGCACAAAATCAGGCGAGACTTTGTTTGTCAAATCTACCCTCCCATAACTCTAAACTTAACCATGGTTACCCTCGTGGTTAAGTTGAGAGCCCCATGCCCCACTAGGAAGGACACCTTCCTATACTTTATGCAACCGTCTTGGGTGCATCACATCATCTATCATCCCCATGCTCATCTCATCCACCATCCACATCACCTTAGATGGACATACCAATATGATGTATGCGTATCAAGTGAACTTTGACCGTATAGGATGAACGGTGTGTCCTAAGATAGGCCAGAGGAGCACACTTAGATCACATGTTGTATGTTTTGTTCAAGTGTGTATTCATGTGTGACCGCAATAAACTTTGATGCACATGCTATAGACACATTTAACTATGTTTCATCAAAGGTCACCAATGTTGTGGGTCACTTTTGCTGACTGAAAGTCTACAGCTAGGAAGGATACCTACTCATGCGATAAAATAGTGTGACATCCTCATTTGGGGATTGAACCTTTGGGGCTTGGGATTAGACTGTATACATCCATCGTTCATAACGAACATTGTGTCGTTCACACGT
>CAKZGI010000079.1 GCA_936914905.1 uncultured Trichormus sp. | reverse complement strand
TGTCAGAATAATATAATGAAATAATAAAATTAATATTATAACTGAAAGCCACTACTACGTCAGATATAACTGAACACCAGTACTACTTAAAATATAACTGAAACCCACTACTACTTAAAGTATAACTGAAACCCACTACTACTTAAATATATCACTACTCAAATGTTCAAGGTCTATTTATAAAAGGCCACAGATGTATGCAAGAAAAACAGTGTCTTTTCCTATCAATAAAAGAGCTCTCCTAATTAGTTCAATCCCGTGTCTTATATCAAATTACAACATGGTATCAGAGCTATAGAGTATACTAAGTGCCCATTTACCTCCTAGTATCTTAATCTCTCCACTAATCTCATCATAAGTCCTAGACCATCCCTTACAGCCATGGATCAGGCAATCTGTTCAACATCTACCTCCAATGTAACATATAAGAACAAAAGGCCATCCATTAACAAACTCTCTAGTACAAATTATCGAGTATGGAGCACTATGATGAAACTATTATTCAAACAAGAAAAACTCTGGGATCTGGTTCAAGGCACAGAACTAAAACCAGAAAAAGATTATGAAACGTGGGAAGAGAAAGATTTAGCTGCTCAACTTGAGATAATGACGCACTTGGAGGACCAACAAGCAGATACAATCCGAAAATGCACAACGGCAAGTCAGATGTGGAAAGACCTTCAAAGCGAATTTGAGCCCAAAACAGATGGAAACCAGGTCATGACTCTTAATTCCTTAGTAACTCTAAGAATGGAAAATGAAGATGAAATGTTAACATTTATAAACACATGGAAAAGAAAATTGGATGACTGTCTCACATCAGGGGTGGAAATCACTCAGAAATTACAAAGATTGCTCCTACTAGGTGCCTTACCTTCATCGTGGAGCACTTTCGTAACCACTCAAAATTCAAATCAAAATGCAACTCTAACTGATCTCATAAACTGCATCAAACAAGAGGAAGCCATGAGAAAGGCCAGACATCAGGAAACAACATATAATCCAACAGCCATGATAGCATACAGAAATAGACAACATCACCAAAGCTACAAACCCAAGTCCTTTTTTGAACGCCCTCACACTCAACAAGGAGGCATGAGATTTTCCAAAGTAACCTGCACATATTGCCACAAAATAGGACACACAAAAAATGAGTGTAGAAACAGATTCATTAAAGGAAAACAAGAATATCAAGAGTACAAACCTAGAATGCAGGCTCATATGGTTGAATATGGTGAAGTAGACGAAGAAAATATACACGAAGACGGATATGATGATCTTCTCCAAGCATTTTCTGCAGAAGCCCTCAACATCGGCATAAGTACTGAACAAAAGGAAGACAACTTATGGTATTTTGATACTGGGGCCACACATCACTTGACAAACAACAAAGATTGGCTCTCAAACTACAACTCTCTACAAACACCAATAACAGTACGTTTTGGGAACAACGGAGTAAAACAAGCGCTCGGGAAAGGAGAAATAAGCTTCAAGCTTCAAGCCGACAACATATTCTCAATTGGTAATGTTTACTATGTACCTGGAATAACAAAAAATCTGTTATCAGTAGGACAAGCAACAGAAAATGGTGCATCCATAGAATTTAAGAGGGATTATGCCCAAATAAAATATATGTTACCAAATGGTCAAGAAATCAAGCATAACTGTCAAAGACTAGAAAAGGGGCTCTATCCAATTCAATGTACTCCAATAAAACAACACATAGAAACAAACTATGTAGAGAAGATTGACCATAATATCTTGTGGCACCACCGACTTGGACACACAAATATACAAACTATCAAGACATTACAGTCTAATAACATGGTCATTGGACTCCCAAAAGAACACTTCTCAGCGATCGAACTATGCGAAGGATGCATTTTTGGTAAGATGTCTCAACACCCTTTTCCGATTCGACAAAGTAAGAGTGAGTACTTACTACAACTAGTTCATAGTGATATTTGTGGACCATTTCCTACAACATCTATAACTGGGTCAAAATACTTCATAAGCTTCATAGATGATTATAGCAGGTTCACAGTACTTACATTCCTAAAATAAAAAAATCAAGCTCTTCAGGCTTTTAAAAACTATGTCACACTAGCAGAGAATATCACAAAAGAAACAGTACAACAACTGCAAACTGACGGAGGAGGAGAATACAACTCAAATGCATTCAAGGAATATTGCCAAGCCAAGGGAATCAAACATCGAAAGACAACACCTCACACACCCCAACAAAATGGAATATCAGAAAGGAAAAACAGAAGCTTACTAAATGCTGCGAGAAGTATGATGAATGTAGCAAAACTAGAGCCCAAGTTCTGGGAAGAAGCTATTGCAACAACATGCCATCTGCAAAACCGAGTCCATCACAAATCAACCGGAATAAAAACACCACACGAACTCTGGTATGGTCAAAAACCTTATATTAAAGATCTAAAGGTGTTTGGATGTCCTGCCTATGCATACAGATCAAACAATCAGAAAAATAAGCTAGACAACCGAGCAAACAAAACCATATTTGTTGGGTATGGAGATGCCCATGGATATAAAGCCTACCGTCTTTACGACGCCAACAACAACAAATTCACCTTCAGTCGAAGCGTCATCTTCGATGAGTCAGCAATTTTACAACAACTACAAGACAACATTCCAAAACAATGTACACAAGAAAATGGTTGGAAAAGAATTTCACAACAATCAGAAAGCCTCACAAACAACAACTCCGATGAAGATGCCCAAAACACAACGAATACAGATCGACAACCCTTCCCAAATGCTGCTAAACTGCTACCAACAAATTTACAACTACTCACAAATCAAGAAAATCTACCAGAATCAGCATCGAGTCTCGAGTTGAAGTCCAACACCATTGCTGCAGAAACAAGAGCAAGAGCAGAAGATGCAGCACAAAAAATTACCTCCACTGCAACAGCAACATCTCGTCCACTGCAAACATATGAATCAAAGGTATCTTCTACACGGCAACCTGAAAATCCAGCAAACTCTGGGGCAACCTCGGACTGCAGCACAGAAAATCGAACCGTAAATCGAAGCGTGAATCGAACCTCCTACAACCACCTGCGTAAATCATCAGAAATCATCCTGCCCTCTCGCCATCACATGCCTGAGCCCACTAGTCTTGAATCCCCTGACTCCTCATACTCACCTTCTCATCCTCGTCAGAACAACACAAAACCCAACCCTCATGCTCTCGGGTCCACACCTACACAGCTAAACCAGAAATTGTCGCCCACTCACTCACCAACAACTCCTACTCACTTTAGGAGCCTTAGGGATATATATAAAGAACTCGATGAGCTTGAAGCACACTTCACTGATATGGAAACAACTCCAAGAAGTGATGAATCACAAGAGAATTTTGATGATCCACTAAATGTGGAAGAAGCACTACAAGGACCGGATGCACAAAAGTGGAGAACAGCTATGGATGATGAAATGACATCCCTACTACAAAACAAAACATGGGAGTTAGTCAATGTACCAAATAACCGGAACATAATCACATGCAAATGGATTCTACGCATCAAACAAAATCCCCATGGTGAACCTACTAGATACAAAGCAAGACTCGTGGCTCGTGGCTTCTCTCAAATACCCGGAGTTGACTATAATGAAACATTCAGCCCCACACTCAAAACAGTCTCACTTCGCTTATTCGTGGCACTTGCTGCTGCTTACAATCTTGAACTTCACCACCTCGACATACAAACTGCTTTTCTACATGGTGACCTTGAAGATGAAGTTTATATGCAACAACCGCCATACTATGAAGACAAACTATCATCTTCAAAAGTGTGCCGCCTTCGAAAAGCAATCTACGGACTTCGCCAATCACCAAGAGCATGGTATCACCGACTTCATATCTTCTTTACTCAACAAAATTATACTAGACTAAAAACTGAGCCAAATATATATATTAGGAAGACAAATTCAACCTTCATACTAATAGGAGTCTATGTTGATGATTTATCCCTACTCTCAAACTCCCTTTCTTACCTAAACTCATGCAAACAAGAACTAAAGACCGTTTTCCCTATCACTGACCTTGGTCCAATGACATATTTTTTAGGTATAGAGGTAAACCGAAATAAAAATCTAAGCACCATATCGCTATCTCAATCACAATATGTAATAAATATCCTAAAACGTTTTGATATGCTACACTGTAAACCTATCTCAACCCCACTCACTATCACATGTAAATTATCTATTAATGATGCACCTCACACCACAAAAGAACACCTAGAAATGAAAAATCTTCCTTATAAGCAAATCATTGGTTGTCTTAGATATCTAGTCACCTGCACACGCCCAGACTTATGTTTTAGTGTGGGGTTACTATCTCGCTTCATGCAAAATCCAGGTCCTAAACATTGGCAAGCCCTAAAAAGAGTTCTCAGGTACCTTAAACACACAAAAGAACTTTCCCTTACTTATTCACAATCTGAATCCTCCAATCACCACTATAAAATTTGTGGTTGGACTGATTCTGATTGGGGGGGAGATATAGATCAGCGAAAGTCAACAAGTGGGTATGTATACACATTCGCTGGCGGAGCAATCACCTGGAGATCAAAGAAGCAAGCTACAGTTGCCCTCTCCTCAACAGAAGCTGAGTATGTAGCATCTGCCTTAGCGGCAAAAGAAGGAATATGGATAAAAGCAATACTTGAAGAATCAAACCTGTTTGAAGCGCACACATTAGAGCTAAATTGCGACAATCAATCATGTATAAAATTGGTAAGCAACCAAAAAATGAGTGACAATATTCGACATGTATCTCTCAAGCATCACTTCATCCGAGACTTAATTGAAGAAAAGAAACTAGAAGTAAAGTTCACACCTTCAACCTCAATGTGGGCTGACTTTCTGACAAAACCAGTACCAAGTCTCAAACATACAACTTGCTGTCGAAGGATCGGACTTATCAATTTCAACAACACTGAAGAGAAAACAGAATTTTGATTATTTCCTTAGGGGGGAGTGTCAGAATAATATAATGAAATAATAAAATTAATATTATAACTGAAAGCCACTAC
>CAKZGI010000078.1 GCA_936914905.1 uncultured Trichormus sp. | reverse complement strand
ATATTCTGCCTCACCTATCACACTTGTCAATACCCCACCACCTCAATCCTTACGGCGATTTTATAAATATCGGTTGAACCTCCGGGAAACAAGCTTATTTCTTGATGTTGTTGGTGAATTATTTCTGAATATTGGAGTTGATGATAAATTTATATTTCTTAGAAATGTTGGGTTTCCTTACGTCAACCAAACCTACGGTAAAACATAGTTTTTCACAAAAAAATTTTATATCTCTAGTACAGCTTGGCATAAATAAACCAACCATTCCAAATCTCTGAAAAGCTCACGCCATATACATTACCAAGAAGCAAAAAAATCATTTGATGGGTTTTGCTTTTGCTCTACCCATCCTACAAAATCAAGTCTCCTGTTTATCCCTAATTTATACTAACTTTGTGTTTGGGGAACTTGATTAATTTGATTCATTTCATCTCTGCCATAATCTTCTCTTTATTCCGTCTGCGGATTTTGGCATACATCTGAATACTCACAGCCATGAAAATCACCAACCCAAAAATCAGCCAAGCAGTGATATCTGTAGGTAGGTTATTCTTGAAAATAGCCAACATGACAATTACCACCAACAACAAAGTCGGTGCTTCATTTAAAGCCCGCAAATGTTGTCCACTCCACTTACATTCATCTGCGGCTAACTGTTTCATCAACCTACCACAATAATAATGATACATAAGTAAAATACCCACAAATCCTAATTTAAAATGTAACCAAGCTTCTTTTAACAAGTCTGGGTTGGTGGAAATAATACCGATGGCCATCGTTACCGTGACTATCATTCCTGGGATAGTTATAATGTGGTAGAGACGCTTTTCCATAATTTGATACTGATTTTTCAGTATCGTTTTAGCTAGTTCTGGTTCTTGGTTCGCTTCGACATGGTAGATAAACAGACGCACTAGGTAGAATAATCCCGCAAACCAAACCACAAAGCCGATAATGTGAAAGGCTTTAAACCATGAATAAGCCATGAATCCTAACCTACCTTAATCAATTTACAGATGATTGTATTTACTCTCATTATTCAGGTTACGGTAATTGTTGACAAGGATAGAAATTAGGTTAAGAACTCTAAATACTTTGTTATTCTCAACGAAGTTGTCATTCTCAACGCGGTTGTCATTAAAATGGAATAGTAATTTGCTCATTCTCCATACCATTCAATGCTCAGATCTTGCCAATTACGACTGACAGATTAAATTAGTAATATTTTCTTCGTTCTTAACTATCCTTTTATCTGCTTTTCAAGTTCGATAGCTGCTTGAATATCTGAAGTTTTTTCATAGAATACGAGCTTACTATATTATACTCTTCGGTAAATTCTGGTATAAGTTTTTGTTTGTGCTCGTATATTCTGTGATGTAAATTATTGATGACACCTGTGTATAAGGTTTTTGATTTGTTACTCATTATGTAGATATAATATTGGTTCATTTTTGTTAAGAAAACAGGCTCAAAGTACGATATACAAACAAAATCATTAAAAGTGTAGAGACGTTATCCTATGGTAAGCTTCCGCTACATGAAACGTCTCTATAATTAGCTAATTTGATCCTGAACGACGTACAAAGGGTAAAACGTCTTGCAAAATCGTTTCGTGATAATGTTCTTGGGGATAATGTCCAACATTATTGAGTTTAATTAATTCCCCGTCAGGGACAGATTTAACGAAACTTTCGCCAATATCTACAGATAACCAAGGGTCAATCATTCCCCATTGTAATAAAATTGGTTTCTCCCATTCTTTAAACCCAGTTTCTATTTCTATCATTGCTTTGTCCAGTTACAAATTTCTAATTTTCCAAAGCAGACTGCGACCAGATGAAGAACTTTTTAAGAATGGTTTTCTATAAATATCTAAATCTTTATCTTCGATGCGATAGCGACAACCACCTTCTAAGGTTCTATCCACTAATAATGGGTTTTGTGTCATGACTTCACCTGCTAATGGTAATCCCATTTGTTTGATTTCCCAAGGTAATTTAGCAAATGTGAAAACTGGTGTATTTAAAATCGCAATGTTGGCAATTGTTTCAGGATACCGCAAGGCATATTGTAATCCAACTGATCCTAAAAATCCTTGCACAACTAAGGGAAAACGTTCTATTTCTATTGCTTGAATGAAATCATCTAAAGCCTTGATAAATGCATCGGGAGTGTAAGCAAAATCCTGTTTTCCGGGTTTACCAGAAAAGCCGTAACCAATCCAATCTGGTGCAATCACTCTTGTTCCTTGTGCTGCCAATGCCGGTATAATATTTCTCCAGCTATAACTTTGGGAAAGTATGCCATGTAGCAATACCACTGGTAATAAGTCACTTTTACCAATCGGTTCAGCTTCCCGATAAAACCATTATACTGTTATTTTATGTTCTTGAATTGACACTCTATTTTCCTATCCTGAAAATGGAACAGCATCGCACAGATGCCTTAATACTGAATTCTCTTTTATCATCCTACAAATAGGTAAGAGAATTTTTACAAAAAATCTCGCATTATAAGAGAGATACCCTTTGACTTCAATCTCAAAACCTGATCTGCTAGATGTCGATAAGGAAGAACTATCATAAAATATTTTATCTAAATCAGGATTTACAGGGTTTAAGGTTTTACAGAATTCAATTAAAAATAATATTAATTAACCCGTCACCTATCACCTGTCACCTGCTATTAAGAACCTTGAGAAATGATCATATTCTCCACTGCTAAAGCTGTGGCAGGTGCGAGTAAAACACCGTTGCGATAGTGACCAGTAGCCAACAAGACATTGCTAAAACCAGGAAGTTTATCAATCACAGGTGCTGGACTATTTTCGGGACGGGGACGTAAACCAGACCAGGTGCGGACAACTTTGGCTGAAGCTAAATCTGGACAAAATGCGATCGCTTGTTTTTGCAAAGATTCCAGCAACTCTTTCTTTGCAGATATCTCATCTGCATGATTGGGAAATTCAACCGTTGCACCCACCCAATAATCACCACTACCCATAGGTACAAGATGTATATCATTACCAGTAATCACTGGTTGAAAATCAGGATTTCCTAAAATTCGTCCTAAACTTAGGTATAAAGCTTGCCCCAAAACCGGACGGATATGCACCTTGTGATTTAATTGTGCAGTCAGGGCAGTTGAACCCAAGCCAGCAGCGACAATAAACCAGTCAGCGTTAACTGTACCCTCTGAAGTTTCAATAGATTTAAGTTGCTTAGTAACTGTCGGTGATATCTGTATTAATTGAGAAGATGGAGCTTGTTTATTTTTGACAGCCACACCAAATTTAAATTTTACGCCATTGCGTTGAGCCCCATCGACAAAAGCTAATGTTAAAGCTGTAGGATTGAGTTGACGGTCTTGAGGAGAGTAGACAGCACCAATAATAGTGGGATGATTAATTTGTGGACAGAATTTCTGAAGTTTATCTTTGTGCCAAACAGCTAACTGCCAACCTTGAGCTTTACGAATTTCCCGCAACTGTTCCCATTCTGTAATCGCTTCCACACCACTGGCTAAAGGGTGTTCTGAGTCTTCCGACAAAAGCATGACAATTCCCTGACGGTTACAAGGAATTTTCCGCCCTGTAATCCCTTCTAGTTCAAGAATCAAAGTTTCATAACGTTGAATGCTTTCTTGGCGCATTTGCCAAGCTTTACCCTTGATTTTATGGCTGATTACGCCCATTAAAACACCAAGAGCAGCACCTGTTGAAGCTTGTGCTGGTTGGTTTTGGTCGAAAACAGTGATATTTACACCTTTAACTTGACTGAGTTGATAGGCGATCGCAGCCCCAACTACACCACAACCGATAATTACTACATTCATGACTTTTGTGAACAGAGAGGAATGAAGAGTGAAGAGTTTTCCCCTTTACCCTATCACTCCATTACCCTAGCGTTTTGTGACTCAAGACTCAGAGTTATTCAGTTATCAGTTATCAGTAGACAGGTCCGTTCACTGTTCACTTTTTACTGTTCACTGTCACCTTTTTCTGGAATCAATTGTAGGAACTTGTCAACATCGGTAAAAGCATCTTTGTAGTTACTTAACGCCAGACTAGTGTTACCTACAGTAGCCGCTTGGTCAATTTTCACCAGATGACCCAATAAATCCTTGGTAATCTGTCTGCCTTTAGGTTGGTCTTGGGGAACTAGGTTGGGAATGACATAAGTCATATTTAGCCTAGCTTCTGTCATGGGGCCATGAATAAAATTACCCACCTTAATCCATTCACGGCTTTGAATAAGGTTTTTCAGTTCTTCTGAGCGATCGCGCACTACCTGAATATCAGGAACATATTCCTGAATTTTCACCAGTTGAGCAGATGTGTAAGATGGAGGTGCAGTAGCAACACTAGGATTGCCACAGCTGATTAGGAATGTGGTCAATAGTACAAGAATCAGTGACAAAATAGAGCGTTGATGCACCATAAACGTAAATTAATTTACTGTTTGTTTGCAGCTTTACAGTGTTATTGTAATTTATCGTTCCAGTCAACAAAGGTTTTTATCGAAAATTCGCCAAACCCCACCAGAAAAATTGTTGTCTCCCCAGTCAAAAGGCAGAGTTGTTAGTGCTTAGAGACATTTCTTAAGTAAAATTACCCAATAAAATATGAGGGAATATTCATTATGAGGGAATATTCATTCACACTTGCTAAATTTCCAATCTTCTTGATAAGCTGAAACACTAATAATATAAGCCTTCTGGCGGTTTTTCTGTTTTCATATGCCCCACAGGCCGACGCACGATTAGGAGAGCTTTGACGTGAATGCAGCGGAACAGGCAACCAACGTTGAACTGGCCAGCAAGATTGCTGCCGTAGTAAATTTATTTAAATTTGAGTTTCCTGATGCCAAATCGGATCTTAAACCCTGGCACAATGATCCAGAAACCAGGGAATTAGTAGATCCAGATTCCATAGACATCGGGTTTCACTTTCCCGGAATTAGCAAATCTTGGAGCAGCCGCAGCATTTTAATTCAAATCCGGTTTTATCAAGATTCCATCAATAAATCCCGGCGAGCCATTGGTATTGAAGTATCAGGATTTGACCATCGTGGCCAAGTATGGCGACTTTCAACCGTAGACCAATGGAATTTTTTAGGTGAATCCCTACCTTCCCCTGATGTTGGCGAAAAACTTAAACAAATTTGCCGACAAATTTTAGAAGTATTTAACCTCAATTCCCCTTTATAGAAGGCGATAATTGACATCCTGCTACCGCCAACCCTTGTGGGTGTACCGGGGGATTCCAAGAATCATTGCTTGGGTTTCCTCTTTCCACGACTCGACTTACTTGGAGGGATTTCTCCACCCAAGCAGAGGTCGATATCTCCAGAGGCGATTAACCCTTCGACTGGACTCAGGGCTGGCGTTCCCGTGTGCCCCACCACGGTACGGAGTCCTATCTCAAGTATGTTTCGTGCAGCGTTCCAATCTCTATCCTCTATATGTCCGCAATGGGGGCAAACATGAGTTGTGGTACTGCTCCTTTATTCCTTCCAACTTTGCCTCAAATACCAGCATTGTTACGTCAAACTCACTGGCGTAATTATATCACAGGTACTGTTAAAAACTTAACTGCCCCTCGCCTTGTCAAACAACCTATGGTTTGATTCAGTCAAGGGGCGTTTCGTTTTTAACCCTCGATTCATCTCACCGCCAACCGTTCCGGTGTGGCCGGAGCATTCTCTCGGAAGTTTAGGTAAACCTAATTTTAGGATAACTCCTGACTTCTGAATTTCAATCAGTGGCAGGTTTAAGCCCCCACTGAATTATCTTTAATTTTTAACTCCCCGAACGGATTGACAGAGTTACCAGATAACAGAAATAACTCTGATTTTCTCCCATAAATAAATTCTACAAATTAAATTAATCAACCTGTAAACATTCCCAGGGTGTTATCTACCGTCAAGACGGCACTGAGGAAATATATGCGTTTACCTAGCCATGGTAAAGAACTCAAATTCTCTATTTTATCTGCTGTTAAGTATGTCAGCTTTACGTTTTTTTGGAACTTTAATATTTTGTGGTTTCTATACAGGTTCCTTCATGATGTCTTATGTTACATCCAGCTTGAACACTATTCATCCTACCTCAATTACTGGTATTAAAGACCAAGAAAAATGTGAGAAAAATCGTAAAGTTTGGCGTAATTATAAATGCTGGGATTATCAACATAATTCCTCATTTTGATAGATATGGTTTGTAAAGCTTTCTGCAAGTGAGGTTATTTCCGTTATTTTCCAACACAATCGCACTAAATGTTGCAAAATAATTACAACCTGTAAGCAAGAAATGAAGTAGAGACGTTCACTAGTACACTACGGCGTAAATAAACCAACCATTCCAAATCTCTGAAAAGCTAACGCCGTATAAATTTTGAATTTTGTTGGCACAGCCTGCTGGAAGAACTATTTTGGAACTATTTTGTTAGGGTAGCTCTTTTGAAAGAAGCATTTTGAATTCACGGCGGTACTAGGAACGTCTTTAACTTAAATATTCGCCTGTTGTCGTTGATAAAGTGACCAGTACAAACCTTTTTGTTGCAATAATCCCGCGTGTGTACCCCGTTCGGCAATGATACCTTTTTCCATTACTAATATTAAATCTGCACGTTTCAAAGGTGCAAAACGGTGAGCAATTAAAAACACGGTACGGTTAGCTGAAACTTTTTGCAAGTTTTGTAAAACTTGCTGTTCTGTTTCACTATCTAAGGCGCTAGTTGCTTCATCTAAAATCAAAATTGGTGCTGAGGAAATAAATAACCTCGCTAAAGCTATTCTTTGTCTTTGTCCACCAGATAAAGCTGTACCTCTTTCACCAACATTGCTTTCGTAACCGTAAGGTAATTGACTGATAAAATCATGTGCTACGGCTAATTTTGCAGCTTCTACAACTTCTTCGGCGGTAATATCTGGATTTCCTAAGCTGATGTTTTCCAAGATAGAACCATTAAATAAAAAGTCTTCTTGGAGAACCACCCCAATTTGTTGACGTAAAGATGTTAAATCAGAACTGTTGAGATCAAAACCATCAATAAGGATTCGTCCTGATTCAATTTGATAAAGGCGTTGTAAAAGTTTGGAAAGTGTACTTTTACCAGAACCACTACGTCCTACAATTCCTACAAACTGTCCTGGTTCAACATCAAAATAAATTCCTTTCAATACGGGTTCGGTATTGGGACTGTAGCGAAAGAAAACTTGATCAAAATTAACTTCACCTTTGAGAGGTGGTAATACTAACCCTGTTCCGGCTTCCGCTTCTGGTGCAGCGTTAAGAATATCACCAATGCGGTCTACTGATAATAGCACCTGTTGAAGATTTTGCCACAACTGCACTAGACGTAATAAGGGTCCTGTGACTCTCCCCGATAACATTTGAAAGGCGATTAATTGACCGACTGTAAGTTGATGGTCAATCACTAATTTCGCACCAAACCAAAGTATTAGCAATGTGGAAAAATTGGTGAGAAAATCACCTATGTTACTGCTAATATTTGAGGTTGTGGAAGCTTTAAAACCAGTGCGGATAAAGCGAGCAAATAAGCCTTCCCATCGTTCCCTTGCGACTGGTTCTGCTGCATGGGCTTTGACTGAATGAATACCCGTGACTGTCTCTACCAAAAATGATTGACTATCAGCACTGCGGTTAAAGGTTTCATTTAGCCAACTTCGCAAAATTGGTGTAGCAACAATTGTTAACGTTGCAAATAATGGTAATACAGCTAAGGCTACAAATGTCAAGAGAATGTTGTAATAAAACATCAATCCCAGATAGACCACAGCAAAGATGCTATCGATAATGACCGTTAAAGCTGTACCCGTGAGAAATTGGCGAATTTGTTCCAATTCCTGAACTCTGGCTATTGTATCTCCCACTCTCCTAGACTCAAAATAAGCCAAGGGTAAACGCATTAAATGGCGAAAAAGTTGGGCTGATAAACTCAAATCTAAACGCCGTGCTGTGTGGGTAAAGATAAATAGCCGCAGCATACCCAGGATAGATTCAAATATAGCGACTAACAACAGTGCGATCGCTATAACATCGAGAGTGGCTAAACTCTCCTGCACCATCACTTTATCAATGATAACTTGGGTGATTAATGGTGAAGTCAAACCCAACAATTGCAAAGTGAAGGAAGCCAGTAATACTTCACCTAACAATACCCGATATTTCCAAACTGCGGGAATAAACCAAGAAAGATTAAATTTATCTTGTTTAGAAATTAATTCCGCTTGCCATAATTTCCCATCCCAACAAGATTCTACTACTGATTGGGTTAAATATTCACATTCAAAATTGAGAGGATTGGCAATAATTAAACAATTACCTTTCATCCCATAAGCTACAACCCAACTACTAATAGAGTCAGATTTCCACAGTAGTAAAGCTGGAAATGATAGCTGTCGTAATTCATCCCAACTTATCTGTACCTGTCGGAAAACTAGCCCTAACTTTTCTGCAGTTTCTATCACATTTTTTGGGCGTTGTCCCCGCAGTTGACGTTGCACCCATTCCAATTGGACAGCAATATTTAAATATTGTGCCACCATAACTAAACAAGCAGCCGCAGTATTTCCACTTGCGACAAAAGGATAGTTGGAAATTACAGGTGTGGGTGCAGGAGGTAACAGTTCAGAAGGTGACAGTAAAGAAAATGAAGAAGATAAAGTAGGTGAAGAAGAAATTTCTCCTGCTTCCCTCTGTTCCCTGGTACCTATTTTTTCAACTTTCGAATTCCAAAATTTATCAATTTGAGGGTTAGAAAACTTCGCCCAAAGTGATGAATTCCAACACACAATTACTACTTCCTTACTAGCAGCTACAGCTTTGCAATTAATAAATCTTGGCTGACAATCACCAAACCAATCTCCCTCTTGTAGAGTGACTACAGGTTTGCTCATTTCATCCCGTAAACGGACTTTACCAGTAACAATAAAAAATTGATGTTCTCCTGTTTCTTTTGACCAAATTTTTTCTCCAAGTTTATATTGGTGGATTTCCGACTGATTCTTTAATAAGGTTTGTTGTTCAGGAGTTAACCAGCATAATGGAGGTTGATTCCAGGGTACAGTATCTAGCACATTTACTTGTAGAGATTGATTATCCAGAATATTTAGCTCACTTGTAATTTGACTGTCAGGTTTTGAATTTTCTCCCCTAGCCATTTTTCAAATAACTCATTTTGTAGTGATTGTTTGAATTGAGTATTATCTAAAGATGCAGGCAGAATGTTTTCTAATCTAAACAAACTTAAACTCCCTTCTAATTCGATGGGTCCTATCAATTTTCCAGGAGTCGCAGCATCCACAGCCGCCCGCAATATATCCGGTAAACTACCCCTACTAATGGGACCCATCATCCCGTTAAAAATTCGCTCATCTGCTAATGAATACTCTTTTGCTAGTTGTTCAAAACTACCACCTTCTTCAATTTGAGTGTGTAGTTCTTCCGCTAGTTCTCGGTTATCAACCATAATCCGAGAGAGCACCACTCTATCTAAATAAATCTTGCGTTCAATAAAGTATTCTGGTAGTTTTGGTTCTACAATTAACGCCTTCAGTTTTTCTAATTTGAAGCTAAATGTAACTGAAGCATGAAATGTAGCGTAATCACTACCATTGTTTTTTAACCATTCTTGGAATTGTTCAGGATCTGTGAGTTGGTTTTTTAACCGATAATCAATTATCGCTTGTTCAATTAATGCCGTACTAATCTCGATATCATTTCTGGTTTCTAGTTCTTGTTCCAAGACGTACTGACGCAGAACATCACTAATAAACTGATTCAGTTTACCAGAGACTTGTAAATACTGAATTACTTGATAAAGGTCGATTGGTTCGTCATTGATCGTAAAAAATGATGAAGATTCCATGAAGTAAATATGAGGAAAACGCTGAAAATCTATACAAGTTTTCCATTAAATAATAGATAAAACCGCAAGAAATTATGGTTCATAATGATAAAGATTCTATGAATTAGATAGACAAAAAATAAATAATTATAAAATCTACATAAAAACTATTAATCGCAAGTGTAGGTTATTACCTGATTATTATAGTCTATAATGATGCAATATATATATTGCAGCAGATCTGCTGTTAACATATGTTATTTTTCAGTAAAATTTTAAACAAATATACTTCGCCAGATTAAAGCCATAATAATGGCTGAAATAGCCCCAATGAGTGTGTTCAAGATATTTACAACCTCATTGGTAAGCCAAGTATATTTAGATTGCAATGTTGCACCGATTACACTTTCCAAATTAGTAGCTATAAATGCTGCAACGACACAGAAAACAATTCCTAAGATATCAATTAAATTTACATCCCAAGCCACCAGTGCGATCGCTACTGATCCAACAATACCTGCTAAAGTCCCTTCTAAACTTACTGCCCCTTCTGTACCTCTAGGGACAGGTTGGAGTGTTGTAATCAAAAAGGTGCGCCTTCCATAGGCTTTACCGATTTCACTGGCTGTCGTGTCCGATAATTTGGTGCTAAAACTCGCTACATAGCCTAAACACAGCAAAAACTTCCACTCAGGTAAAAACAACACTCCCACAGCACACAAAGCCGCAACTAACGCCGAACCCCAAACATTTTCTGAACCCCTAGCACCAGAACGTTTTTCCGCAATTCCTGCTGCTTCCTTTTGTGCCATCCCAATGCGCGTTACCCCAGAACCAACAATAAAATAAAACACTACGACTAGATATCCTGTCCAGCCTAATGTTCCCCAAATAATTACACCCAATAACCAAGCATGGAAGATACCCGCAGGTGTTAGTAATTTTTTAGGAATAATTGCCACTATTCCCAATAAGATCGCGTTTAGTCCTACACCTACTAACCAGGGATTAATTGAACTAAGTACAGATAACATTGGTAATGAATTATGAGTATTTTCAGTTTTTTATGATACTCGAATCATTTTATTATTTTTGCGAATAATGATAATGATAATGATAAAATCCAAATTTCTATTCTTCCTCTGCATCCTCTGCTCTCGCTGCCTGCTTTTAGCCGTCATTTTTAGGTTGACAGACTACTATTGTAGGGCGGCCATAGTCCGTCATAACTGCCCTGTGATGGGTAATTCCCACTCTATGTATGTATATTTCCGAAATCAAATTTGTCAAATCACTTTATTTAGAGCTATTTATTTTAAAATAAGTAATTCTCAAAAGCCATGACCTAAGCCTTAGCCAAAGTTGTTACCTTTCAGGAATTTGTTGATTGGCTACATGAAAATTCCGGGGTACGTTACTAACTACATAATGGGAATATTGTTGAAATGGCACAACCAGTAGGGGATCATGAAGAAGTTAAAGGGTTTGTGACAATCAGGCTCAGTGCTAAAATCGACAGATTAGACCTTCCTTATGTTATCCCCAACCAAGCTATAGTTAGACCTGATGGCAAAGATTCTGGTTATTTTCCAGATGTGTTGCTGCTAAACTGTGCAAACTTAGCCGACGAACAATTATGGAAAAAATAATCCATTCTCAGTTTAGGTGCATCAATACCTTTGGTGATTGAAGTTGTCTCAAGTAATTGGCGTTATGATTACTACTTGAAGTATGCTGATTATGAAGAAATGGGAATTCCTGAATATTGGATTGTAGATTATGCAGCCTTGGGTGGACGTAATTTTATCGGTAATCCTAAACAACCAACATATCTATTTGTAACTTGGTTGATGGAGAATATTAAATTACTAAGTTTCGAGATCATGAACGCATTATCTCCCAAACTTTTTCGGAATTAAATACTACTGCTAATCAGATTTTTAAAGCTGGTATGGTATAGGTTGCAAGTCAAGCCAAAACCAGCATATTCTGTAAGTAAATCAAACTTAGATTAATCTAGAGAAAAACTATTAGGAATTTTTTCAAAAATTGTTTAAAATTATACTGTAAATACTCTACTTTCATTATTCGTTTCCTGATACAGCAACGTCAGATTGTAAATCTTTTTGCAAATAAACTTCCTGTACCCGTTCCAATTCTAAATCAATCAAATAATCTACAGTCCAGTTAGCTTGACGTTGCATAATATGGAAGGGGTAAGTATTAGCTACACCAACAACTTGCATCTGAGCGCGTTTGGCTGCTTGAATACCCGCTGGTGTATCTTCAATAGCTAAACATTCGTGGGATTGTAAATTTAAGTCTGGATCAACTTGATTAAGTCGTTCTACAGCCAGCAGATAACCTTCTGGCTGGGGCTTACTAGTATTAGTATCATCCCCGGCAACGATAATCTGAAAATATTCAGTCAATTTAGCGCGTTCTAGCACCAAGTCTATTTCTTGACGCAAAGCACCACTAACTAACCCTAGTTTAAGATTTTGCGATCGCACCTGAAAAATTAAATCTTCTATCCCAGAATACAGAGGCAGTTTTTCCCATTTTTCCAGTGCTGATACATAAGCTTGAGCTTTGCGGTTGAGCAACTGACTTAAATACTCTTCCGTCACCACTCTACCACGATTTTTCAGCAGGTCTTGAAAACAAGCGCGATCGCTCCTTCCGAGACAAATTTGACGTTCATGCAACTTTTGTGGCTGCATATTTTCCTGCAACAGAATCTCATCTATCAGCTGTACATGGATTGACTCATCTTTAATGATGACACCATTGAAATCAAACAAAACTGCCTTTAAACTCATGCCACAAACTGGTGAACCCACATCCTCACCAATTATTATGATCTATTTTAGTGCATCTTGATCTTGATCACAGCCCTAATCACATTATCATAGATCAATACAGGAATAATTGAGTAATATCTACAACGGGATATAGATACGCTTTTTTATTTCTGGCTCTCTATTTAGCATATCCATTCTTCATCCAACAATGTAACACTCCATTTTTTATTTATTGACAGATAAGTTATTTATGTAATAAATATGTATAATAGTAGATACTAAGTCTAAAAATACCATGAAAAATGTAATTGCTCGCGCTGACCTAGCATCAAATGAAAATTACCTTTTCAAATTTTTCCCCTTGAACTTTAAATTTGTATTATGCCCTACGAACAATTAGGAATTAACACCCCATCACCCGTTTTATCTTGGGCAAATCATCCCTTAGCGTCAGATGAAACAAAAATGGCTAAGAATGTAGCTTCTTAGCCATTTTTGTTTAAGCACCTTGCCTTAATGCCCAATGTTCACTAGAGACGTCCGAAAATTTACAAAGGAGTCTGTGTCCGGCTTTCCATAGTGTTAAGATTAGGAAAGAGCCAAGGAAAGAATCAGGGTTGGGA
>CAKZGI010000077.1 GCA_936914905.1 uncultured Trichormus sp. | reverse complement strand
TGTTTTCCACAACTGCTTGCTATATTCTGCCTCACCTATCACACTTGTCAATACCTCAGCATCTCAATCCTTACTTTTTAGATTTATGAATCAGTTTGCTTAAAGATTGAATTAGATGAGCCTCTCTATCTGGAATTTACTGGATTAATTCCATGATCAGATTAACACTAGCCTCTAGTGAGCTGTCATATAATCTTACAATCCATTTTTTTGTCATTACCGTTAAATTTTCTGAAGTTAATAGATTTTCTAAAATATGGATACTTTCACTTAGTTTTATATCTGCATAAATATATTTCGGTCCCAAATGCTTAGATAGTGCTTCAAAAATGGTATGCTCCGCAAATGGTTTACAGAGAAAATCATCACAACCGACAGAAAGTACAATCGCTTTTTCTTCTTCTAAAACACTAGCGGTTAAAGCAATTATAGCCGTGGAGATCGCAATTGATGACTCAACATTGGCAATAAATACACTTTTAGCTTGATTGGCAACTTCAGATTTTTCCTTAGCAATTACTAATTCTGCTGTGCGTTCCTCTGCCCTATTTTCTAAATTCTCAGAATAAGTTTGTAATTGTTCTGCCATCTGATTAAATGCGTCTGCAAGGGTTTCTAATTCAGAAACTCCTTTTATCTCCAAAACTTGACCAAGTTCACCATTAGCAATCCCTCTTGTCCATCTCCAAATTTTTCCCAGTTATCTTCTTGGCTTGTTCAAGAATCTCTTGACTGAGAATATCGGTATAGCCAATCTCCTCTCCCTTTTCATTGAAGAACCCACAATTACTAATTGACAAAGAAAGAGATAGGTTGATTTGTTGCCAAAAGTATTGAGGCAGTTGCTCAAAGTCATTGATGTTCATATGACCTTCTTAGACAGCATGATTATTAACAGTTATTGCTTGCTCTCGAGCTTGTAGAGATATGTCAACGTGATCCTGTACCCGATTAGTGGCCTGATCCATTAACTGATTTGCCATATCTTCTACCACTTTTTTACCACTCCCATAGGGAAGATAACCCAGTAATCCCACTGCACCGACAATAAGGAAACAATTAACACCCATCTCAAGGAAATATTCGGAAAATTTCTAGGTGTAACCCAATGTAGACATTGCTTATTTGACTTGCTGTAATGCTTAGAATTTTGGGAGTTGAATGGTTGCTGCATTTTTTAATGCTTCCTGAAAGTCAGCGATAACAATGGGTTTACTAATATAATCATTCATACCTACATTTAAACATATTTGACGATCAGCATCTAAAGCATTAGCAGTTAGTGCGATAATATAAGGTTGTACTTTGGCAGATTGACGAATTATCCTTGTAGCTGCAATTCCATCCATTTCTGGCATTTGCATATCCATTAAAATGACATCATAAACCTGAGTTTCGATTTTTTTTAAAACTTCTAAACCATTGTTAGCAATATCCGCACTGTAACCTAGCTTTTTGAGAGTAAGTAGTACAACTTTCTGATTAATTTTGTTATCTTCAGCTAATAGAATTTTCAGAGTAGAGATTTCGGTAATCGTCTTTACTGGAAACACCTGGGGAAATTTTTCTGATATTAAACTACTAGGTAAAACCACTTTTGCTATAAATGTAAAATGAAAGATTGAACCTGGTAAACTATTATTTACCCAATTTGATAACCAATTTTCAGGAGGATGACCACCAATATTACCTAAACTTTCTACCCAAATTTTCCCTCCCATTAAATTCACTAAACTCTTACTAATAGCTAAACCTAAACCTGTTCCACCGTATTTACGACTAATGGAAGTATCAGCTTGTGTAAAAGGTTGAAATAATTGATATAAGCGGTCATGCTCAATACCGATTCCTGTATCTTTAATAGATATCATCAATTCTATTTTTTGATCTTCCTGTTGTTTATTAGCTAAAACTGCAATAGAAACATGACCGTGTTGAGTGAATTTAATGGCATTACTAATCAGATTTAATAAAATCTGTCGGAGGCGCGTAGCATCTCCTAAAATATTCGTCGGTACATCAGGATTAATAGAATATTCCAAGTGAATATTTTTAGTTGCTGCTTGGGTATAAAGAAGCTTAAATACAGATTTAATAATATCTCCTAAAACAAATTGATGTTCTTCTAATTGCAAATTTCCTGATTCGATTTTCGAGAAGTCAAGAATATCATTAATAATTACTAGAAGAGCATTACCGCTATCTCGAATTGTTTGGACTATATCTTGCTGTTCCTCTGAAAGGTTTTTCATAGAGAGAAGTTCAGCCATACAAATCACGCCATTCATAGCAGTACGAATTTCGTGGCTCATATTAGAAAGAAACTCACTTTTAGCCTTAGTTAGCGAAGCAAGTTCAATATTAGAAATAGAAAGTTGTTCGTTAGTTTCTTTCAATTTAGCCTCTATAATTTCCCTTTTTATTAACTCCTGCTGTAGGATTAGGGTATTTTCCTGAATTTTACTGGCCATGTGATCAAATGCTACAGAAATTTGTACAAGTTCATCTGATCCTAATAATCCAGTTCTGACGTTGAAATTTCCTTCAGCTAAACTATTACTAGCAGCAACTAACAAAGAAACTCGCCGAGTTAAGGTTAAATCAAAGAAAAGCCATAACCCTAAACAAAATATAGTTAAAAAGATATTAAACATTAATGAACGTCTCAAAGCATCACAAAATGCCTGTTGTTTAGCACGAGTAAGATCATATTCAAAAAACAAAATTCCTACCCTAGAAGAGCTTAGTTCATCAGGCAAAACCTGTAAAATAATAGGATAAATTGCAATTAGTTTTTGCTTATCTTGAGAAAGTATAACCTCTCCTGTAAGTGTTGCTCGCACAGTAGTGAACTTAGAAGCGTACGCGGCAGCAACTGTATTACTAATGGGAGTATTTTTTAGTTCGTAACGGTTAGATACATGAATAATATCTTGCTCATCAATTACCATTAATACATTAATATTTGGATCACTACCTAGCTGACTAATAATCGAAATTTCTCCATTTTTAATATCTGATATACGATATAAATAATCTAGTATTTTTGATGTTTGTCCTGCGGAAATCCGTAGATAATTTTTAGTACTTATTTCTGTTCTTTTATATGTTTCAGTAATTTCTTTATTAAAGGAAGTTATGCCAAATAAGCCACCAAAAAATATTAAAATTACCGGAATTGAATATCTTAGAGGTAGGGGGAATTTTTTCATCATTATTTTTATAATTTGGCATTTTTAATAAATCGAGCATCGATCAGAGGTACAGGAGCAATCACTTTTTTACATCAATTTATTTTCCACCTTAATTTGTATAAGGTTTTGCATAGTATTAAGTAATTTAAGATTGCTTTGATTAAGTATTTTCTAATTTGATTGTAAATTGGTTTGACGTAATCCTGTAAAGATATTTAAAATTTGTTCCCGTGTTAATTGAGTTAGTTCAGCAATACAAATATTTACATCTTGAAGGATCCTTATAATTAAAAATTAAGGCGCAAAATCGTCCATTTATTAATGCTTGAATAGTGTCAAAAAATTAGCTATCATTTCTTTAATAAGAGCGATAATATCCACAATTTATCCAGTAATTTGGCCGCTATCAAATAATGACCTTGCTCCTGCTACCAATAGTTTAATTTCCGCTAGACCAAAGGTAAAAACAGCATCTACATTTCCTTGTTTATAGGCTCGTTCATGTTCTGTAAGTTCTAAAGAAACAACCTGAATATCTTGAAGAGATATCCCATTTCTTTCCAGCGCACGAGTAATAAATAAAGCTCCTAAAGAGGTTGCTTCTACCCCCACTCGCTTGCCCTTTAAGGCTTTCATGTCTGTAATCTCTGGTTTTCCTAAGATCACATCCCCACCATGAGAAACATCCATCATGGCAATAGTCTTAATATTTTCTTGGACTGCTGGTAGAGAGATAGCTTGGTCAATTGATAACCCTGCACCTTCAATTTCATTGTTGCGATGAGCTCTTACTTCCTCTGTTCCTGAAGGATAATCTACCAACCTGATCGGCTTTTTGTCATAAAAACCCAAGTTACTGGCGAGATATAAAGTTTCATGTCCTGTCCCAGGATTAGCATCAATGCATAATGGTGCAACGGGTTTGGTGGTACAATTTACGAGAGCAATCGCTAAAACTAGCGTAACTATACTCCAAGTTAAACATTTTAGGAGTTTAACAAACAGAACTCCTGAACTTTTGTTTAGCAGTCTGTTTTGGTACTTTATGAGTAAATTAATTAAATTCATGTAATTGCCATAATCTAGATTGACATTTTGTGAGAATTTTAACAAATTTTACCAAATATTGGAGTTTAAAACCCCCTATTCCTCAATAGAGGAAGTTTTGTAAGTAGTTATAAATATCTGTTCCAAAACTTAATTACAAATTATGAATTATTTTCATCCATATTATAAAGGTTTGTAAATATAATTAAATTGGCATTTTTGCTAAACCTAAACCTGTTATGCCATATTTTCTACTAATAGAAACAGATTTAAGTAAGCAGAAATTAGATGAGAATAAGCTTGCCTCTTACATTGCTTTTATGGTGATTGAGGATTGATTATCATAAAACGCTTACGGGAAAGTTCTATAAAGAATTATACCCTTTTTTTAAAAAAAAACCTAGAGAATAAGGCTTTTAATGATATTGACCAGGTTTTTCATCAAAAGAACCGAAGAACCAGAAGTTTTTAGTCAAGTTTATGTTTATTTACATAATTAGGTTTTGTTGTCTCTCTCAAATTAATTTCAAAGGACCTTATTTTAATTTATCAGCACTATGGCTATTCATTGCTGATTAAAGTTTCAGCTAAATCAACTAAATTTTCAAATTCAAATTGTCTAGCAGATTCTGTCAAAGATTGAATCAAAACACTTTCTGTTTTAGGAATTCTTTTAATCAGTTCCATCACAGAATTAGTGTTTGCTTCCAATGCAGCCTGGTATAAGTGATTAATCCATGCTTCTGACATACAGGTCAAATTTTCTGATGTCAAGGTGCTGGCTTATGAACTATCTAAATTAAGCGCAGTGGTTTTTGCATATAGATATTTTACACCTAAATGTTTCGCAAGGGCTTCAGAAATTGAATGCTCTGTAAAAGGTTTACGGAGAAAATCATCACAACTGGCTGAAATAACAATGGCTTTTTCTTCTTCTAGAAGACTCGTTGTTAATGCCATTACAGCGGTAGCATTGGCTTTAGTAGTAGACCTAATATGTTTAGTTCCATCATAGCTATCCATAATGAACATTCTCATATCTATCCAAATTAAATGACGTTCCCATTTATCCCGAATAGCGATCGATTTTTATCTATTACTAGCTTCCTTTATTTCAAAACCCAACGGTTCTAAAAGCTTAAACAACAATTGACGATTAATAGGTTTATCATCTACTGTAGTATTTTATATGTAGGTTGTCCTGGAGCAATTCCTATGACTCGTTGATCTTCCTCTGGATAATTATTAATTATTACTTGACCTAATGTTGCTTGAATAGAAACTTTAAAAGTTGTACTTTTTCCTATTTCACTTTCAACTGAAATGTCTCCACCCATTAGTTGTACAAACCTGCGACTAATAGCTAAACCTAAACCGTTTGCTTCTTGCATCTCTTTTCCTCCTTGTGCTTGAGCAAAGGCTTAAAGTATTTTTAGTAATTCAGCCGCAGTAATACCCACACCTGTATCACTTACTCTGAGATGAAGAGTAAAAACATGTTTACTTTCTTTATTCCCCTTGTTCGCACTAACTGTAATATCACCTTTATGGGTAAGTTTGATGCCATTACTAATTAAATTAATTAAAACCTGACGAAGTTTAACTTCATCACTACAAATATAGCGGGGGACATTTTCAGTGCTTTGGAATATTAGTTTTAATTCCCCATTGCTCGCGCGTCAATATAGCATATCTTCTAAATCATCTAGCAACCGATATAGATCAAAGTTCTTTATATTCAAAGAAGCTTTACCTGCTTCAATTTTTGATAAATCGAGAATATGATTAATCAGGGTTAGCAAACAATCTCCAGTGCGATAAATAATACCTGCATTTTCATATTGCTCAAAAGGAAGATTATTTGCAGGTAATATCAATTGTGATAAACCGATCACAGCACTCAGTGGCGATCGCAATTTGTGACTCATGTTAGCAATACACGCTCTCTTGGCCTGGTTTGCAGCTTCAGCTTTAGCGGCTAATTCCTTTTTAGCGGCTAATTCCTTTCCTTGAGCTTCGCTCTGTTGCAAATCCTTGGTGCACTCAAAAACTCGTTGTTCTAATTCCGTATTGACTATTTTTAGATTTAACCTATATTGATGATTATCTGCAATAATAACTAACATCACCATCACAGTTATACTAATCACGCTAATAAACAGTTGTAATAATATGATTGAATGATTTTTTAAAGCTGCGTCATAAAACACTCCTAAACGATAACTCGTAGCTACAGAAGCTATTATAGATATAATTGCTAATAACAAAGTAGTAATTTTTCCACGAAACTGAAAAGCAGACCAAAGTAACAGTGGTAAAAGTAAATACTCTAATGGTTGTGGTCGAAGAAAAGTAAAATAACTAACTATACATAAAGTAATTACTGCCAATAACATTTCTTTGTTTGGTCTGGATTCAACTTCCGACTTAAGTATCTTTTGAAAAAAAATTAAAAGAGGAGGAGCAAATACCAAAATTCCGATAGCATAAGCAGCCCACCAACCAAAGAAAATATCTCAATACTTATTCCACGGTTCATAACCCCCTAAACGAATTCTAATAACACGTAATAGAGATTAAAAAACAGTTCCAGTAAATAAACTACAAAAAGAAAAAATTACTACGTCTCTAACTTGATTAAAAGGGTAATTAGTTCGAGTTTATCTAACGATTACTATTAAAGTAATTAGTGAGCTAATAGTTCTACCAATACCTCCAATAATTGCTGAAATTATAGGTTTAATACCGATATAATTAGCCAACATTGCTCCTAGAAATACACTAAACCGACGCGATCACCCCCACAACAATAGAAAGCCAATACTAAAACCCGTACCTGGGCAAACAGGAGTACCAAAAGCAGGAACAGACATTTTTTTCACAACTAGCCAAGAACTAACATAGTAGCTAGTAGCAATAATTAATACATCGAACCACCAGAAAGGATTTTGGTAGTCAATACCAAGACGTTGGGGATTGGGGATTGGGGACTAATAATTCCTGGATGGTAGAAGCGCCCGGATTTATCCATAGGGGTTAATGCAAAATCGGATGGCTGGTGATACATATAAGGAAATAAGTAATAATCTTATCAATTACCCATTGCCAATCACCTAAATTGCTTGACAAAAGATCAAAAATCTGTTAATAATTGATATTTGTGGAAACTTTACCCTTTAATATAATCTCTTGGCTAACGTCATTGTCATAGGCGCTCAATGGGGCGATGAAGGAAAAGGTAAAATAACTGACTTACTCAGCTGCTCCGCAGACGTGGTGGTACGTTACCAGGGGGGAGTTAACGCTGGACACACAATAGTAGTCCAAGGTCAGACATTTAAGCTGCACTTAATTCCCTCTGGTATATTATATCCAGATACTGAGTGTATTATCGGCTGTGGGACAGTCATAGATCCACAGGTATTGATAAAAGAACTCGAACAACTAGAACAACTAAATATTTCTACGGACAATCTGCTTATATCTCAGACTGCTCATGTTACTATGCCCTATCACCGACTAATTGACAAGGCAGCAGAGGAAAAACGGGGCAATCATAAAATCGGTACGACTGGCAGAGGAATTGGCCCTACCTACGCTGATAAATCAGAACGGATAGGCATTAGGATTTTAGACCTGATGGATCCTATCGGATTACATGAACAGCTGGAATGGACGATAAATTATAAGAACACCATTTTAGAAAAGCTGTATAATCTGCCGCCCCTTGATCCCCAAGAAGTCATTGCAGAGTATTTAGAGTATGCAGAAAAGTTACGTCCTTTTGTAGTAGACACATCGTTGAAAATATATGATGCAGTGCAGAAACGACGTAACATTTTGTTTGAAGGCGCACAGGGAACACTGCTGGATTTGGATCATGGGACTTATCCCTATGTCACCTCATCTAATCCTGTAGCTGGGGGTGCTTGCGTCGGCACTGGTCTTGGACCGACAATCATAGACCGGGTCATTGGTGTATCCAAAGCGTACACCACTAGAGTAGGTGAAGGACCATTCCCCACAGAATTGCATGGGGAAGTGGGAGATATATTGGGCGATCGCGGTGCAGAATTTGGCACAACGACAGGTAGAAAGCGCCGTTGTGGTTGGTTTGATGCAGTCATTGGGCGTTATGCAGTCCGTATTAACGGCATGGATTGTATGGCACTGACCAAACTAGATGTACTAGATGAGCTAGAAGAAATCCAAGTTTGTGTAGCTTATGAAATAGATGGCCAACGTTGCGACAACTTCCCCACCAGCGCCCGTCAGTTTGCCCGTTGTCGTCCCATCTACAAAAGCGTACCAGGATGGCAAGTACCAACAACCGAATGCCGTACCTTGGAAGACTTGCCACAGCAAGCACTAGACTATCTAAAATTCTTAGCAGAACTGATGGAAGTCCCGATTGCGATAGTTTCCTTGGGAGCAAGTCGTGATCAAACTATCATTGTTGAAGATCCTATTCACGGACCCAAACGTGCTCTCTTGCAAGCAGACGGTACACCCGTTTCTGTTTAGTCAGAAAACAGCATGTAGGGGTGTAAGGGAAAAATCACCTCTTGCCTTTTGCCTCCTGCCTTCCTCCTTTTTTCACTGACAACTGACAACTGACAACTGACAACTAACAAATTAAAACTAATATGGCGATCGCAGTAGAATCTCAAAAACGTCCAGAAGGTAGCAAACCCAAAGCTTTACGCCGTTCTGGTTTAATTCCCGCTAACTTGTACGGTCACAAAGGCACAGAATCAATTTCTTTGGCAGTTGATGCCAAAGTCGTTGAACGTTTACTCAAACAAGCAGCTCCCAATAGGACTGAGATTGAACTCAATATTCCTGAACTTGAGTGGAGTGGTAAAACCGTACTCCGCGAAGTCCAGATTCATCCAGCGAAGGGAACACCTTATCACCTCAGTTTTTTCGTTACTAAAGCCTAAACTACACTCTAAAGTTAGGCTTTTTCAGCACTGAAAATTTGTCATAATTGCTCATTAAACCAGGGATTCACCCTGGTTTTTTGTTAAGCTACTACTTTTATAAGCAACTTGAGTTAACATAAGTCACATGACAGAGACCAATCTTCCAGATTTAATTCAGCAAATGTTAAAACCTGGATTCTATTCTCATCCAGTCACAGAACCTATTGAATTAATACAAACTCACGTTTCTTATGTGCTACTAACTGGGGATTTTGCATACAAACTGAAAAAACCTGTAAATTTTGGCTTTTTAGACTACTCCACGTTAGAAAAGCGACAACATTTTTGTCAGCAAGAGTTTCGCTTAAATGAACGAGGAGCAGGTGAACTATACTTGGAAGTTTTACCTGTAACTTTAGAAGGAGAAAAATATCATTTAGGAGGTATAGGAGAAGCAGTCGAATATGCCCTGAAAATGCGGCAATTTCCCCAAGAAGCCCTCTTCAGTGAACTTTTTGCCCAAAACAAATTAAATGAGACTCATTTGGAAGAATTGGGACGAGTGGTAGCTGAATATCATGCTCAAGCCCAGACAAATGATCACATCCGGAGTTTTGGTGAAGTATCACAAGTGCGGTTGGCTATTGATGAAAATTACGAACAAACCCTAAAGTATATTGGTGCTCCTCAGACACAGGAACACTTTGAACAAACAAAAGCATATACAGATAAATTTTTTGACCAACGTCCAGAATTATTTGCTAGTAGAATTGTCAATAACTATATTCGTGAATGTCATGGGGATTTACACCTGAGAAATATTGCTCGATGGCACGACAAAATTATGCTGTTTGACTGCATAGAGTTCAATGAGCCATTTCGCTTTGTGGATGTCATGTATGATGTGGCGTTTACGGTAATGGATATAGAAGCAAAAGGCCGAAAAGATTTAGGTAATGCCTTTTTGAATACTTATGCAGAACAAACTGGAGATTGGGAAGGTTTACAGGTTTTACCTTTGTATTTAAGCCGTCAAGCCTATGTCCGGGCTAAAGTGACTTCGTTTTTATTAGATGATCCAAATGTACCCGCGAGTGTGAAGGAAGAAGCAGGAAAGACGGCATCTGCATATTATTACCAAGCATGGGATTATACTATACCTAAGCATGGTCAGGTGATTTTGATGTCAGGGTTATCTGGTTCTGGTAAAAGTACAACAGCTAGATATTTGGCTCGGAAATTAGGTGCAGTTCATCTCCGTTCTGATGCTGTCAGAAAACATTTGGCTGGTATTCCTCTGCTAGAACATGGTGGTGATGAAATATATACGCCAGAGATGACACAGAAGACTTATGACAGGTTGTTGACATTAGGGATTTCACTGGCTAATCAAGGTTGGTGTGTCATTTTAGATGCTAAATATGATCGTCAACATTTGCGAAAGGAGGTGATAACACAAACACAACAAAATCAATTACCTTTACAGATTATCCACTGTACTGCACCAATAGAAGTATTACAAGAGCGTCTTGTTAACCGTAGTGGTGATATTGCTGATGCTACTGCGGATTTATTGGTATCTCAAATTAAACAAGCTGAACCTCTTACAAATCAGGAAGAACCATACCTGACAATATTAGATACGACTCAATCATTGGACGCACAATTATAGCAAGTGACAGATGACAGAAGTAGAGAGATATATTCATTATTTCCTGTTGCCTATTTTTTGGATCTTGTGCCTCTTTCAGAGAAACTATGTCTACGACACACTACTTTAACGTTAACGCTCAGCCTGCTGTAAGCTCTATCTTGAAGTTTGAATTCTCAACATTATGGCATTTAAAAAAAATATCCTTAGTGAAATATTATCTTCTTATCCAAACTTTTTTTCTCAACTAGTATTTGGTTTTCTATTAACAATTATTTCTAGTTTTATAGGAGCTTCATTAATACTGAGTTTGTTTATAGGTATTATGGGTGGTGTTGCTTTAGGTTGGTTGACAGCAGTCAACGAAAATAAACCCCAGATACCAGATGTAGCTTCTAATGATGGCATTGATGCAGCACTTAAATACTGGTTAGTTTTTATGTTTGGCTTTGTGTTTATTGGTTATTCAGCGCCAATAAGTATTTTATTGGGAGGATTTGCTGCTTTCGGTGGGGGCTGGATTATTGCTTGGTGGAGAAGTAAAGAAGCAACCAAAACTCAGCTATCAGATGACTTGGTTCAATTAGATATTGAATATCCTGATGAGAGACGTATTTCACGAAACAAAAGAATATATACTCGTCGTTTTCGTCGTCCTAGTAGAAGTTTCAGTTTTCGACTTTGGCAAAAGTAAGATTGCTAATTTGGCATTGGAGTAAATTAGAAATTACGAATTAGAAATTACGAGTTATGTTTCTATATCTTTCTAAATTATTGCCTCTGTTTTTTTATCCTCTGGATTTAGCCTGTGTTAGTTTAATAGTTGCTTTAGTGAGTTTGTGGAAACGACCAAAGATTGCAGCGATCGCAATTTCTCTATCTTTAACTTTATTACTGGTTTGTAGTAATGCTTGGGTGGCTAAAAATCTGGTGCGATCACTAGAATGGCAAAATATCCCATTGGCTGAAATACCGCAAGCAGAAGCTATTGTGGTTTTAGGTGGTGCGACTAAATCAGGTCTCTGGCCTCGTCCCACTGTTGATTTAAGTGAATCTGGCGATCGCGTTATTTATGCAGCTCAACTCTATCGCCAAAACAAAGCGCCTATAATTGTCTTGAGTGGTGGTCGTATAGATTGGCGTGGTAGTGGTTCTCCAGAATCTGCTGATATGGCTACCATTTTGACATCTATTGGTATTCCTTCCGAGGCGATTATTCAAGAACCCGATTCTTTAAATACCTATCAGAATGCGGTAAATGTGAAAGAAACCCTCGAAAATCGGGGAATTAAAAAAGTATTGTTAGTAACATCAGCCATGCACACACCGCGATCGCTCAAAATATTCCAGCGTCAAGGTATTGATGTTATTCCTGCACCCACAGACTTTCTAGTTAGCCAAGGAGAACTTCAGGAACTTACCAGGACTCCCAAAGGGGCTATACTGAATTTATTACCAGATACCACTAATTTGTATCAATTCACCAACGCTTTAAAAGAATATATTGGCAGTGTTATTTATAGTTTACGGGGTTGGTTGTAAAAATTAAAAATTAAAAAACTTCTAAAAACTTCTGATGATTATCAATCATCAATTACCAATGAAAGAACTACCTTATATTGTCCCGTCACCTCAGACGGAAACTCAGGATATATTTGCAGTTAACCAAACAACAGTAGAATTTTACCACGAAGTTCGGACTCGTTCTGAATTTAAACGCTATTGTGAATGGTACTACACAACCGCAGCCCAAAACCGTAGACATTTAGAAAAAATGCGCGGCGAACCAAATATCATGGGGTGGTTTCGTCGCCGCTAAAAGATGAATTAAGAATATATAGGAGTCAGAATAATAACGGATTTTCGAGTTAAATCTGATGATTTTGATATAAAAAATCGCTTTTCTCTATTCCTGGATTAACAAAGATTCTGACTCCTGAGTCCTGAATTCTTACCATTTAAATTATTTCTAATTCACCCTCACGTAAATGAGCTTTAAATTTTTTACTAAACTGAACTAGCACCGGCAAATTAGCACTTACAGGTCTGCCTTGCCATTGGGTGACAATAGCAGAAATTTCGCCTTCTATGCCTTTGAGGTCAAAAGCTTGACCGCGATGTTCAGGATGATGATAAACTACTACCGATTCTTTAACACGGACGTGATCGCCAACTTTCATAACATTACTTACACTTAACTTTTGCTGTTCCACAACCATCTATCATTGTTTTTAGCTATCAAGTAATTACTCAACAGCTATACGTCACTGAATTTGCTTTAATGAACTATTTCTCAAGATAGACTATTGCTGCTATCAAGAGTTAGATGGTCATTTTCAGCACTAAGCGGACTCTATTGCTGATTTTTCACGCTTGGCTGATTTTACCATATCTCCACGTTGGCGAAATATTTAGGATAGTGGATTAGATAACCTGTAACTCTGGTTTAGGAGTGTAATTCCATTGGGGCAAGAATTCATCAA
>CAKZGI010000076.1 GCA_936914905.1 uncultured Trichormus sp. | reverse complement strand
AAGTTTTTTATGCTGCATTTCAGCTTGGGCTAACAAGTCTTGAAACTGATGGTTAATTATTCCCAGTATTTGTTTTCTACGATGTGGATATTATTGAATATAATTAAGTGGATTTTTCCTTCTGGTAGACGGTCAAAATTCCCTTCTACTATTTTTGACACCAAGTTAATTTTCCGGACAGGTCTAATACCCGTCACCTGATGTAATCTCGTTTTCAGAAACGTTCTCTTTCTGAGACATTCATTATCTTCTAATTCAGCCAAAGCTTCTAGAAAATCAATTTTTAACTCCTCTGGCAGAATTTTAATCGCTTCACGAATCACACCATATTCATCTAGAAGAGGTTTAATTTGTGCCATTAACAACAATGGATCTCTAAATCTTGATTTTCTTCTACCGTGAAATCCTGATAAATAAACTCTGCAATGGCGTTATATGCTTGTTGTGCTTCTTCTGAATTAACTAATCTAAATAAAGTGATTAGTATACAACGAGAAATCGGATCATCATCAGTAGTTAAAATTATTCTTTATTCCTCATTAATTTTTAAACAAAATATAGTCATGATTTAATTTAATATTTCTGAGTTGCTCGCTGTGTTCATGAAAAGAATTATTTTCAAATGAGAGAAGTTAAAAATTACGATTTATTTCTTTAATAATTGTAAACTTCTCCGTATCTGTAAATTTTTTTAAATCTTTCTCAAAATCCTTGGTCGATTCAATGAGTATATCCATCAACTTAACTCCTGAATCGAAATTATAAGGCTAATTTAAATTACCCATACTTATATAAAATTGCAGATAGTAATTGTGAAATAATCAGAAATTAACTTTCCATAACTTGTATCTATCAACTGATCATTTGCAACACCATAGCTTTCTGGAAAATTCAGACTTATGCAAATTAGTCAGCTAAGAAATAAAGTCATTAAACCTGCATTCATAGTCATATCAGGACGTGCTATTACTCAAAGCACCGGATGTACAAAATTTAATTCAAATTGAAACGAAAATATAGCAGATGCCCAAACGCCACCTAAACCAGCACCTCAAGAAATTGTCCAAGCTGGAGAAGTGCGTCCTTGACCTGGTAGCTTGGATAAAATACCTGTTTTTAACAGTAACAGTCCTGAATGGGTCAAAACTGAAGGGATTTTACTTTCGACTTTTGCACCTGATGGGAAAAAGATTCCAGCAGCACATCTGAATCTTCCCTGAAAGGGAAGATTTGATTTATTTGCTCATCACTATACTCATACTCCCTAAAATTTGCAAACCCTTTATTTCGGTGTAATTTTGTATAATCCGGGTAAAAAACCTATTACTGTAGATATTTTACAAGGTGCAAGTTATTTGATGCTAGATGCACCTTTTGTAACTTTAGCGCCATCTATTGAAAATAATGATGGTAAAGTATTTTCAGGCCCAGGAGCTAGGGCTGTAGCTGATGTGTTGCAGCGAGTAGGACAAAAGGATTTTCCGGCTAAATTGGTAATTCCTGCTGGGGGAAGTCGGATGTTATTAAATCATCCCATTCCAGTGCGAAATTTAGAAAAGCCTGTAAATGGTCGGTCTAGCTTTTTCCGTTTCCGTAGTAGTGGTAAAGTTTATACGGCTAGTTTAGCCTTGTTTGCTAAAAAAATGCTGATGGTAATGACCGTGCTCCAACTTTAGCCGAATGGCAAGATTTATTAAATAACGGTAATTTTCCAGATCTCAGGGATAAAATTCCCTCACAGACAGATGTGAAAGGAGGTCAATTAATTTATGGAAGGGTAGCTGGTGTATCTGAAGGTGCGACTTGGAAAGTAAATCTGATAGATAATACCAAAAGTCAAAGTTTGACTATTCCCCAACCGGGTAAAGCTATTTCTTATGCGATCACAACTTTACGAAGTGGTAGATTAGGTACACAACAAAGCCAAACTGCGAAAATATTGGTACGTTATCCAGACACGGCTTATGAAGCACATGGAAATTATGGAGTTGAATATAATCTCAGTTTACCTTTAAGTAATAAAACTAATATGAACCAGGCTGCAACTGTCACTTTAGCAACACCATTAAGGGAAGACAAATTAGCTCAAAATGGTGTGAGTTTCCGAAAACCATCTTTAAATTTTCGATTTTTCCGGGGTACAGTGCCGCTAAAATACACCGATGATGATGGGAAGCAATAAACACACTACTACATTTATGCCATTGTACTGGTCAGGTTTTAGATCCTTTAGTGAAAGTGGTGTTAGAATCGGGAACTAAACGCATGGTGCAGCTAGATGTAATTTACCCACCTGATTCTACACCCCCGCAAGTAGTGAAGGTAAGAAATTTGGAAATTGAAAGTAGGTGACAGGGAACAGGTTATAGTTGACAAAAGGAAACCCAACATTCCCAAAGTTTTTGTTGGGTTACGCTGTCTATACAATTCTAAAATCTAAAATCCACATTCTAAAATTGTATTATTTACAGCCGTAGAAAAAGGCGATTTCTGTTTCTTTTAAAGGTGCAAAACCAGCGTCTGCAAGCTTTTAGTCTAGTTCCGATTGCGGGATATGCTTGGCACCAATGCGAACAATCCGAGAACGCATGGTGTTAGATACACCGCCACGTTGTCTACCTGCTTCTAATCCCATGACTTGGTTATACAATTCTAATTTAGCTGGAGGAATAGGAGAACCATCAAAGTCTATCCGCTGTGTGATCGCAACATCAATAGCATCAGCACCTGTGGTAGTTTGATTCCCTACATTAATTTTAGTGGTGATGGGGATATATTCTCAAGGTTATTAGATATATTTTACCAGTCAGGGGGTAGAAGAAGCAGGAGGGGGGGTGAGCAGGGGTGCAGGGTGCAAGAAGAGAAGAAAAATCAGTAGTCCCCATCTTCCCTATTTTCCGCAGTCCCCATTTCCCCATTCAGACTTGCCACTTTTGGAAATTTTGGTTTAATCTCGAACCAGCGGTATAGCAATTTAGGTGATGCTATGTCTGACCCCCACACTCCTCGTAATAAAGACCGCAACCTCGAACAAGCTCTAACTAACAAAATTATCGACGATTACTTCGAGAATTCTGAAAGTTGGCTGAGAGCAATTTTGCGGATGTGTATTTTCTCCCTCGCTAAAATTAATGGAGAATCCGTGTTTATCGTCGAATGTCCGAATCAAGCCGTAGCAAAGCGCCTTAGTCGTAAAACTTATCCGTTTCGAGGAATGGTGTACTTTTTAACTGATAATTTTGATGATCGGGATCGCAGCTTATTTTGCTATAGAGATGAACGTAACGGAAAATGGCGCTGTTTTGATACCAGTACAAATACCTGGGAATACCTGAGTGATTTACAGTCATCTATTACGCCAAGTGAATAGGGACTGGGGACTGCGGAAGATGGGGAAGTAATTTTCCTAATACCCAATGCCCAATGCCCAATCACCAATGATTAGATTTGTGTGTGATTGAACCACTAACAAACGCCCCTAATATTGTGCCTGTCCAAACTCCAGCTATGCTACCTTGCCAGATTGATCCTGGTGTCACCCAAGTATTACACATCTGTTGGAGGCCCCAAGCTTGGTTTTGGCATTTCTGACTGTGAAGCATTGAGGTCATTTGTACACCCATCAAACCGCCAAAAAATCCAGATGACAATGCCACAAAAGTACAAATTAGAATGCGTTTCTTAGTCATGGTGATTGGGGACTGATAGTTTATGATTGGTGATATGGAGACGTGGGGAGATATAACAATATCTTCTCTTACACCCTTTCTTTCTGTCACCTGTCACCTTCTTCAACCTGTATTTCTCATTCCTGCGGCAATACCATTAATGGTTAATAATGCTCCTCTAAGCAACTCCCCTTTGCTGTAACGGGAGTTAATGACTCCAGAGGTCGTGGTGTTTTTGTAGTGTCTTAAACGCTTCAGGATAGAAACTTGTATAAATCCTAAAGGTACAATTGTGCCGTTACGCAACTGTACGGAACGCTGCAAGATGGGATCACCGTCTAAAAGTCTTTGGTGTCCAGTGATATTTAAGACCAAATCTCTAGTCAGATAAAATTCACTAGAAATTTGCTCAAATACTTTATCAAACCGGGCTTTGTCTTCTGGGTTGGATAGTTCCTGGACGTAATGATGTGCCATTTCAATATCTACTTTTGCCAAGGTCATTTCCGCCTTAGAAATAGCCATTTTGAAGAAAGGCCATTTAACATAAAAATAGCGCAGCAGTTTCAGGTGTTCTTCTGGCTGTTCGTTCAGGAAATCTTGTAAAGCTGTACCTAAGCCATACCAAGAAGGTAACAAAAATCGGGTTTGTGTCCAGCTAAATACCCAAGGAATAGCCCGCAAACTGCTTAAATCTTTTTTACCAGATGGTCGTCGCGCTGGACGGGAACTAATTTGCAGTTGGCTGATTTCTTCAATGGGGGTGACTTGGTGGAAGAAGTCGATAAAATCAGGTTGTTCGTAAATTAGACCACGATAATGTTGGCGAGATCGCATTGACAATTCTTCCATGATCTCATTCCATGGTTTAATATCATCAAACCCTGTCCGCAACAAACTAGCTTGAACTACCGCAGTTGTGATAGTTTCTACATGATATAAAGCCAAGTCCAGCAAGGAATATTTAGAAGCTAAAACTTCTCCTTGTTCAGTAATCTTGATGCGTCCATTAATACTGTTACCAGGTTGAGCCAAAATTGCTTCATAAGCAGGGCCACCACCCCGACCCACAGAACCGCCGCGTCCGTGGAAAATCCGCAGGTGTAAGCCATATTGTTCAGCAATTTTCTGGAGTGATTTTTGGGCTTTGTGAATTTCCCAGTTGCTGCTTAAGAAACCAGAATCCTTATTACTGTCAGAATACCCCAGCATCACTTCTTGCAAGTTGGGGTTAAGGGTGGGTGAAGATGGAGAGTTGGGGGGTTGGGTATCTGGGGGAGTGTTTTCGGAGTTAAGTGCTTCATAGCCACCAGCTAAGAAGGCGCGATATAGGGGGAGTTCAAAAAGTTTTTTCATCACGCTTCTAGAGCGTTGTAAGTCTTCTACAGTCTCAAATAGCGGGACGATTCTAATTGAACCTACAGCGATCGCTGGATCAAATAGTCTGGCTTCTTTGGCTAAGAGCAGAACTTCCAAAACATCGCTGACTTCTCGGCACATACTGATAATGTAAGTTTGACAGATGTTGATGCCAAATTCTTGTTGTAGCGATCGCACAACTCGGAAGGTTTCAATTACATCATTAGTTTTTTCTGAAAATGGCAACTCTCCAGGAATTAACGGCCGTCTTGTTTGCAGTTCCCCAGTTAACCAAGACACTCTTTGAGCTTCTGATAGTTGGTTATAAGATAGGGGTAAAACTTGCAGGTATTCAAGAATCTCATTCAGCGCATCAGAATGACGAGATGATTCTTGCCGAATATCTAGCTGAGTCAGGTTAAAGTCAAAAATTTCCACTTGACAGATGAGATTTTCTAACTCTCTACAGCTTAAACCCGTTTCCGTCAAATTGCGTTGAACCAACCGCAGTTCTGATAAAAATTCAGCCCCTGAACGGTACATGGGGGAATCTTCATTTGCTGGTGTTTCTCGACTATATAAAGCCAGATTGCGATCGCGTGTATTTTCCAATCTTCTCAGCACATAGGCCAACTTTAAGCGATATGGTTCTTGACGATAGCGCAACGCCAGAGCATCATATACATCACTCATCGTAGACTGATCTAACTCCAGTGACTCCAGCAAATCTGGCAACACATCACTCCACTGCATGGACACACTTAATAATTCAATCAGCTGCTTCACCGACTTAATATATCTTCCCAACACCATTTTCCGCTGATAACAAGCGGTTTTCCATGTAACTTCTGGTGTCACTGATGGATTTCCATCCCTATCTGAACCTACCCAAGAACCAAAGGAACAGAAATTTTTGCTTGGTGGTTCTAACCAAGGAAATGTTTGTTCTAGGGAATATTTGAGACGTTTATACAGTTGGGGAATACCATCAAATAAGACTTCTTGGAAATAGTGCAGAGCATAATCTACTTCATCCAGCACCGTTGGTTTGAACTGGTGCAGTTCATCTGTACGCCACCAGAGGCGGATTTCTTCCAATAAATGCTCTTTCACTTCTTGAGCTTCCCAAGGATAGCCACCAGAGTGATTTTCCAAGCTATCCAGATGTTGCAAGAGGTCTACTACCTGTCGCTGTTTATCTCGGATCGTATGACGGACAATTTCCGTGGGGTGCGCCGTGAAAACCAAGCGAATATCTAGTTGAGAAATCAACCGTTGAATTTGCTGGGGTGGTACATTCAGTTTAAACAACAGGGGAAATAATGCCGCAAATGTGCCTTTTTGTTTAATTGGCGTAGTGTCTGTCCAACTTTGTGATAGGTAATCTGCTCCTAGTTCCTTAGTGATAGGTAAATCGTCTTCTCTTTGGTTAGTCGAATAAATAATATTGGCGAGATGTTCCTGATCGATTGTGCCTGAATCAGAATAGCGGGTTAACTGCTGCTTTTGTTCGTATTCCTGCTCTATGATATTAATCAACTGAAAATAAAGAGCAAAAGCACGAGCAGCACGAATAGCCTCGTTGATATTCAGTTGTTCAATTAACTCCACCGCAGAGGAGGTTTGGTCATGAGTAGCTTGTCCTTCTGGGGAACACAAATCGCGCAATTGTCGCAATAGATCTACCATCTTTTGACCACATTCTTGCCGAAGAACTGACTCCCACAATTCCTCTACTACCTGTAGACGATGACGCAAGAATAATTCCGAGGGGTAAAGATTCACTGCTGGGGATGAAGAGTATAAAAGGGAACCCATATTCTTCGCTCTTATAAAGCCAATTACTGTTGACAATTCTATTTTTTTACTCGTAGCTCTATAGGACTAACCAGAGCCAATAAATAAATGGTTATAAATAAAGGTTAGCTTTGATTTAATTCCTGTTGATCTTGTGGATCTGGAAAGTGGAGAATAGGAAGGCGATCGCCTCTAAATACTTCTTCACTGGCTTCCCCTAAAGCTATCAATCCCTTACTAGTTGCTTTCTCTGCTATCAGTAGGAGTAGCATAGACGCAGTACCTATTTCCAGGAGACATGATTGGGGAATCCCAAATAAAACCAGATTTAATCCGTTGGTTGGTGAAGGGTTTTGAGTGACAAGTGACATTGCTAATTCTTGATAATTGGCAGATGAGTAGAATAAGAGGAAGCAGAAGGTACGAGTTTAGGAGTTACAGGAGTATGGCTATCGCCACGCTATACCTACGGCACAATGCGTGTAGCTTGCTTTTCGTAAGGTACGCTATCAGAAGTTACAGAAATTACAGGAGTAAGAATAAGAAATTGCCCCACACCCTACACCCTACACCCCATTTAGGCTCATAAGACTATCTTTCCCCATTTTGCAAGATCCAAAGGTAACAAAATTGTTAAAAAAAACTGCAAAATGTGATAAATCTATGTTTCTAGCTTACAAGTACAGGGAAAATCCCCCAATACTCGCTTTCTGTTAAAGTTGACTTCATAATGAAAACATTATTACTAGATCGCCAGCAAACCTTAGTAGAGTGGGTAAGCCAAGCAACAGGAATCAACACTTTCGGAGTGAAAGTCCGGTTCTTGGGAAATGACCTACATATCCTTTGTGAAGATACCGACTGTCCACAACGTTGGCTAACTCTGTCTGACTTGCTACAAGCACTAGAGCAAACAGATTTGGATAGCTTAACCAGTGAAGAACAATCCCCAATATACCAAGTATTGGTTTACGGGCGAAAAAAAGGAGAGCATCGTCCTCAATGGTGTCATCAGGTCTACTTGAATCAGTTAGATCGGCATCTAGAGCAGGTACAGCAGGCACTGTTAACAGAAGCAGCCAAATCTAAACCCATGGGGGTAAGTGGGGCGCTGATTGTCTCTAATGAAAGTTTGGCACGTCAGGGCAACCCGGATGCTATTGCTCGCTATCTTAGCGAAAACCTCAGTCAATTGGGTGTGGCAGTCCAAGTTAAGAATCGACCTTATGATTCCAAAGCTAACTCTCAAAAAATACGTAATCGTCTGTGGATTTTGTGTCAGTCCAGTTATAGCCCTGATGCGACCTTGTTAGCAGAACCAATAGCCGAACAGTTGAGACATCTCAAGCTTTCTGGCTATGAGGATGCAGTCATTGTTTCTCAAGTCCGGGGTGAGCATGATCCTGATTGGCGGTTGCGGGTGGATTTGACACCACCAGAAACAATGCTCAAAGAATGGGCGCGTTGGGGAGATGTGCAAGCGATCACTCTATTATTAACTGAGGTCTTGTCAGATTTTCAAATTTCTGTCCAAGCTACTCTTACAGAATTTACTCTGCACATTTTTTGCACCCCAGCAGTTGAGTTGTTAAAAACTGGTCCTGCTCCTGACAAGGAAACTTGTTTACCAGTTATTCTATCTCAGCTAGAAGTGATCGCACCTCAAGGTATTCTCACCGCTGCTATCTATGGACAAAAAACAGGTGATTTACAACCCGCCTGGGTAGATTGGGCATCTCTACCTGCTTCAATACATCCGGCTTTGGCAACATCCACACTAGCATTAGGTAGTTCTGGTGACGAACCAGCCCTAATTTTTTTGCTAGAACGTCTGCTCAATCATGACATGGATTGGCGGTTAAAAACAGGTGGTATTCGCGTTTTACTACTTCGTAAAGGTGACTTACTGCACGTCATGTGTGATGCACTCAATTGTCCCACACGCCAGCAAGTAGCCACCAAAGTTACCCAATTTATTCGCCAACTTAACATTATTAGTATTGTTGGTGTGAGAGTTTACGGTCGTCGTGCCGGTGATAATGAACCTGTTTGGCATCACGGACTTGATTTTGAACAATGCCACCGCTTAGTGCCAGAAGCAACACCAGAATTTGCTGCTACTGCTCAATATGTTGATAATTTGCTCACCAAGGAAACCGACGAACCAATTGTGCACCCTGATTTAACAACCCAAGAAGTTCAAAGTTTCGTGACTGAAGCCGCACAACATTTGCTAGAAACGGCTCACAAACAAGTCAAAAATTTGTTAGTGGGAACTCAACTGTTTGCAGAAACTAACCAATCAATTGAACAAAACCCTAATGAACAAGGAGTAGCGGGAAGTTTAATTTGGGTAGCTTTGGGACTAATGCTCACACTCCAAAGTGATTGGATGTTGGGTTACGTTATTACTAGTATTCAAAATTCACCCAAAGGTGCTAGTATTTTATCCCCATCATCCTCACAGACCAAGGCATCTTTGACATTAGGAGCAGAACCGACTCAAAGCACCGCATTTTTTACCAGCAGTAACAATATAAAGCCTTCTGAGTCTAATAATTCTGCCTTTAATGCTTCTGGTTTTACCCAAAATGATAGGGCTGGAAATTTACCAGATGCACCATCGAGACAAAAAGCTAATTCCACTGCTATTCTTTTAGCAGCACGCTCTCAAATGCCAAGCTTTGGAGCAAGGCAATTAGACGAACAATTAGCACTTTATAAAAAACGTTTAGCAACAACAGGCAAACCACCAGATATTTTAATTATTGGTTCATCTCGTGCCTTTAGAGGAGTTGATCCTGTTGCCCTTTCTAAATCCTTGTCAACTCAAGGTTATACCAAAATTGATGTATTTAACTTTGGTATTAATGGCGCTACAGCCCAAGTTGTAGACTTGATTATTCGCCAAGTTTTACAACCATCAGAATTACCAAAAATCATTATTTGGGCAGATGGTTCTAGGGCTTTTAACAGTGGTCGTGAAGATATCACCTTTAACTCTATTGCCGCATCAAAAGGCTATCAAGAAATTTTAAAAAGAGCTACAAAACCAGACAATAACAATAAATCATCCCAAGCAACAACAAATAAAACAGAAGATAAAAATAAAACAGAAGATAAAAAGCTCACCAATAAAACACCAGATATTAAGAGCTACGAAGCTGCTAATGAGTGGTTAAATCAAATTTTAGTCGGTAGATCTGCTACCTACAAAAATCGTGATCACATTAAAACCTTATTGCAAAAACAATTACACCATCTACCATTTAGTAACGACATTCAGCCAGTTACATCAAACAACAAATCGACAACCGATCCACAAGAAGATAATACTCAATTATCAGTTGATTTTGATGGCTTTTTACCCCTAACTATTCGTTTCAATCCCACTACATATTATCAAAAACATCCCAAAGTATCTGGAAGTTACGACAACGATTATAAATCTTTTCAATTAATAGGAAACCAAGACTTTGCTTTCAAATCAGTAATTGAGTTTACAAAAACTCAACAAATACCAATCGTGTTTGTGAATATGCCCCTCACCGCAGATTATCTAGATCCAGCGCGGACGAAATATGAACAGCAATTCCAACAATATATGTTATATTTTTCCACTAATAATGCCAACTTTATCTACCGGGACTTAAGCCAAATCTGGCTCAAAGGACATGAATACTTTTCTGATCCTAGTCATCTTAACCGCTATGGAGCTTATGAAATCTCCAAAAAGCTGGCTATTGATCCCATGATTCCCTGGACTGTTAAATAAATGAGGAATAGGGATTGGGGACTGGGGATGATGAGGGTGATCGGGAAGTAATTTCCTAATACCCAATGACCAATGACCAATGACTAAAAAATGAAGTTTATATCAATTTTGTACGGGATTTTTTTACTGAGCATTTTGGGAATTTACTGGACTGTAGCTGAACAAAAGTTACGATTATGGATTCTGCTGATAGCCAGTATTATATTTTATTCTTCTTGGCATATTCAATATTTGCCATTACTATTAGTGCTGACTTTTATTAATTTTCGTCTAGGTTTAGAAATTGGTAGAAATACCTCCCCAGGGAAACACACTCAAGACTGGAAAATTTCCAATGAAGATTGGCAAATCGCTCAATCTGACTGGAATCTTAACCGTTTGAAGATTTTATGGTTCGGTGTAATTTTAAATATCGGACTTTTATTAAGTTTTAAATATTTACCTATAATCATTAAATGGATACTTAACATATCTGTAAACTCACCAGATGCTCCATTTAAATTAGTTACTCCTTTGGGAATTTCTTTTTTCACATTTGAGTGCATAGCTTATTTAATAGATGTCTATCGTGGTGCGCCAGCAACTGAGGAATTTTTGAAATTCGCCACCTATAAATTATTTTTTGCTAAACTAATCTCTGGTCCAATTACTCGTTACCATAATTTAGCAGTTCAATTCAATACACTTAAATTTCCCAATGTTGATAGATTAGCAGAAGGGTTGTGGTTAATTGGCATAGGTGCAGTTAAAAAAGGGATTCTCGCAGACAACCTGGGAATTTTTGTAGATTTATGTTTTGGTAATTTGCAAAGAGCAGGTAGTACAGATTTGTGGTTAGCTACCTTTGCTTATGGCTTACAATTATATTTAGATTTTAATGGTTACGCAGATATTGCTCGTGGTAGTGCTTTACTTTTTGGTTTAGTTTTACCAGAAAATTTTGATTTTCCTTACTTTAGTACCAGCATTGCAGATTTTTGGCGACGTTGGCATATAACTCTGGGTGATTGGTTGCGTAATTATCTATACTTTCCTTTGGGTGGTTCTCGTCAGGGTTTGATGCGTACCTGCGGAAACTTATTGATAGTGATGTTGGTAGCTGGTATCTGGCATGGTTCTGCCTGGGGTTTTATCATTTGGGGAATATTGCATGGAGTAGCTTTAGTAGTTCATCGTCTTACAGATGCCATATTCAATCGCTCAAAAATTTTCACCCTATTTTGGCAAAACCCTGTCGGTATAATTTTCGCTTGGTTGTTAACTCAAATCATGGTTTTCACATCTTGGATTTGGTTTCGTCTCCCGAAAGTTCAAGATTCTGCTTTAGTTATACAACACCTTTGGGGTCATACTGCTGATGCCCAGTTTGCCGAAAAAGTCTATGTAGAAGCCCTAAATATCAGTCAATATCAACTCTCCTATTTACTCCTGGGACTCGCTATAATCATGAGTATAATTTACGCCTTTAAACGGCTCATGAAGTTAGAGTTCAGTTGGCCTATCAAACTTGTTTTTGTCCCTTTATGTTTCTACGCCGTTTGGATACTAGCACCTGAAGGTGGCTTACCTTATATCTACTTTGATTTTTAGCAAACTCTTATAGGGTAAAGTTTGGTTAATTCATTGCCTTTTTAATTGAGAAATAACAACAAAATAGATTATTTATACTGCAAACGGGTGAGACTTGGACTTATGTCATACTGATAGCGCAGCCTAGCGTAAGCCATGGGTGAGCTAGTGCAGCTTATCCCTTTGGGACACTGCGTGAATGCGGAGCGTGCCGTAGGCTCTAGTATCTCGGAGATTCTTCACTATCTCTTTCATAGACGCTCCGCGAACCTTCAGAATGAAACTTTTTAACCGTTTTTAGTATACAAATTAAATACAAATCGTTATATCTCAAAATACCATTAACCATATCATTCATGACCGAAATTCACGGGGTCATAGTCAAATTGACTAGCTTGATAGTTACCATACTTTTTCCTTCAGTCATTTTTATGATCCCAAACGGATGGGATTTCCTTCTCTCAGAGTAATTAATGATGATCCTATTGCACCAGGAGCAGGATTCGCTACTCATGGACATCGGGATATGGAAATATTCACCTATGTTCTATCAGGTGTAATCGAATATAAAGATAGTTTGGGTACAGGTTCAGTAATTCGTCCTGGTGAAGCACAGATTATGAGTGCTGGTACTGGTATCATGCACAGCGAATTTAATCACTCGCAAACGGAAACATTGCACTTGCTACAAATATGGATTTTGCCAGATCAAGAAGGATTAACACCAAGATATGACCAGAAAACTTTTCCTGTAGAAGAAAAACACGGGAAACTGCGTTTAATTGCTGCTAAAGATGGACGCCATGGTGCTGTAACTATTTACCAAGATGTTGATTTATACACATCAATTTTAGAAAAGGGTGATATTGTAACTTATCATGTCCAACCCCGTCGTTATACCTGGTTGCAAATAGCCACAGGTGAAGCAACGTTAAATGGTCAGGAACTCATAGCAGGTGACGGAGTACAAATTACTGTAGAAGAGAAGTTAGGATAGTGGATTAAATAACCTGTAACCCTAGTTAAGGGGTGTAATTCCATTGGGGCAACAATTCATCAACAACAATCTTCAGATTTGATTTGAAGTCAAGAGCCACTTTTCGGC
>CAKZGI010000075.1 GCA_936914905.1 uncultured Trichormus sp. | reverse complement strand
GGAAAATTTATAACTATGTCATGGCGAATGCAGCAAAGGGGAATCAAGCAATCCCAAGGGTTTCAAGTAATTTACATTTTGTTACATAGTTATGTTTCTTTGTGTCTACCTACTACCGAGAATTAGGACTCAGAGAACGGATACTAGACCTCTTGCAGAATTAATTTTATGTTATAATTTCCGGTTGTCTTTATTCTAGCCAAAAGTTAGAGTTACACGCTTATGTTTGAATTAGCGAGCGCAAAGAACACCAAAAATACATAAAGTCTAAAACTATCTATCGTACCACATAAACAATTTTGCAAAAGGTCTACTGAATTTACCGTTGATCATGGCTGCGGTGTTAACCTTATGGCAACTGGCAAACCGGAAGGGCTCAACATTGGAGGCATTGCATTCTTATTTAACAAGCGTGTTAGACCCTAATGTTTTACCACCTTATGTGGTAGCCGATATAAATCGGCTAGGTTGGCGGATTGAAGATACCTGTAATACAGTAAAAAGACTCTTGGGTTTAAGTTATTTATGGACGGGTTCAATCAATGGAATTCAATTACAAATTTGGGCGACTTGGTTATTTTATACTGTTTTAGTAGATTTAGCTGATGCCGTAGGGAAACAACAGTTCCATTTCACAAGGGACGCGACATTTCACCAACTTTGTTACGTAAGGTCATTAGACCTATCTTTAAAAGGAATTTTGTGCGAAAATAAACAGAAAGAATGTAACTGTGTATATCAATAATGATAAGTCCCCTAGAAGTAATAGAATTATACCCCCAGGAATCAACAAGATTAATTGGGATTAAGTATGAAGACTTTATGACATTAGTAGCATTAGCAGAAAAAAGGCATCTAGAGAAACAAGCAGAAATTGAAAAAAGAAAAATTAGGTTAATAGCGTCTGGAGGAGGACGTAAAGCAGAAATGACCCCAAAGGGGGAGTATGTCTATGCCTAGTAGACCTGAGACAGAAGCGAACATTTGAAACTCTAGGATTATTGTTTGATGTATAGAGGAAAAAAGCAAATAACAGATTTAATTATTGGCTAGAAATTCTGAGGTAAATTTTACCTATCTCCCAAATAGGAGAAGTCAAAAAAGATGGATAAAAATATCAAGAATTATGCGAAGGACTGAGTGAGTATGAATTACTAATAGATAGTGGATAACAAGCTATAGAAAGACCAGGTGACTGTCAAGAACGGAAAAAATATTATTCAGGCAAGAACAAAATACACACTCTAAAAAATCAGTTTATAGTATTGCTAGGAGGCGAAGATATAGTAGATATTTCTATTGGATAATTAGGTAAGATAGGCGATATTAAACTATTTATAAATAATCGCCGAAACCTAGATGCCAAACAAAGATTTTTGGGAGAGAAGGCTTATATAGGAGAAGAACTTATTAATACACCTTATAGGAATCCCAAAAAAGCTGAACTTTCAGAGATTGAAAAAGAAGAAAATAAGGAAATCTCATCCAGAAGAATTTGTGTTGAACATCTCATATGTAGAGTCAAAACTTTTCGAGTAGCTAGTGATAGATATCGTTTAGCTCGACATCGTTATTATCAGGTGATAATAGCAGTATGTGGATTAGTTAGGTTAGATCTAAATTATTCATTTATATTAAGTTATGATCTTTTGTAGAAAGCTATGTTTCTCAAAACTTTTAACAATTTTGATATTTTCATCCCCAAACCCTTATTTTTGCGTTCAGCCATAATTAGTGTTTCATCCCAGTTATAGTTCGTGTAAAGCTTTCACAGTAAGCTTTTTATCTCTTGTGGACAAGTCTATTGGTGACATAAATTTGACAGTTGAGGAAATGCTGGAAACTCCGTAAAAATAAATAAACTTTAAGCGATCCCACTCCATCCCCACATCACGCTATCATCATAGATAGTGTCTAAACTGTGCCTAAAATCTCAGCATCTACCATGACGACTCCGACACCAGAAAACAACCAACCAAATACACCTCTTAGCGATACAAAACTGGTAGAATACCGCAGCAAGCTGAGTAAGATGTATCAGCACTATGTAGAAATGAAGGATAAATATCCTCATGCGTTGCTCCTATATCGCGTCGGTGATTTTTTTGAAACATTTTTCCAAGACGCCGTAACGGTATCCAGAGAATTAGAATTAGTTTTAACCAGTAAACATGGTGGTGAGCTTGGTCGTATTGCTATGACTGGTGTACCTCACCACGCTTGGGAACGCTACACAACCCTACTCGTCGAAAAAGGTTACGCTGTGGTGATTTGTGACCAAGTTGAAGATTCATCGGAAGCAGTGGGTTTGGTAAAACGGGAAGTAACCCGCATCCTTACCCCTGGGACCTTGTTGGAAGAAGGAATGCTAAAAGCAAGTCGCAATAATTATTTGGCGGCTGTGGTAATTGCTGTCAATCATTGGGGGTTGGCTTATGCAGATATATCAACTGGAGAATTTCTCACCTGTGAAGGTAGTGATTTAGAACACTTGACCCAAGAGTTAATGCGATTGCAACCATCGGAAGTGCTGTTTCCTACCAACGCCCCCGATTTAGGTACTTTACTGCGTCCAGGGGAAACTTCGCCATCTCTTCCCCAATGTTTACCACCTACATTTTGTTACAGTTTGCGATCGCAACTTCCCTTTGCTCAATCCGAAGCTAGAAGTAAATTATTGCAGAAATTCAAACTGCGATCGCTCGAAGGCTTAGGTTGTGAACATCTTCCCCTCGCAGTTCGCGCTGCTGGTGGACTTTTGGAATATATTGAAGATACCCAAAAACAAAACCCCGTTCCTCTGCAACTATTACACACCTACACCCTAACCGATTATCTCATCGTTGACCACCAAACCCGACGCAACTTAGAAATTACCCAAACCGTGCGCGATGGCACATTTCACGGTTCTTTGTTATGGGCTTTAAACCGCACTAGCACAGCCATGGGTGGACGAGCCTTAAGAAGATGGTTATTACAACCGCTACTTGATATTAAAGGCATTCGAGCGCGACAATATACCATTCAAGAATTATGTGAAAATACTCCTTTACGTCAGGATTTACGAACATTATTAAGGAAAATCTATGATTTAGAACGTTTAACAGGTCGTGCAGGTTCAGGAACAGCCAATGCACGGGATTTAATAGCTTTAGCTGATTCCTTCTCGAGTTTACCTGAATTATCTCGTATAGTAGAATATGCGCGATCGCCATTCTTGAAAGCTTTGCAAAAAGTACCACCTGTACTAGAAGAATTAGCAGAAAAGTTACACGCTCACATCGTAGAATCACCACCAATCCATCTAAAAGAAGGTAGTTTGATTCGCCCCGGGATCAACCCGCTCTTAGATGAAAGAAAAGCTACTGTAGAAGCGGATCAACAATGGATTGCAAATCTAGAAGTTGATGAAAGAGCGAGAACAAGAATCCCGACTTTAAAGGTAGGATTTAATAAAACCTTTGGCTACTATATTAGTATTTCTCGTTCCAAATCTGACCAAGTACCTGATAATTACATCCGTAAGCAAACTCTGACGAACGAGGAACGATACATTACTCCAGACCTGAAAGAACGAGAAGCACGGATTCTCACAGCGCGAGATGACTTAAATCAGTTGGAATATGAGATTTTTGCCGCTTTGCGGGATGAAGTGGGTTCTCACGCGGAAACCATTCGTAATATTTCCCGTGCTGTAGCTGCTGCTGATGTATTATGCGGATTAGCTGAGTTAGCGGTAGATCAAGGTTACTGTTGTCCGGAAATGGTGGAAGGACGGGAAATTGAGGTTATTGATGGTCGTCATCCAGTAGTGGAACAATCGTTACCAGCAGGGTTTTTTGTTCCTAACTCGACAAAATTGGGGACTGGAAATGAACCTAATTACCAATCACCTGATTTAGTCATTCTCACAGGGCCGAATGCGAGTGGCAAGAGTTGTTATCTACGTCAAGTGGGGTTAATTCAGTTGATGGCACAGGTTGGTAGTTTTGTGCCGGCGCGTTCTGCTAAGTTGGGAGTGTGCGATCGCATTTTTACCCGTGTAGGTGCTGTAGACGATTTAGCAACAGGTCAATCTACATTTATGGTAGAAATGAATGAAACTGCAAATATTCTCAATCATGCAACTGGTAAATCATTAGTCTTGTTAGATGAAATTGGCCGTGGAACAGCAACATTTGATGGTCTTTCAATAGCTTGGGCTGTAGCAGAATATTTAGCAGTGGAGATTAAATCTCGGACAATTTTTGCAACTCACTATCATGAATTAAATGAACTAGCGAGTATTGTTTCTAATGTTGCTAATTATCAAGTTACTGTGAAAGAATTACCTGATCAAATTATCTTTTTACATCAAGTTCAACCAGGTGGTGCTGACAAATCCTATGGTATTGAAGCAGGAAGATTAGCAGGTTTACCGACGGTGGTAATAAAGCGTGCAAAACAAGTAATGGGACAAATTGAAAAACATAGTAAAATTGCTGTGGGTTTGCGTGAAGGACTGTAATTAGGGTTTACTGAAAAAGTCTTTTCGTAAAGGCTATGAGTCAGGAGTCAGGAGGGAGAATTAGAAGGAGGTAAGAATAGTATTGAATCTGGGAAAGTGATTGGCTATGGCTTACGCCACGCTACGCTATTGCCTGGGGCACTGGCAATTGGTTTGTGATGGTTTCAAGGCTTATTCCTTGCACCTTATTCACCTTTTCAACCCCTGAAACTCTTGAGTTATACAGGTTTTCTGTTTATATGGCTTAACGCCACGCTACGCTATCAGCAAGCCCTAATTATATAGTTTTTTTCCACCCCCTTGGGGACGCAAGTTAAAACCCAACCTGACTCAGGAAAGAGCGATTTGTTTAGTCAATCAGTTCAATGGATTTTTTTGGCCTATTAGCCATGTTAGCCCCATTCGTTCAACTTCTGGAGGAGCTTCTTGAGATAACAAAGGTTGAAAATCGTTTGGTTCTTTCATGGATGATATTCCTGATAATTAATCGTAATTCGTAATTAATAATGAGTAATTATAACTTACGAATTACCTATCGCTAAAGCGTTCGCACAGCGTGGCGGAGGCACATAGTGCCTCCGCCACTATTATGAATTACGAATTATTCGTCTAAGAGAGTTGAAATAAGAAAGTTACCAAATCTCCCTTACCCAGACTAATGCGATCGCCTGGACGTAAGCGGTGTCTGTTCCCTGGTAATAGCGGCAAATTATTAATATAGGTGCCGTTAGAACTACCCACATCTTCTATATAGTGAGCATCTCCCTCAACACGGATATCTGAATGAATCCGGGAAACAATTTCTGAATTGGGAAATCCAGCCACATCTATATCTGGGGGAATGCGGTCATTAGGTTTACCGATATGAATCACAGAGAGATTTTGCGGTAATTCAATTTCTTGATTACTCTGAACATGGAATAGCCGCGCTACTACTTGCTGTAATTGGGTTCTAGACGCAGTTACCACAGGTGCTTCTGGAGGTGGAACTGGTACAGGTGGTACAACTGCTTCTGGAGGCAGAACCGGTGCTGGAGGTGCAACTGCTTCTGGAGGTGCAACTGCTTCTGGAGGTGGAACCGGTGCTGGAGGTGCAACTGCTTCTGGAGGTGGAACCGGTACAGGTGGTGCAACTGCTGGAGGTGGAACTGGTACAGCTAGTGCAACTGCTTCTGGAGGTGGAACCGGTACAGGTGGTGCAACTGCTGGAGGTGGAACTGGTACAGGTGGTACAACTGCTTCTGGAGGCGGAACGGGTGCTGGTGGTGCAACTGCTTCTGGAAGTGGAACCAGTGCTGGTGTTGGGATAGGTTGTGGGGCTACTGCTACTACTGTTGGGGGTAGAGTAGAACTAGTAGGAGCGCCTAGTCCCAGGGCATCCGGTTGTAAAAGCTCTAATATTGGATCAGGAGTAACCAACGGTGGCACTTCCAGAGGAATATCGGGCGTCATCGTTGATCCTACTACTGTTGCTTCTACTGCGACAGCATTAGAGTGTAGGTTATAACCACACTGACCACAAAAAGCAGCATCTGCTTGCACGGTTGCCCCACAACTGGGACAGTTAGTAGTCGCTGGTAAAGGTGTGTAGCAAGCTTCACACTGAACAGCGCCGTCTGGATTGGGATGATTGCAATTCGGGCAGACGATCATGGATTTAAGCCTTTGTCAAGGTCATCGTAAAATATATTCTGGCAAGCAGTTATCAGTTAACTGATTTAGGGTCTGAGTTCCAAACCTGCGGCTGCATCTAGCAGCCATAACAATTCTCCTTGGGGTCTAATTAAGCGGGATGGATAAGCAAAATCATCAGCGACTGGTGCAAAAACTTGAGCTAAAGCAGGTCGTTTATTAGCACCAGCAGCTAAGAAAATTACATTCCGTGCAGCGTTGATCAATGGGTAAGTGAAAGTGATACGAAGATTATCATCTTTATTACCCACAGTTACCAAGCGATCGCTCACTTTAAGAGCTTCTGTGTGCGGAAACAGAGATGCAGTATGGGCATCATCACCCATTCCCAGTAAAACTACATCCAAAGCAGGAAAGTTTCCCGGTGGAGAATTGAAAAATTCTTGTAGATGCCGTTCATGTTTAGCCGCATCTACTGCTGGATTGCCTGATAAAGTTGGTATGGCGTGAATATTCGTTGGGGGAATAGCTACGCGGTCTAGCCATGCAACACGCGCCATCAATTGATTGCTATCAGGGTGATTTGGTGGTACATAACGTTCATCTCCCCAGAACACATGAATTTTATCCCAACGCAGGTTTGAACAGCCAATTGCTTCGTACAACGGCTTGGGTGTGGTGCCACCAGATAAAGCAATAGTAAATTGCCCCCGTTCCCGAATAGCAGTTTCCAATTTGGACAGGATCAAATCTAGCGCCCGTGCTACCAGCGCAGGCAGATCCGGTAAAACTTCAACCGTTTTGTTCATGGCTTCATCATCACATAGCTGGCTTCCAGCAATACAATACCTAACTTCTGACTATTTCCCTTTTTAACTTTTGAAACTTTTAAGATCATGAGGAGGCAGGAGTCAGGAGGCAGGAGTATGGTGATCGCTACGCCTACAGTACAATCTGTGTAGCAGGCTTCCCATAGGGAACGCTATCAGTAGTTAAGGACGCAAGAGGTGATTCTTCCCCTACACCCTTTTCTTTCCCCATTACTGTTATAACCAGCAACTTGAGTCTATTATCTTATAACTAATCACTGTTAACTGTTAACTGTTAACTGTTAACTGTTAAAGTATCGGCTTCTCAAATAGTATTAAACCCAGTATAAAATCCATGATAAAAATGGCTACCCACGTAGTGACAATTGCCGTTGTAGCAGATTCTCCTACTTCCTTAGCCCCTCCTTTGGTAGTCAGTCCCCAACTACAACCATTAACTGCAACTATCAGTCCAAAGATTAACCCTTTGAGCAAAATAATAAAAACATCTGAAGGTGTTAAAAAATCTCGGACTGATTCTAAAAATGTTTCTGGTTGAACTTGATAAAAATATGATGCTGCAAAAGCTCCACCTGTGATGCCCATAATTACAGCGAAAATCATCATCAAAGGCATCATCAAACAGCAAGCAATGACTCTTGGTAGGACGAGATAATCAATGGGATCAGTTTTGAGCATATAAAGAGCATCAATCTGTTCTGTTACTCGCATTGCTCCTATTTCTGCGGCAAATGCTGAACCTACCTGTCCGGCGATAATACTAGCGGTCAAGATTGGTGGTAATTCTCGGCAAAAAGCCAAAGCAAAAGCACCTCCCACATTTTCCACAGCAGCAAATCTCACTAATTCTCTGGCTGTTTGAATGGTGAAAATCATTCCTGCAAAACCACTAACGAGGAGAACTGGTGGCAGGGAAGCCGGACCAGCTGTAACTGTATGTCCCAAAACCTTACGATAATAGGTTTTTCCTTGAAGTATATGTAGCGAGATTTGACCAAAGAGCAGCACTGTGGACAAACAGCGGACAATCCACAATTGCTCTGGATTTTTAGTTGGTTGCAAGTTTACCGCCATTAGTCTTGACTTTTGTTATTTGTTAGTATTCAACACAAGTGACCATTGACGGGAAATATTGCATCTTAATTTCCTATCAGAGTATTCCAATTAGTAATGGCATCCCGTTGAGCAATTAATAATTCCTGAATTCCTTGTTCGGCAACATCCAGCAACTTATTCAATTGCTGACGGTTAAAACTACCTTCCTCTGCTGTTCCCTGGACTTCTATAATTTCCAAGTTTTGATTCATAACTACGTTAAAATCGACGGTTGCAGCTACATCTTCAATGTAATTAAGATCCAAAAATGCTTCTCCTGCCAATAAACCAACGGAAACTGCTGCCACTTGTCCACACAGAGGCGATCGCTCTAAAACTCCCTGCTGCAATAATTGAGAAATAGCATGAGCTAAAGCTACAAAACTGCCTGTAATTGCTGTTGTTCTTGTCCCAGCGTCAGCTTGCAACACATCAGCATCTATAATCAGCGTCCGTTCTCCCAACACCTCAAAATCCAAAGCTGCTCTTAAACTGCGTCCAATTAAACGTTGGATTTCTTGTGTTCGTCCCGATAATTTCAATAATTCCCTTTCCTGTCGTTGTTGAGTAGCCGATGGCAACATCCTATACTCAGCCGTCAACCAACCTTTACCAGTCCCATTTAAGAACTGAGGCACACTATCAGAGACGGTAACAGTACAAAGTACCTGCGTATCACCACATTTAGCCAAAACTGAACCAGAAGCAAAGCGGGTGAAATTAGGATAAAAACTTAAGGGACGAAGTTCGTAAGAATTTCGTCCGTCGGGACGCTGCCAAGCCATGGGAATTTCCTCAAATATCAGTTATCAGTGAAAAAAGGTAATAGGTAATAGAATATTCTTCCCCTACACCCCTACCTCGAACTACCCAAGTAAATTAAGAATATTCGGCTGTACCTGTTCTAGGGAATCATCACCATTGATAGTTAACGGACGGCGACGACGGTCATAGTATCCTAAAATAGGACTAGGCGATCTGTAGAATAATTCTACACGCCGCTAGACAATTTCTGGTTGATCATCTGGGAGTGATCGCCCTAAAGAACGACTAACCATCACTGCCTCTGACACTTGCAGATAAATTACCCAATCTAATTTTTGTTCCAAAGTGTCGAGCAAAAAATCTAATTCTTCAGCTTGAAAAGCAGTCCGAGGATAACTTTATAATATCCACCCACAATTAATATCCTCCCGCTTAAGCCCAACTTTGATAAATTCAATCATCATTTCATCTGGTACTAATTCCCCTTTTTCAACATAAGGTTTAGCTTAGCTAACTAAATCACCTATTTCACCATAGCTATTGCTGGAATTACCATCAAATAATATAGCTTCCCGTAAAATCTCACCCGTTGAAATCAGAGGAACATCAAAGTATTTGCAGAGCTTTTTTGCTTGAGTGCTTTTCCCCGATCCTGAACATCCTAAAATTACCAATTTCACAACAATTTACTCCTCATCATCTTAAATTTATTTATTTTCTCCCTCTGTGTTTCGCAAATAGAATGATAAACCTACTATTTCCAGGATTTGTTAGCCCCTATCTTTAATTTTTAATTAACAGCGATCGCTAAAGATAAGTAGGTGGGTGGAAAAATTGATAACTATGTCATGGCGAATGCAGCAAAGGGGAATCAAGCAGTCCCAAGGGTTTCAAGTAATTTACATTTTGTTACATAGTTATGTTTCTTTGTCTCTACCTACTTATTTAGGACATCAACTAATAATAAAATAGACTTACAAATGTAAGCATTCAGCTAATGCCTAATGGCACGCTACGCGAACAGGGATCAGCAGTCAGCTTTTTCAGGCTAACGCCAAAAATACCTTTTTGATAATTAACCAATTTCTCAAATATTCTGACTCCTGACTCCTGAATTCTTACATACAAACAACTTTTAACCCTGTTACCATCTGGCTAACGCTCATGACAAAGCCAATTATTTTCTATATAGACACCACCAATTGTTTGTTTGTATTTTTACAACTACTTTCCAGTAAAAAACTAAAATCTCAATAAAAATCCCTCTTGACTTCAGACTAAATCTAGTGTTTGACTAAGAATGCTAATCAAACAATACACTAGTCATTAAAAAACAAATTGATTATACAGCCTAAATCTGTGTTTACTACTATCAGAAGCTATTTAATTTATTGTCACTTTTTAAACTTAGCCCTATGGTTGCCCAACTAGACACCCCCAGTATTAATTCGACTCTTAGCTTACCATACTCAGTCCAGGGACTAGTGCAGGTTTTCACCAGTTCCCACCGTAACTTTTTTACTAGCGTTATGTCTCAGGTGCTAAGAATCGCTGGTCAAGGTACACCAGTCTTAATAGTGCAGTTCCTCAAAGGTGGTATTCTTCAAGGACAAGATAAACCGATCCAAATGGGGCAAAATTTAGATTGGATTCGCTGTGATTTAGTACGTTGTATTGATACGTCACACCTAGACGAAATAGAAAATCAAGCCTTACAACAATTGTGGCAATATACACAAACAGTCGTATCTGAAGGGAAGTATTCTCTTGTTGTTTTGGATGAGTTAAGTTTAGCTATTAACTTTGGCTTAATTCCAGAATCGGAGGTTTTAGCATTTCTAACAAAACGCCCTCCTTATGTTGATATCATTCTGAGTGGACCGGAAATGCCCAAATCATTATTGGATGTAGCAGACCAAATTACAGAAATTCGTCGTAGTCATCAGCCATAAAAAAATTTGCCAAGAGGATTTCTTAGCCGACCTTAATATCTATTTTGTAAATATATAGGCGAACTTTAGTTCGCCCTAATGTTGATTAACCTACATCATCATGAGCAAAGCAGCTAAACAGAGAGTCTAGCGCATAGTTACGGAGTTGGTAATATTGAGGATCTTCCATAATTCTTGCTCTATCCCGTGGTCGAGAAAAAGGAATTTCCATCACTTCCCCAATTTTGGCTGATAAGTTGGTCATAATTACCAACTTATCAGCCAAAAACAAAGCCTCATAAATATCATGAGTAATCGTCAACACCTAACAAAGGTTATCATTCCAGATTTTCAACAACTCTTCCTGTAACTCTTCCTTGGTGATAGCATCTAAAACACCAAAAGGTTCATCTAAAATGAACACCTTGGGACGAATAGCCAAAGGACAAGCAATAGAAACACGCTGTCTCATCCCCCCAGACATTTGGAGGGGCTTCTTTTCCATTGCATCAGCTAAACCCACCATTGCCAAATGATCAGGGACAATCGCCCGTTTTTCAGCTTCTGGTTTAGTCGGGTAAACTGCATTTAGAGCCAAATAAATATTTTTAAATGCAGTCTACCAAGGTAACAGCGCATAGTTTTGGAAAACCACCATTCTATCTGGACCAGGTTTAGTAATTGGTTCTCCTTCTAACAGGACTTGTCCGGTGGGAGGAAAGTTAAAACCAGAAAGCATGTTTAAAAGGGTTGATTTACCGCAACCAGAGTGGCCGATAACGGAAAGAAATTCCCCTTGTTCAACGTTGAGATTAACACCATCAAGGACGGTAAATAGTCCATTCTTGGTGGGATAAACGTTGCAAACGTCTTGAATTTTTAAAAAAGATTGACTGCTGTTAATTTGGGTAGATGATTTGGTAGAAGTTAGGGTACGGTTTTGCATAGTTTGGTAATTGGTAATTAGTAATTGGTAATTTATTTCTTTCCCAGTCAGAAACTGGGAATGCTATCATGAGGCTCTACCTCTAATATCAAGGAAGGTAGATTCTTCCATAATTCATTCCCATACTCTGTATGGGAACGAGAAATGAGAAATTAAACAAGAAACGATAAATTTTGTTTACCGTAGACAATACAGCAGGAGTCAGGAGTCAGGAGTAAAACTCTCTTGCTATCTAGGTTTCAATTTAGATTCTGTACCTCATTGATATGCAATCTACTGTATTTTGAATTGATTAAGCTGCTATTTTTCTAGGAGTATCAATAACCACTTCCGCCACAGAAAAATTGCCTTTAATTTCTAACCTGGTGAGATAGGCAAAAGGATCATTAGCGTTGAAGAGTTTACCATCAAATAATTGAATAGGTTGACGAGTTTAACTGATATCTAAACCTAGTTCTCTAGCAGCGGTGCTAAACACACCAACTCGACAAACTCTTTCCACAATTTCCACCCAGTTACGAGGAAAGGGAGTTTCACCCCACCGCGCTAACTGTATCATAATCCAAATTTGCTCGGTACGACTGGGGCGGTTAATAGCAGATGTACCGTAAAATTGATGATGGGCATACTCGCGCATGGGATGATATAAATTGCAAGTATTTACACCATCTGGATCTTCAATTTGGATAAAATTAATGTCGGTACTAACATGTTCTCGACCAACTAAAACTTGTCTGACTTCTTGGGAATCGTTGGAACTAGCACAATATTGACAAGCTTCTAATAAAGCTTTGGTTAAGGCGATATGAGTGTTTGGCTAATTATTACCCCAGTCTTCCCGTACACCTAAAACTTTACGAGGATGCCCTAACCAAACTTCTAAATCTGTGGCAATTGTAAAACCTGAATCTTCTATTGCGGCGCGATAGTTCCAAGGTTCACCTACACAATAACCGTCAATAGTCCCGCCTTTTAAATCTACTACCATTTGGCGAGGGGGAATATTTTTCATTTCTATATCAAAATTAGGAGCAATTGCTCCTGCTGCTAACTAATAACGGAGGAGTAAATTGTGCATGGATGCTGGATGTACTACACCCATTCTGTGTATTTGATCGCGGGTTTTGAGAAGGTATTTTTTGAAGTCGGAAAGACTATGTACACCTTCTTCATAAAATCCTTTCGCTAGGGTAATGGCGTTACCGTTGCGACTCATGGTGAAGGAGGTACTGGTAAGGGTTGGTTTTTGTTGCCTCCTAATGATAGCCACATAGGCATTCCTGATGGCATTTGGGCTGGATCTAAAAACCACCGGACATACCTCCACAATACCGCGCCAGTTACTTTCTCTGACTAAGGAAAGTGGATTAAATTAAGAGTGCCAATCAATAATATATATAATATCTATACAGCAGAAGGGTAGATGGAGAACTGGTAGATGATGCGCTCTGACCCTGGTGAAATTGAAGTTAAAATGCAACGATACTATAAATCTTTGTCACAGAAGGATCGCTGTATATCGGCGGCGATTGAAGCGGTAAAAGTAGGGTAGGGCGGGCAGGCATAGAT